>JAIRMC010000104.1 GCA_031258965.1 Azoarcus sp. | reverse complement strand
CCATCGTCGCGTGTATGCGCAAACTTTTGACCATCCTCAATGCCATGGTCCGAACCGGAAAAGCCTGGGATGAAGCGCTTCATTGCTCTTGACTCGGAAGACAGTTGCTCCCCCGCTTGGCGGGCGAGAGGGCACCCCGTCAGGGGCGGGAGAGGGTTTCCTTCCATGCGGAGCGTAGCGACGCTGATTTGTTTGGCGGTGGAGAGTGGACAGGCGTCCCCCTTCCTCCCCCTTTTTATCCAGCGGCGCTGCGCGCCGAGTGGAACGAACTGGATTGCCACGGGCCCGCGGCCCTCGCAACGACGAGTTCTTGCGATGAACTCGTCATCAGGAGGAGCGCATCGACGCGGCAATCCATGCGGCGGTTCAAGGCGGGCCTATTGGAGTGGATTCTTACCCGACTTACCCAAGCCGCGCCAGCGCGCGCGCGCGGCCCAGCGTCCGCACGACGGCCTCGATCGAAGGCGTGTGCTCCACCCCGAACAACGCCACCCGCAATGGAATGGCGATTTGCGGCATTTTCAGGCCGTGTTCCTTCATCGTTTCCCTGATCGCCGCGCCGATGGCTTCCTGTTCCCAATCCGGCAACGCGCCCAGGCGGGCGGACAGGCTTGCGAGCGCCGCCCGCGCTGGAGCCGTGAGATGCTTTTCGGCAAGCGCGGCGGGAATTTCGCACGGCGCATAGAAAAGCGCGGCGGCCTCCGCAAGCTCGGCGAGCGTGGAAACCCGCTCCCTGTACAGCGCCACCACCGCGGCGAGATCAGGCCCCTCTTCCACCGCCAGCCCGCGCCCGGAGAGCCGCCCGGCGACATCCTTCACCAGCCGCGCGCCGTCGGTCGCCTTGATGTATTGCGCATTGAGCCACTTCAGCTTCTCGAAACTGAACTGCGCCTGCGACGGCGTGATGCGGTCGAGATCGAACCATTCGACAAAGCGCGCGCGGCTGAAAAGCTCCTCGTCGCCATGACTCCAGCCCAGCCGCGCCAGATAATTGACCACGGCATCCGGCAGATACCCTTCCTCGGCATACTGCATCACGCTCACCGCGCCGTGGCGCTTGGAGAGCTTCTTGCCGTCCGGCCCCAGGATCATCGACAGATGCGCATATTGCGGCGGCGCGGCGCCAAGCGCGCGCAACACATTGATCTGGCGCGGCGTGTTGCTCACGTGATCGTCGCCGCGAATGACCTGGGTGATCCCCATATCCCAGTCATCGACCACGACGCAGAAATTGTAGGTTGGCGTACCGTCGGCGCGGGCGATGATGAAATCGTCGAGTTCGGCATTGGCGATCTCGATGCGCCCCTTGACGAGATCGTCCCAGGCCGCCGCCCCCTCGCGCGGGTTGCGAAAGCGCACCACCGGGCGCACCCCGTCCGGCACGGGAGGCAGCGTCTTGCCCGGCTCGGGGCGCCAGCGTCCGTCATAGCGCGGCTTCTCCTTGCGCGCCTCCTGCGCGGCGCGCAGGGCATCGAGTTCTTCCTTCGATGTGTAACAGTGATAGGCCGTGCCCGCGGCGAGCATCTGCTGGATCACTTCCTGATAGCGCTCCATGCGCCGCATCTGGTAGAACGGCCCCTCATCGTAATCGAGGCCGAGCCAGGCCATGCCGTCGATGATGGCCTGCACGGCCGCCGGCGTGGAGCGGTCGACGTCCGTATCCTCGATGCGCAACACGAACTTGCCGCCGTGATGCCGGGCATAGGCCCAGGAGAAAAGCGCGGTGCGCGCCCCGCCGATATGCAAGTAGCCGGTCGGGCTGGGGGCGAAACGGGTACGAACGGTCACGGTCATGCTGGCCAATCCCGGAAAAGAAAAGCCCCGCCGTCGTTACCGACGGCGGGGCAGGTATCTGGTGGGCGGTACTGGGTTCGAACCAGTGACCCCTGCCGTGTGAAGGCAGTGCTCTACCGCTGAGCTAACCGCCCACGCTGTGGAAGGCGGCATTCTAGAAGAGAGCGTTTTCGGGAGTCAACGCCGACGCTTTCTGAAAAGTGTCGGTGTTGCAGGCGGCCTTCGCGGAATTTCGGGGTGTGTCGTCATACTCGACGTTCGAAGCATATTCAGTTCACTGGGGCGGATGGTGGACGCGGGTGAAAGTGGACGGCGGTAAGACCGTCGCGCCGGGGGGTGGAGTGACCGGCTTTCCAGGCATGGCCTTGAATGATTTCGATGCTGACCGGTAGGCGGCCATTGCGGCGCAGGGCCTCATAACAGGCGCGCGCCTGCGCCCAGTCCGCGCGTCCGGCCAGTCCCCGCGCGCGCGCAGTGGAAGCGTTATTGGCGGCGGTGGTGCGCAGATCATCAAAAAGTTCATCGAGCCGGGCGTAGGTGAGCGTGAGCATTTCCATGTCCATCACCGGATCGCTGAAACCGGCGCGCAGCAGGGCATCGCCGATGTCGTGCATGTCGATGAAGCGGTGTACGCGCTCCCCGGCGTGTGTGGGCAGGGCCGCGCGAAGTTCGCGCAGGGTGTCTGGGCCGAGGGTGGAGAATATGGCCAGACCGCCGTTTTCGAGTGTGCGGCGCATTTCCCGGAATACGGACAGGGGATCGTCGACGGCGGGCAGCATCAGATTCGACCAGATGAGCGATACCGAAGCGTCGGCAAGCGGCAGTTGTGCGGCCTCGGCTGCAATGAGGCGGGCAGGGGGGGCGGACTTGCTCCACAGGCGGCACAGGCCGTTCCGGCGGGGCGAGAGGCGCTGGCTGGCGCGGGCGAGCATCGGCGGGGCGAAGTCGACGCCAAGCCGTTCCGCATCGGGATAGCGTCCGGCCAGCCTGGCGAGATCACTGCCCGTACCGCAGCCGAGGTCGAGAATGCGCCGGGGCGCGATGCGCATGTAGTCGAGCCGCTCGTCCATGCGGCGCGCCACTTCGCAGGCGAGGAAAGCGGCTTCGTCACAATGCGCGGCAGCGCGGGCGAAGCGCCGCCTCAACAGGGCATGATCCAGCCGGAAATCCGGTGGCGTGCCCATGTGCCGCGCCGCAGGCTAGATGGAAACCAGGCCGAGACGCGCGAAAAGGCGCATGTCATTGCCCGCATCGGTGTTGCCGGTGGTCAGCAGGCGCTCGCCGTAGAAGATCGAATTGGCCCCGGCCATGAAGCACAAGGCTTGCAGTTCATCGCTCATCTGCTCGCGGCCCGCCGACAGGCGCACAAAGCTTTTCGGCATCGTGATGCGCGCCACGGCGATGGTGCGGACGAAATCGAACGGGTCGAGCGTCTCGCCCTCGGCAAGCGGCGTGCCGGGAAAAGGGACGAGTTTGTTGATAGGCACCGACTCGGGCGGCGGCGTCATGTTGGCGAGCTGCGCGATCAGCCCGGCGCGTCCGGCCTGGCCTTCGCCCATGCCGACGATGCCGCCCGAACAGACGTTGATGCCCGCATCGCGCACTTTTTCGATGGTGTCGAGTCGGTCTTGGAGCGTGTGCGTGGTGACGATTTTGTTGTAATAATCCGGCGCGGTGTCGACATTGTGGTTGTAATAGTCGAGTCCGGCATCAGCCAGCCGCCTGGCCTGCTCGCCGTCTAGCATGCCGAGGGTGACGCAGGTTTCCAGCCCGAGTTTCTTGACTTCGCGCACCATCTCGATCACGGCGGCGAGGTCTTTTTCCTTGGGGCTGCGCCACGCCGCGCCCATGCAAAAACGAGAGGAACCGCCCGCCTTGGCGGCGCGGGCATGCTCCAGCACTTCTTCGAGCGGCATCAGGCTTTCGCGCTCCAGTCCGGTGTGGTGGCGCGCTGCCTGCGAACAGTAACCGCAATCTTCGGAACAGCCGCCGGTCTTGATCGACAAAAGCGTCGAGCGTTGCACCTCGCCCGCCTTGAAATGGGCGCGATGTGTTTCCTGGGCGCGAAACAGCAAATCAAGAAAAGGCAGCGCGAAAAGCGCCTCGATATCGGCGACGCGCCAACGGGTCTGCGCGGAAACAGGCGAAATAGCTGCGGGCGCGGGTTCCGGGGCGGGTCTGGCCGCGAACCGGACAGGGGATGCTGATGTTGTCATCATTTATTGTGTTTTGGAATCCATTAAACTGGTTAGTCATTTTCGCTCAACGGACGAAAACGAGTCAAATTGGAAACGGAGAAAGAAGAATTTCGCAAAAGGCCGTGGCGCGGCCTGTTCGCATCCATGTTTGCCGCGCTCGCGGCGCAGGATTGCTGCTTGTGTGGCTGTCCGGTCAGGGGCGGCGGCCCGTTGTGTACTGCTTGCGCGAATGAGTTGCCACGCCATGTCGTGGATGCCTGTCCGTGCTGCGCACTGCCTGCACCGGGTGGGGATGTGTGCGGGCGCTGTTTGCGGAAGCCGCCTGCGTTCGACAGTACGCAGGCTGTATTCGATTACACTTTTCCGCTCGACATGCTGGTGCAGGCGCTCAAATATCGCCATCGCTTGGCGCTGGCCGGGTTTTTCGCCCGTGCTTTCGACGCGCCGCCAGCGGTCGACCTGATGATGCCCATGCCGCTGCATCCAGCCCGCCTGCGTGAGCGCGGTTTCAATCAGGCGGTGGAGATCGCCCGCCCGCTGGCGCGCGCCGCCGGTTTGCCGCTGGATTTGACAGGCGTGGTACGTATACGCGCCACGCCGCCGCAGGCGAGTCTTGCCCACGATGCCCGCCTCGCCAATCTGCGCAATGCTTTCGCGGCCCGCCGCCGTTTCGATGGATTGCGGATCGCGGTTGTCGACGATGTCATGACCACGGGCGCGTCGCTTGAGGCGCTCGCCCGCTGCCTCAAGGCGAGTGGAGCGGCAGCGGTGCATAACCTCATCGTTGCGCGCACGCTCTGAGGGTTATGCGCAGCTTGAGGCGCCTGCGCCCGCAATGCTAAAATCGGCGGCTTGTCTTTTCGGAGGATTTCCGGAAGATAAATTCGCACGCCGGGCCTATCGGGGTTCGCTGTTTTTCTTGCGGATGATGCAATGATGAGCGGCGATACGGGCCGGGGCTTTTCTGGGGAGAAGCTCTGGCGGAGACCGGCGGAGGACAACCCTGAAAACTGGAGTCACATATGTCTGTCACGATGCGCCAGATGCTCGAAGCGGGCGTCCACTTTGGCCACCAAACCCGCTTCTGGAACCCGAAGATGGCACCGTACATCTTCGGCCACCGCAACAAGATCCATATCGTCAATCTCGAAAAGACGCTAGTCAAGTACAACGAGGCGATGGATTTCGTGCGCAAGCTCGCGGCCAAGCGCGGCACGATTCTTTTCGTGAGCACCAAGCGCCAGGCGCGTGAGACGCTCGCCGAGGAAGCCCGCCGCGCCGGTATGCCGTATGTCGATGAGCGTTGGCTTGGCGGCATGCTCACCAATTTCAAGACCGTCAAGCAGTCGATCAAGCGCCTGAAAGAGCTGGAGGCGACGCTGGGGGACGGTTCGATCGAGAGCCTCTCCAAGCGCGAGACACTGATGACGCGGCGCGAGCTGGACAAGTTGAACAAGTCGATTGGCGGCATCAAGGATATGGGCGGCTTGCCCGATGCGCTGTTCGTGATTGATGTCGGCTATCACAAGATCGCCATCACCGAAGCGCAGAAGCTGGGTATCCCCGTAGTGGCCGTGGTCGATACCAATCACTCGCCTGATGGCGTGGATTACGTGATCCCCGGCAATGACGATTCTTCCCGCGCCATTCGCCTTTACGCACGCGGCGTGGCCGATGCCGTGCTGCAAGGTCGCAGCCAGGCATTGACGGAAATCGTCGAAACGGATGGCGACGAGGAATTCGTCGAGGTCGAGGAGGAAGAAGGCGAACAGGCCGACGCCTGATTTCGCTTTGCGGCCAGCGCGGCGAACAGGATTCGCCGCGCGCCGTCCGTTGTTATTGCTTTTGAATGCGAACGAGGAGTCAGCATGGCGGAAATTACTGCGGGTATGGTCAAGGAACTGCGCGAGAAAACCGACGCGCCAATGATGGAATGCAAGAAGGCGCTGTCGGAAGCCGACGGCGACATGGGCAAGGCCGAGGAGATACTGCGCGTCAAGTTGGGCAACAAGGCGACCAAGGCCGCGACGCGCATCACCGCTGAAGGGGGGGTGGCCATCCACATCGGCAGCGGCGGCAAGCTGGGGGCGATTCTGGAAGGCAATTGCGAAACCGATTTCGTCGCCAGGAACGATGATTTCATCGCCCTGGTGAAAAGCGCCGCCACGCTGGTGGCGGAAAAAGCGCCCGCGGACATCGCCGCGTTGTCCGCGCTGCCGCTTGGCGAAGGCACGGTGGAATCGACCCGTAGCGCGCTGGTGGGAAAGATCGGCGAAAACATGACCTTGCGCCGTTTCCAGCGCGTCGAGGCAAAGGGCGCGCTGTATTCCTATATCCATGGCGGCGCGAAGATTGGCGTGCTGCTTGATCTTGTTGGCGGCGACGAGCAATTGGGCAAGGATTTGGCGATGCACATCGCCGCTTCCAAGCCGAGGGCGCTGGATGCTTCCGGTATTGATACGGCGCTGCTCGATACCGAGCGCCGCATCGCGCTCGAAAAGGCGCGCGAATCCGGCAAGCCCGAAAACATGCTGGAAAAAATCGCCGAAGGCTCGGTGCAGAAGTTCCTGAAGGAAGTCACCCTGCTCGGGCAGGTTTTCGTCAAGGCCGAGGACGGAAAGCAAACAATCGAGCAATTGCTGAAGGCCAGGGGCGCGACGGTGGCGGGCTTCACGCTTTACGTCGTCGGCGAAGGCATCGAGAAGAAGTCTTCCGATTTCGCCGCCGAGGTGGCGCAGCAAGCCGCCTCGGCCGCCGCGAAGAAATAAGGGAGCCGCGCCGCCATGATCGCCAGCGCGCCCGCCTATTCGCGCATCCTGCTCAAGCTCTCCGGCGAAGCCTTGATGGGCAGCGACAGCTACGGCATCAACGATGAGGTGCTTTCGCGCATCGTCGCCGAGATCGGGGAGGTGTCCAGACTGGGCGTACAGATCGGCGTCGTGATCGGCGGCGGCAATATTTTTCGCGGCATGGCGGGCGCGGCCAGCGGCATGGACCGCGCCACTGCCGATTACATGGGCATGCTTGCCACGGTGATGAACGCGATGGCGCTGGCCGATGCGATGCGCCGTCACGGGCTGTCCGCCCGCGTGCAGTCGGCCTTGCGCATCGACCAAGCGGTCGAGCCTTATATCCGGGGCCGCGCCATTCATCACCTTGAGGCGGGGCGGGTGCTGGTTTTTGCGGCGGGCACGGGCAATCCCTTCTTTACCACCGACACGGCGGCGGCCCTGCGCGGCGCGGAGATCGGCGCGCAGATCGTGCTCAAGGCGACCAAGGTGGACGGCGTGTATTCCGCCGATCCCAAGAAAGACCCTTCCGCCCGGCGCTTTGCCCGTATCGGCTTCGACGAGGCCATTGGCCGCAATCTGGCCGTGCTTGATGCCACCGCGTTTGCGCTGTGCCGCGATCAGAATCTGCCGATCAATGTTTTTTCGATTTTCAAGCCCGGCGCCTTGCGCAGAGTCGTCATGGGCGAGGACGAAGGCACACTGGTTCATTCCTGAGGATTTACCGATGATTTCCGAACTCAAGAAAACGATCGAACACAAGATGCAGAGATCGGTCGAGACGCTCAAGACCGATCTCGCCAAGATACGCACCGGGCGTGCGCATACGGGTCTGCTCGACCACATACAGGTGGAGTATTACGGAAGTCTGGTTCCGATCTCCCAGGTCGCAAATGTCACCCTGGTCGACGCGCGCACCATCGGCGTGCAGCCGTGGGAAAAGCCGATGGTGGCGAAGGTGGAGAAAGCCATCCGCGACTCCGACCTCGGGGTGAATCCCGCGAATACCGGCGAAATCATCCGGGTGCCGATGCCGCCCCTCACAGAGGAGCGCCGCCGCGAGTTGACGAAGATTGTCCGGCACGAGGGCGAGAACGCCAGGGTGGCGGTGCGCAATCTGCGCCGCGATGCCAATCAGCATCTCAAGGACGCGGTCAGGGACAAGACCATTTCGGAAGACGAGGAACGTCGGGCCGAAGAGAATATCCAGAAACTCACCGATCATTACATTGCCGAAATCGACAAGCTGCTCACCCAAAAAGAGCAGGAGCTGATGCAAATTTGATATTCGGCGACCGTCCCGCCATGGCAGGGGCGGCGCGGCATATGCGGAGAATTCCGATGGCGGATCGAGGTTTTACCAGTTCCACGCAGGCCGTGCCCGCCGTCGGTTCCGTGCCGCGCCATGTTGCCATTATCATGGACGGCAATGGCCGCTGGGCGCGCAAGCGTTTCCTGCCCAGGATGGCCGGGCACACGCGCGGCGTGGAAGCCCTGCGGGGGACGATACGCGCTGCCATCGAGCGCGGGGTCGAGTACCTGACGGTCTTTGCATTCAGTTCCGAGAACTGGCGTCGCCCCGCTGACGAAGTGACGTTCCTGATGCAGCTTTTCATCAAGTCGCTGCAAAAGGAAGTGAGCCGCTTGCATGAGAACGGTATCCGCTTTCGCGTCATTGGCGATCTTTCGCGCTTCGAGCCGCTACTGGTCAAGGCCATCGCTTCCGCCGAGGAACAGACCGTTGGCAATACCCGTTTGCATCTGACCGTCGCCGCCAACTACGGCGGGCGATGGGACGTGCTCTCCGCCGTCAATCGTGCGCTCGCCAAAACGCCGGGCCTGGGCGAAGTAACCGAAGAGGCGATTACCGCCGAATTGTCGATGAGCTTCGCCCCGGAACCCGATCTTTTTATCCGCACGGGCGGCGAGCAGCGGATCAGCAATTTCCTGCTCTGGCAACTGGCTTATTCCGAACTTTATTTCACCGATACCTTGTGGCCGGATTTCGGCGCGGACGCGCTCGACCAGGCCATCGCTTCTTATCGGGAACGCGAACGCCGTTTTGGCCGCACCAGCGAGCAACTGACCGCCGCTGATGATGTGGGGCAGCATGCTTAAAACCCGCATCGTCACGGCGGTTTTCCTGCTTGCCGGTTTGTCGTGCGCGCTTTTCTTTTTTCCGCCCATGGCCTGGATTGCGTGTTGCGCGCTGATCTGCGCGGTGGCGGCCTGGGAGTGGGGCGGCCTGGCGGGCTGGAACGGAAAGGCGCGAATCGTTTACGCAGCGATGTTGGGAGTCGCGTGTTTCGCTCTCGGTTTTCCCATAAGCATCGTCGAAAAATCCGCCTATGCCGCGCAATGGCTGTCCGGCGCATGGAAGGGTGCGGAGATGGCGGCGGGGGGCGCCTTCATGGAGGCGTGGTTTCACGGCGTGTTGTTGCTCGAATTGCTTGCCGTAGCGTTCTGGCTGCTAGTCGTGCCGTTCTGGTTGCGGCACAAATGGCCATTGCGCGCGTGGAGCGCGGCGGCGGTCGGCGTGCTGGTGCTGGTGCCGTCTACCTTCGTTTTCGTACTTCTGCGACACTTCGGCCCTGTTGCCGTACTCGCGGCCGCCGCAACGGTCTGGGTGGCCGATACCGCGGCGTATTTTTCCGGACGGGCCTTCGGGCAGAGAAAACTCGCGCCCAGTATCAGTCCGGGCAAAACCTGGGCGGGAGCCGTCGGGGCCATGCTGGGCGTGATGTTGTATGGCAGCGCCGTTTTCATCGCGGCAGCGCGCGGCGCTTCTGCTTCCGTGCTCGTGCCGCTGGTGTTGCTCCAGCCGCTTTTTATCGGCCTGAGCGCGCTGAGCATCGTCGGAGACCTTTTCGAGTCGCTCCTGAAGCGCCAGGCTGGCGTAAAGGACAGCAGCCATCTCCTGCCTGGACATGGCGGCGTTCTCGACCGGATAGACAGTTTGACGTCGACTTTGCCGGTGGCCGGGCTGTTTCTGCTGTTATTTCATTTTTATTGATCGTCATAATCATGCCAGTCCGCGATCTCCAGCGCGTCGTCATTCTTGGTGCAACAGGTTCGGTCGGCGCGAGCGCGCTCGACGTTATTTCCCGCCACACGGATCGCTATTCGGTGTTCGCCCTGACAGCGAACCGCGAGGCTGCCCGCCTTGCCCGGTTGTGCCTGCGATATTTTCCGCGCTATGCGGTCATGGCGGACAAGGCGGCGGCAGAGACGCTGCGGCATTTGTTGCAGGGCAAGGCTTGCCAGACCCAGGTGCTCGACGGCGTGCAAGCATTGTGCGAAGTAGTGCGGGAGCCGGATGTCCACACCGTGATAGCGGCCATCGTGGGCGCGGCTGGACTCGAACCGACGCTGGCCGCCGTGTGCGCGGGCAAAAAAGTGCTGCTCGCCAACAAGGAAGCCTTGGTCATGGCGGGGCAATTGTTCATGGATGCGGTGGCATCGGCCAACGCTTGCCTGTTGCCGGTCGATAGCGAACACAACGCAGTGTTCCAGTCGCTGCCCGGCGATTACCGCCGGGCAGCGACGTCGGCGGGCGTGCGCCGTATTGTGCTGACGGCTTCGGGCGGGCCGTTCCGCAACACGCCGCTTGAGGAACTGGAAACCGTCTCGCCCGAGGACGCCTGCGCCCATCCTGTCTGGTCGATGGGGCGCAAGATTTCGGTCGATTCCGCAAGCATGATGAACAAGGGGCTGGAAATGATCGAGGCCCATTGGCTGTTCGGCGTGCCCGCCAACCAGATCGAGATCGTCATTCACCCGCAGAGCATCATTCATTCGATGGTCGATTACATCGACGGATCGGTTATCGCCCACCTCGCCAATCCCGATATGCGCATATCACTCGCCCATGCCCTGGCCTGGCCGGAACGGATCGCTTCCGGGGTCAGCGCGCTCGACTTTTTCGGCATTGCTGCCTTAAGCTTCGAGCGACCGGATTTTGCGCGTTTTCCGTGTCTCGGCCTGGCCTGCCAGGCGCTCGAAACCGGCGGTTCCGCGCCCGCCACGCTCAACGCTGCCAACGAGGAAGCCGTGAAAGCATTTCTTGATCGCCGTCTTGGGTTCCGCCGCATCGGCGAAGTCATAGACGCCACGCTGGCGCAGGCCGCACAATACGGCGCGGCCAGCATCGAGGCCGTGCTGGAAGCCGACGCCCGCGCGCGCGAACTGGCCCGCATCGAAATCAAAAAGAGGAGTGCCGCATGAGCTTCCTGTTCGACTATGTCATTCCCTTCCTGGCCGCCCTTGGAGTGCTGATCTTTGTTCACGAACTCGGGCATTACTGGGTCGCGCGCTGGTGCGGCGTGAAAGTGCTGCGCTTTTCAATCGGGTTTGGCCGTCCGCTGTTCAAGTGGCGCATGGGGCCGGATGGTACCGAGTGGGTGCTGGCGGCGTTTCCGCTGGGCGGCTACGTCAAGATGCTCGACGAAACCGAAGGCGAAGTGGCGGCGCACGAACTGCACCGCGCGTTCAACCGCCAGCCGATAAGGCGGCGCTTTGCCATTGTCGCCGCTGGGCCGGTTTTCAATCTGTTGCTGGCGGTTGTCCTGTATTGGGCGCTTTTCGTGGCGGGCAGCAATGAATTACGGCCCTTCATCGCCCCCACCGCCGTGGCTGACAGCGTGGCGCGAACCGCAGGCGTGCGCGAAGGCGATCTGGTGCTGGAGGTCGACGGCAGCGAGGTGAAAAGCTGGCAGGATTTGCGCTGGGCCTTGCTGCGCCGCGCGATTGACCGCGACGAGGCGCGGCTGCTGGTTCGCACGGCGGAAGGCGGCAATGCCGTGCGGGCGTTTGATTTGAGCGGTTTTTCCATTGACGACGCGGGCAAGGAAGACCCTGTCACTCTCATGGGGCTGCGGCCCTTGCCGTTCCCGCCGCTCATCGACGGCGTGATGGAGGGCGGCGCCGCGGCCAGGGCCGGTTTGCGCAAAGGCGATGAAATCACCGCCATTGACGGCAAGCCGGTGACGTCGTACCGCGACGTCGTGGAAACCGTGCGCGCCTCGCCCGGAAAAACCCTGCTGTTCACCGTGCGCAGGGCCGGGGAAGAACAGGATTTCACGCTTGTTCCGGAGGGAAAACAGACCGAGGGGAGCGAGGCGCGCATCGGCTTTATTGGCGCGGGCTTCGATGCCTCGGCGATGTTCGCCGCCGTGCGCTACGGCCCGCTCGACGCGCTGGCCCGCGCCTTGCGCCTGACCTGGGAGACGAGCGTGCTGAGCCTCAAATCCATCGGCCAGATGATCGTTGGCAATATTTCACTGAAAAACGTTTCCGGGCCGCTCACGATTGCCGATTTCGCCGGGAAATCCGCCCGGCTCGGGGTTGCGCCCTTCATCCGTTTCCTGGCGCTCATCAGCATCAGCCTCGGGATACTCAATTTACTGCCGGTACCTGTGCTCGACGGCGGACATTTACTGTATTATGCCCTTGAATTTATCAAGGGCGGCGCTCTCTCAGTGCGCGCCGTGGAAGTCGGGCAGCGGATTGGGCTGACACTTCTTCTGATGCTTATGGCGTTTGCCCTTTTCAACGACATCAACCGTCTCGTTTCCTGAAAGATTACCCATGAATCGAAAACGCCTCACGGGGTTGGTCGCGGCCCTTCTTGTTTCCGTTCCGGCCTGGGCCTTCAACCCCTTCGTGGTCAAGGACATCCGTGTCGAAGGCTTGCAGCGCACCGAGGCCGGGACAGTGTTCAACTATCTGCCGGTCAAGGTGGGCGACGTATTCGACGAGACGCGGGCGGGCGAAGCGATCCGCGCCCTGTTCGAGACAGGTTTCTTCCGGGACGTGCGCATTGAAACCGACAACGACGTGCTGGTCGTGGTGGTCGATGAACGTCCGGCGATTGCGAAAATCGACTTTGTCGGCATCAAGGACCTCGATACCGACGCGCTCCGGAAAGGCTTGCGCGACGTCGATCTGGCCGAGTCCCGCGCTTTCGACCGCGCGCTTCTCGACCGCGCCGAACAAGAGATCAAGCGGCAATACCTGTCGCGCGGCAAATACGGCGCCACCGTCACCACCACGGTCACGCCGCGCGAGCGCAACCGCGTCGACATCACGTTCAACGTCGATGAAGGAGATGTCGCGCGCATCAAGCAGATCAAGATCATCGGCGCCAGGGTGTTCGACGCCGACGACCTGATCGACCTTTTCGAACTTTCCACGCCGGGCTGGTTCACCTGGTACACCAAGAGCGACCAGTATTCCCGCCAGAAACTCGCCGCCGATCTCGAACGCCTGCGCTCGCATTACCTCGATCGCGGCTACCTCGATTTCGACATCGAATCCACGCAGGTTTCGATCACGCCGGACAAGAAAAACATCTACATCACGATCAACCTCATGGAAGGCGAGCGTTACACCGTCACCGGCGTGCGTTATGCGGGCGACCTGATATTGTCCGAGTCCGAATACCTGAAACTGACCGCCATCCATCCGGGCGAGATCTTCTCACGCGAACGCCTGACCGAAACCACCAAGGCCGTCACCGACCGCCTCGGCAACGAGGGCTACGCCTTCGCCAACGTCAATGCCGCGCCGGAAATCGACAAGGAAAAACGCGAGGTCGCTTTCACCATCTACGTCGATCCAGGGCGCAAGGTTTATGTCCACCGCATCAACCTGGCAGGCAACACCAAAACCCGCGACGAAGTCATCCGCCGCGAAATGCGCCAGATGGAAAGCGCCTGGTACGACGCCTCGGCGATCAACCGTTCGCGCGAGCGCATCGACCGGCTGGGTTTTTTCGATGAAGTATCGGTCGAGACGCCGCCCGTGCCAGGCGTGACCGACCAGGTCGACGTCAATTTCTCGGTCAAGGAGCGGCGCACCGGCAACCTGATGCTCGGCATGGGCTATTCCACTTCCGAGAAGGCCGTGTTGCAGGCGTCCATTTCCGAACGCAACCTTTTCGGCTCCGGCAATACCGCGACCCTCTCGTTCGACACCAGCAAATCGGGCCGCACATTCGCATTCTCCTTCACCGACCCGTACTTCTCCGTCGATGGCCTGAGCCTGGGCTGGGATGCCTATTACCGCACCTACGATCCGTCCGAAACCCTGTCGATCTCCCCCTACAAAATGATATCGGCCGGTACCGGCCTGCGCGTGGGCTATCCGATTGCCGAGGACGACAGCATCAGCTTTGGCGTGGCTGTCGACCGCACCAAGATCACGACCTACGAGGACAGCACGGATCAATACAAGCAGTTCTGCAAGGACTTCGATTGCAGTAACCCCGAAACCGGCATCGGCAACGTCAGTGTAAATAGCCTGGTGCTCAGCATGGGTTGGGGGCGTGACAGCCGCAACAGCTTCCTTTACCCGACCAAGGGTACCTACCAGCAAATCTACGGCGAAGTTGCGACGCGCCCTGGCGAACTTCGCTACGGCAAGGTGACTTACCAGTTCCAGCACTGGATTCCAATCGGCAGCATGCACGCGCTGATGTTCAATACCGAAGTCGGCTGGGCCAAGGGATATGGCGGCAAACCCCTGCCGTTCTACAAGAACTTCTACCTCGGCGGCATCGGCTCGGTGCGCGGCTACGAAGCAAGCTCGCTCGGCCCGAAAGACGTCAACGAAGACGCCGTTGGCGGCACGCGCAAATTCGTCGCCAACCTCGAATTCTTCTTCCCGATGCCAGGCTCCGGGCGCGACCGCTCGTTCCGCTTCTCGACCTTTGTCGATGCCGGATATGTCTGGGGCGAAGACCAGCAAACGCGCAAGCAGGAGCGCGTCAGGGGCAGCGATTTGCGTTACAGTGCCGGTCTGGCGCTAACGTGGAACGCCCCGATTGGCCCGCTCAAGTTCAGCTTGGGCTACCCGCTGAAGAAAAAAGATGGCGACAAAACCCGGCCCTTCGACTTCGTGATGGGCGCCACGTTCTGATGCGGGTTGCATTGATTTACAACATTTTCCTGGAGACACACGTGAAAGTTCGTACCCTCTCCGTGCTTGCCTTGGCCTTGATGGGCGCTACACAAATGGCTTTCGCGGACACCAAGATCGGTTTCGTCAATTCCGAGCGGGTCATGCGCGAGGCCGCCCCGGCAGTACGCGCCCAGCAGCGTATCGAAAAGGAGTTTGCCAAGCGCGATCAAGAATTGCAGCGCATGGCCAAGGACATAGACGCTCTCCAAAAAACCCTGGAGGGCGAGAATTCCAGACTTTCCGAAGCCGAGCGCCGCAACAAGGAGCGCGCCCTCAGTGATCTCAGCCGCGATTTCCAGCGCAAACAGCGCGAGTTCCGTGAAGACCTGAACCAGCGCCGCAACGAGGAACTCGCCTCGGTGCTTGAAAAAGCCAACCAGGCCATCAAGCAGATCGCCGAGAGCGAAAAATACGACCTCATCCTCCAGGACACGGTTTACGCGAACCCGCGCATCGACATCACGGACAAGGTGGTCAAGGCTTTGTCCGACGCCAAGTAAGGCCGCCGACCGACGATGCCGCGAATCGACGAGCTGGTCACCCAACTCGGGGGGGAATTGGTCGGAGATGGCAGCGTGCGCCTGCACAGGGTGGCGACGCTCGAACAGGCGGGCGAGGGTGATCTGGCGTTCCTGGCCAATCCGAAATATCTCGGGCAGCTGAAAACCAGCCTTGCCGCGGCCTTTATCGTCGCTCCCGCGCATCGTGACGCGACCGGGGATCGCCCGTGCATCGTTACCGCCGATCCCTATCTTTATTTCGCGCGCGCCTCCCGGTTTTTCAACCCCGCGCCGCCGGTCGCGCCCGGTGTGCATCCGAGCGCCTCGGTGCGTTGCGCGGTGCCGTCCACGGTGGCGATAGAAGCCGGCGCCGTGGTGGAAGAGGGCGCGGTGATCGGCGAAGGGGTTTCGATTGGCGCCAACAGCTACGTCGGTCGCGGCGCGCGGATCGGGCGCGGCACACGCCTGGCCCCGAACGTCACGGTCTATGCTGGTTGCGTGCTTGGCGCGGATTGCATCGTCCATGCGGGCGCGGTGATTGGCGCCGACGGTTTCGGCTTCGCCAGGGAATCCTCGGGCGCTTGGGTCAAAATCCCGCAAATCGGCAGGGTAGTGATCGGCGACGATGTCGAAATCGGCGCCAACACGTCGATAGACCGCGGCGTTATGGATGACACTGTAATCGGAAGCGGCGTCAAGCTCGACAACCAGATACAGGTCGCCCACAACGTCCATATCGGCGAACATACCGTGATGGCGGGCAGTTCCGGCATCGCAGGCAGTGCCAGAATCGGCGCGCGCTGCATAATTGGCGGCCAGGTCGGCATTGTCGGCCATATATCCATCGTCGACGACGTGGTAATCTCGGGCCGCACCCTGGTATCCAAGTCGATCAGGAAACAAGGTGTCTACACGGGCGGCCTGCCGCAGCAGACACACGCCGAATGGGTAAAAAACTTTGCCCATCTTCGCCATCTGGACGCGCTTGCCAATAAAATACGCCTCCTTGAACATCGCCTGGAACAACAGGAAAAAGCAAAGGAAAATTCTGAATATCATGCTGATGAACATTGACGAAATCCGCCGTTATCTGCCGCACCGCTACCCCTTCCTGCTGGTTGACCGGGTACTCGAAATCCAAGATGGCCGCATCCTCGCCATCAAGAACGTCACCGTCAACGAACCGTTTTTCCCGGGGCATTTCCCCCATCATCCGGTCATGCCGGGCGTGCTCATCATCGAGGCCATGGCCCAGGTCGCCGCATTACTGTCGTGCAAGACCGAGGACGTCATTCCCACCGAAGACTCCGTGGTGCTTTTCGCTGGCATCGACAACGCCCGCTTCAAGCGCCAGATCGTGCCCGGCGACCAGATACTGTTCGAGGTCCGGCTCGCGCAAAGCAAGCGCGGCATCTACAAATACAAAGGCATTGCCCGTGTCGACGGCGCGGTGGCCGTCGAAGCCGACCTGATGTGCGCGCTCAGGATCAAGCCATGATCCACGCGACCGCCATTGTCCATCCTGGCGCGAAAATCGGCGGCGGCGTCGAGATCGGCCCGTATTCGATCATTGGCGAACACGTCGAAATCGGTGACGGTACCTGGATCGGGCCGCATGTCGTGATTGATGGTCGAACCCGTATCGGGCGCGACAACCGCATCTTTTCGTTCTGTTCGCTCGGCGGAATACCGCAGGACAAAAAATACGACGGCGAACCGACCCTGCTCGAAATCGGCGACCGCAACACGATCCGCGAATCCTGCACCTTCAGCATCGGCACAATCCAAGATACTGGCGTGACCCGCATCGGCAGCGACAACTGGATCATGGCCTACGTGCATATCGCGCACGACTGCCTGGTCGGCGACCACACCATCTTCGCCAACAATGCCTCGCTCGCGGGCCACGTCCAGGTGGGCGACTGGGCAATCCTCAGCGGCTTTTCCGGCGTGCACCAATTCGTCCGCGTCGGCGCGCACAGCTTTTGCGGCGCCTGTGCCCTGCTTCTCCAGGATTTGCCGCCCTATGTCACCGTGGCGGGCAGCCCCGCCGCCCCGCACGGCATCAACAGCGAAGGATTGCGCCGCCGGGGCTTCACGCCCGAAGCCATCGGCGCGATCAAAAAGGCTTACCGCATCCTCTACCGCAGTGGCCTTCCCCTTGTGGACGCGCGCGAAAAAATCAACGCCCTTGCCACCGAGCATATCGCGGTCCGGCCTTTCGCCGACTTCATCAACGCCTCGGCGCGCGGTCTGGTACGCTGACATGACGCTTACGATTGCCATCGTAGCCGGGGAATCTTCGGGCGACATGCTGGCCGCCCACCTGATCCGCGCCCTCCGCGTTCATTTCCCCGGCGCGCGTTTCTATGGCATCGGCGGCCCGAAAATGCAGGCCGAAGGGTTCGAGGCGCTCTGGCCCGCCGAGCTGCTCGCGGTCAATGGCTACACGGACGCACTGGGACGCATCAAATCCCTGTCCGGCATCCGGCGCAAACTGCTGCGGGACATTCGGTCTACCCGGCCATCCGCCTTCATCGGCGTCGATGCCCCCGACTTCAACCTGTGGCTGGAAGCAAAAGTCAAAAGAGAAGGCATTCCGGCCATCCACTTCGTCAGCCCCTCCATCTGGGCCTGGCGCGGCAAGCGGATCAAAACCATCGCGCACGCGGTCACGCACATGCTGTGCCTGTTCCCGTTCGAGATGCCCATCTACGAGCGCGCGGGCATTCCGGCAACCTACGTTGGCCACCCGCTCGCCGACGTTCTGCCCCTGGAACCCAAGCGCCTCGCCGCGCGCGAGCGCCTAGAACTGCCAGCCGACGCCACCGTGGTGGCCCTCCTGCCGGGCAGCCGCCAGTCCGAAGTCAGCAACCTGGCCAACGTCTTCATCGCCACCGCGGAAGTCCTCATCCGCCGCAGGCCAAACGCCATCTTCCTAGTGCCGCTGGTAACGCGCGAGACGCGCGAAATCTTCACCGAGGCCCTGCACAACCGGGAATCCGCGGAAGAACTGCCGCTACGGCTCCTCTTCGGCCACGCCGTCGACGCCATGACCGCCGCCGACGCGGTGCTGGTCGCCAGCGGCACTGCCTGTCTTGAAGCAGCGCTCCTCAAACGGCCCATGGTGATCTGCTACCGCATGGGCAAATGGCAATTTCGCCTGGTAAAGCGCATGGCCTACCTGCCCTGGGTCGGCCTGCCCAACATCCTGCTCAACGAACTCGTCGTCCCCGAACTCCTCCAGGACGATGCCACCCCCGATGCTCTGGCCAACGCGCTCGACCGCTGGTTGGGCGACGCGGACGCCTGTGCGGCGCTGGCCGAGCGCTTCACCGCCCTGCACACGGAATTGCGCCGGGGCACGGCGGAACGGGCGGCAAGCGTCATCCTCTCCTATTTACAGGACGCCGCTTCCGAATCAGACACAAGGCCGGAATCTCAGGACACCGAATCTCAGGACACCCCTTCCGAATCGCAGGATACGGCATCCGAGCAGGGCGCGGTACCGGAATCGCAAAGCGCAGTCTCCGAATCGCAAGACACCGCTTCCGAATCCGGGACACCCGGAAATGGAGATGGCTGAAAAACAAATCTGCGGCGTCGACGAAGCCGGGCGCGGCCCCCTGTGCGGCCCGGTAGTTGCCGCCGCAGTCATCCTCGACCCGGCGCGTCCCATCCAGGGCTTGGCCGACTCCAAAAAACTCAGCGCCCGCGAGCGCGAACGCCTGGCGGTCTTGATCCGGGAACGCGCCCTGGCTTGGCGCATCGCCGAAGCCACGCCGGAAGAAATCGACCGCCTCAACATCCTGCGCGCCAGCCTGCTGGCCATGCGGCGCGCTGTCGAAACCTTGCGGATCGCGCCCGGCGAAGTCCTGGTCGACGGCAACCACTGCCCGGAACTTCCCTTCCCGGCGCGCGCCATCATCGGCGGCGATGCGCTGGAACCCGCGATCTCTGCCGCCTCCATCCTTGCCAAGACCGCGCGCGACGCCTACATGCGCGAACTAGATCGCCTTCATCCCCAGTTCGGACTCGCCCGCCACAAAGGCTACCCGACCGCCGGCCATCTCGCGGCGATCCAGCGTCATGGCGTCACGGACTTCTACCGCAAAAGCTTCGCCCCCGTGCGCCGCCTCCTCGCCAACCCGCCTCTTTGGGCCGATGCGGACACCGCCTGAAAAAAGCAGGGGAGGGCGGCGAACATGCGGCTTCACCATCTGGCGCTTTTCCTGCATCTCACGGGCGTCGCGCTGTGGGTGGGCGGTATCGTATTCATCCGCGTCTGTCTGGTTTCCCCGGCGCTCACCGTCGCGCAATGGGCCGAGGCGTTGGAACACTTCTTCCCCCTCTCATGGACATCCATCGCCCTCATCGTCATCACGGGCGGCTTCATGCTGATCGCGGTCGGCGTCGCCCACGCGCCGCCGGGCTGGATAATCATGACGATTCTCGGCGCGATCATGATCGCGGTATTCGCCTCGGTCTGGTTCGGCCCCTGGGCGGCGCTGCGCGCGGCGCTGGCGAAAGGCGGGCTGGCGCAGGCGCGCGAAGCGATGCGACACATCAACAAACGCCTGGATATCGTGCTCGTGCTCGCCACCCTGACATCCGTCGTCGCAACGCTCGGGCTGGCCCTGTGAGCGCCGCGCCCCCTGTCTTTCTCGCCTCGCGCGACAACCCCCGCATCAAACGGCTGGCCGCGCTCGCCCGAAATGCGCGCGCGCGGCGCGAATACGGACAAACCCTGCTCGACGGCGTCCACCTGCTCGACTGCGCGCTCGCTGCCCAAGCGCCATTGCTGGAAGTCTGCGTTTCAGAGAGCGGACGGCGGCGCGCCGAAATCGCCGCCCTGCTCGCCCGCCTGCCCGATGACCTGACCCCATTCAGCGTGCCCGACGCACTTTTCTCTCGTCTCAGCCCGGTTGATACCCCGGCGGGCATCCTCGCCAGCATCGCCCTGCCGCCCCCCGTGCCGCCACGGGCGGATCAAGCCTCGCTCATCATCCTCGACGCCATCCAGGAACCCGGCAACCTCGGCGCCCTCCTGCGCACCGCCGCCGCCGTGGGCATCGAAACAGTCTGGCTCACGCCGGGCTGCGCCCTGGCCTGGTCGCCGAAAGTCCTGCGCGCCGGCATGGGTGCGCATTTTCGCCTGCGCATCAGCGAACAGGTCGATGCCCTGGCGGGTCTTGCCGATCATGGCGGCAAAGTCGTGGCGACGAGCCTGGGCGGCGGCGCCAGGCAACTTTTCGACATCGACCTGCGCGGCCCGCGCGCGTGGATTTTCGGCGCCGAAGGGCAGGGCGTCTCACCCGCCCTGCTGGCCCGCGCTGACGAAATTGCCCTTATCCCCATGGCGGAAGGCATCGAATCGCTCAACGTCGCCGCCGCCGCCGCCGTGTGCCTGTTCGAGCAATTGCGCCAGCGCCGTACCTGAACCTCGCGCCGTTTTGGCGGATGCCCGCGCCAATCCGTTTGCCTCGATGTCATACGGAACGCCCTGCCGTCATGACCGCCGCGAGGCGGGGGGAATGAAACGGACGAGAGTGCGGAAAGAAGCGAGTACGGCTTGCGCCCCTCGGCAATTCGCATACGGCATGAGAAAGCGGCGGACGGATTCAAGCATCCATAACAAACTTTTTCTTGCCGCGCGTCCGCCTGCGCCGCCGGTATTATCATAAGCGACATGATGCCCAGCGAAATAGCCGGGCGTTTTCATGTTTGCCTACCGCTGTCAGCAGAAAAAGCGTAAAGCAAATCGGTTTCGGCGCCTCCGCGGCGGCCCCCCAAGGAGATCATCATGCATCATTCGGAACGGCTCGTTTTCGACCTGCGTCGCGGTTTGCCGGTGGTTCTGCGCGATACAGCTCACGAAACCGTGTATCTGGTCATGCCGGTCGAAGGTGTAAACACTGCCGCGCTAGCGGATGCCGCGGCGAAAAGCGGCGCCGTGCCGACGCAGGTCTTATCGTTCCACCGTCTAGCGAGCCTGGGCCTCGCCTGCGATGGTATCGGCGCGCGCCTGTCTTTTGCCAGCCTGCCGGACGCGGCGGATGTCTTGCGCCATGCGATCACGCGCGGCGCACGCCTGCCGCCGGCGCTTGCGCCGCTGAACGAGGCCGGGCGCGCGGCCTTGCGCTTGATGCAGCGGGCGCAATTGATCCCGTCATCGCTCGTTTTCGCGGTCGCCCCGGCGCGGCGCGATGCCATCGCGCGGCTATGCGCGGAGGGGGAATTATTAGCGTCGCCGATTACGGCGGTAATCCGCCTGTGCGAAAGCGGGCCGGGCAGGGTAAATAGGGTGAGCGAAGCAAGAGTGCCTTTGTCCGGGTTGGGCAATACGCACTTCATTGTATTCCGCGAAGAAAACGGCAGCCGCGAACACGTCGCGGTTCTGCTCGGCGAGCGTGGGAGCTGGCCCGTAGACGTGCCCGTGCGCGTGCATTCCGCCTGTCTGACCGGCGATTTGTTTGGCAGTCAGCGTTGCGATTGCGGCGCGCAATTACGCAACAGCCTGCGCACGATCCGCGAACTAGGCGGCGGCGTCGTCCTTTATCTCGCACAGGAAGGACGGGGCATTGGCCTCGCCAACAAACTGCGCGCTTACAGCCTGCAAGACGATGGACTAGACACCATCGACGCCGATCAAGTCATTGGTTTTGGCAAAGACGAGCGCGATTACCGCGCCGCGCACGAAATGCTCGCCGCACTCGGCATTTCCCGCATTGAACTCCTGACCAACAATCCGGAAAAAATTCGTGCGTTGCGCGAAGCCGGTATCGACATCGCCCGGCGTCGTGGTCTTTTCGGGCAACTGACAGACCAGAACCGCGATTACCTGCGCACCAAGGCAAACCGTCACGGGCATTTACTCGAAGAATGGCTGGCGGAGGCGGTTCATCGTTGATTGGCGTTTTGCCTTGATTGATCTTCCGCACAGGTCGGCGACTCGAACCGTACATGCGGTAAGGGGCGCTTTTAGCGCTGCCCGGCGCGGCCATCAATAGCGCTTTCCTTGATGGCGGCGAGTATGCGTTGGCGGGGCAAAGCATCCTGTTCGAGGTGCGTAACGGCGCGGTTTCTCTGCACCGTGCAAAGGCCATACTTTCGTCGCCGCGCTCACGTTCGCGCGCCTGCTCGAACACCCGAGCGAAATCGGGGGTTTGAGCAGGCAAACAGCCTGTGTATTTCAATGTCGGGCTGAAGAACTGAGGCGGAGCGGGACTTGATCCGGTCGGCGGCGGGACTTGACGCAGATAGCGGCGAATCGCCTGTCACATCAACCCCCCCGCCGTCCCGGCACCCAATCCGTTCCCGCCAGGGGCACTCTTGCCATGGCGGCGGCCTCGACGGTCAGCGCCACGAGGTCATCCGGGTCGAGGTTGTGCAAATGCGATTTGCCGCAGGCGCGGGCCATGGTCTGGGCTTCGAGCACGAGTACGCGCAGGTAGTTGGCGAGCCGCCGCCCGCCCTGCACGGGGTCGAGCCGCTTGGCGAGTTCCGGGTCTTGCGTGGTGATGCCCGCAGGGTCTTTGCCTTCGTGCCAGTCGTCGTAGAAACCGGCGGCGGAGCCGATCTTGCGTAGTTCCTCGTCGAGGCTGGGGTGGTTGTCGCCCAGGGCGATCAGCGCCGCCGTGCCGATGGAGACGGCGTCGGCCCCGAGCGCCATGGCCTTGGCGACGTCCGCGCCGGTGCGGATGCCGCCGGAGACGATGAGCTGTACTTGCCGGTGCATGCCCATTTCTTGCAGCGCCTGCACGGCGAGCGGGATGGCGGGCAGGGTGGGGATGCCGACGTGTTCGATGAAGACTTCCTGGGTGGCCGCCGTGCCGCCCTGCATGCCGTCGAGGACGATGACGTCGGCGCCGGATTTGACGGCGAGCTTGACGTCGTAGTAGGGGCGGGTCGCGCCGATCTTGACGTAGATGGGCTTTTCCCAGTCGGTGATCTCGCGCAGTTCGGCGATCTTGATGGCCAGGTCGTCCGGCCCCGTCCAGTCGGGATGGCGGCAGGCGCTCCTCTGGTCGACGCCGATGGGCAGGGTGCGCATGCCAGCGACGCGCTCGGTGACTTTCATGCCGAGCAGCATGCCGCCGCCGCCGGGCTTGGCGCCTTGGCCAAGGACGACTTCGATGGCGTCGGCCTTGCGGATGTCGTCCGGGTTCATGCCGTAGCGCGAGGGCAGGTATTGGTAGACGAGGGTTTCGGACTGGCCGCGCTCTTCGGGCGTCATGCCGCCGTCGCCGGTGGTGGTGCTGGTGCCGACGAGGGTGGCGCCGCGCCCGAGGGCTTCCTTGGCTTGGGCGGAGAGGGAGCCGAAGCTCATTCCGGCGATGGTGATGGGGATTTTGAGGTGCAGGGGCTTCTTGGCGAAGCGCGCGCCGAGGATGACGTCGGTGCCGCATTTTTCGCGGTAGCCTTCGAGCGGGTAGCGCGACATGCTGGAGCCGAGCAGCAGGAGGTCGTCGAAGTGGGGCACGCGCCGCTTGGTGCCGCCGCCGCGGATGTCGTAGATGCCGGTTTCGGCGGCGCGGTGGATTTCCTGGATGGTCAGGCGGTCGAAGGTGGCGGATTCGCGCAGGATGGGGGCTTGTGTGCTCATGGTGGCCGTGTCCGGTGGGTGGCGTTCGTGGCGTCGCGCGGGTTCGCCTCAGTAGGCGTGGGCGTTGTCGACGTGGAAGTTGTAGAGCTGGCGGGCGGAGCCGTAGCGCCGGAAGGCTTTGGGGTCTTCTGGCACGCCGGCGCGCTGGAGGAGTTGGGCGAGTTCTTGCAGGTGCTCGGGGCGCATGTCCTTTTCGATGCAGTCCGAGCCGAGGGATTTCACTTCGCCCTTGACGTAGATGCGCACTTCGTAGAGGGAGTCGCCAAGGTTTTCGCCCGCGTCGCCGCAGATGACGAGCCGCCCGGCTTGGCCCAGGAAGCAGCTCATGTGCCCGGCGTTGCCCTGGACGACGATGTCGACGCCTTTCATGGAGATGCCGCAGCGCGCGCCCGCGTCGCCTTCGATGACGAGCAGGCCGCCGTGCGCGGTGGCGCCCGCCGATTGCGAGGCGTTGCCCTTGACGCGCACGCGGCCGGACATCATGTTTTCCGCCACGCCCACGCCGACGTTGCCGTGGATGGTGACGTCGGCTTTTTGGTTCATGCCCGCGCAGTAGTAGCCAGCGGGGCCGTGGATGTCGATCTTCAATGCTTCGTCCAGCCC
>JAIRMC010000065.1 GCA_031258965.1 Azoarcus sp. | reverse complement strand
ACGAAGCGTGGACTAAGAATGGAGGAGATATCGAGCGGTTAAAAGCATATTTTCATCCTGCGATGGTGGCGATTACGCCAACTGATCGCGAAATTTTGGAAGGGCGAAACGAGTGCTTTGAATCGTGGCGGCGGTTCGTACAAACAGCGGAAATCCATCATTGGAATGAGAACCAGCCCTCAGTGCGACTGTTTGGCGACACTGCTGTGGTCACATACTACTTCGATATGTCGTTCAACAGTGGCGGCAATACAGTCAATCTTGGAGGACGCGATATGTACGTACTTATCCGCGAGAACGGTCGCTGGTGGGCAGTCGCCGATCAATTTTCATCATACCCAGCCAGTTAAATCGTCTCTAGTCGCGCGAACATAGTTGTTTATGGTGATATCTCATTCCTGCACGGCGCTTCCCAGGGTTACAGTCTGCTCAGGGCAATCGCACACGCATCTGTCGCAGGCAGGCCAAGAAGTCGTTTACATTCAACCAGTTGTGGCACGCCATTGTAAGCCTTATGGAAAGCGGGTTTACTCCCGGGTTTTGCCGGGAGATGGAAATGACCCTGATCTACTTTCCATCGCCAGGAAATCAGCGTCGCTGCGCGCCGGTTGGAAAGAACTGGATTGCCACGTCGATTCGCTCCTCGCAATGACGAGGGGCGAGGGGGTTCGCAATAACGCCCCCACTTCGTCATTGCGAGGGCCGCAGGCCCGCGGCAATCCAGTTCGTTCCATGCGGGGCGCATTCGACGCTGTTTTTTTCCGATCCCTGATCCTCCGACGGCTATCCGTGCAGCGTGGCGGCGTCTACGACCGCGAGCGCGGTGATGTTGACCAGGCGACGCACGGTGGCCGAGGGGGTGAGGATGTGTACGGGGCGGGCGGGGCCGAGGAGGATGGGGCCGACGGAGACGCCGTCGCAGTTGGCGGCCCTGAGCAGGTTGAGGGAGATGTTGGCCGCGTCGAGGTTGGGCATGACCAGGAGGTTGGCTTCGCCTTTCAGGGTCGAGTCGGGGTGCAGTTTGTTGCGCATTTCGGGGGAGAGGGCGATGTCGGCGAACATTTCGCCGTCGCATTCGAGCGCGGGCGCGGTGCGGCGCAGGATTTCGCTGGCGGCGCGCATTTTGCGGGCCGAGGCCGATTGCGAGGAGCCGAAGTTGGAGTGCGACAGGAGCGCGATCCGCGGTTCGTGTCCGAAGCTGCGCAGCTCGGAGGCGGCCATCAGGGCGATTTCGGCGATGTCTTCGGCGCCGGGGGTTTCGTTGACTTGCGTGTCGGCGATGGCGAGTACGCGGCGGGGGAGCATGAGCAGGTTCATGGCCGCGAACAGGCTGGCGCCGGGGCGCAGGCCGATGACGTCGCGCACGTGCTGGAGGTGGTATTCGTATGAGCCGAAGGTGCCGCAGACGAGCGCGTTGGCGTGGCCCAGGCGCAGCAGGAGGGCGCCGAGCAGGGTGCTGTCGCGGCGGACGCGCACTTTGGCCAGGTCGGGGGTGACGCCGTTGCGCGACATGAGGTTGTAGTATTCGCGCCAGAGTTCGCGGTAGCGGGGGTCTTGCTCCGGGTCGATGATGTCGAAGTCGCGCCCTTGTACGAAGTCGAGGCCGATCTTGCGGATGCGCGTCTCGATCACGGCGGGACGGCCAATGAGCATCGGGCGGGCCAGCCCTTCTTCGAGCGCTTCGCGCGCGGCGTGGATGACGCGCTCGTCTTCGCCTTCGGCGTAGAGGACGCGCTTGAGTTCGGCGGTGACTTTCCGGGCGCTGGAGAACACCGGGCGCATGATGATGCCGGATTGGTAGACGAAGTCGCTCAGGCTGGCGGCGTAGGCGCGCAGGTCGCCGATGGGGTGCCGGGCCACGCCGGAGTCCATCGCCGCTTTCGCCACCGCCGGCGCGATCCGGGTAATCAGGCGCGGGTCGAAGGGCTTGGGGATGATGTAGTCGGGGCCGAAGCTGAGTTCTTCGCCGCCATAGGCCGAGGCGACGACATCGCTTTGTTCGGCGCGCGCCAGCCCGGCGATGGCCTTGACGCAGGCGAGCTTCATCTCTTCGTTGATGGTCGTGGCGCCGACATCGAGCGCGCCCCGGAAGATGAAGGGGAAGCAGAGGACGTTGTTGACCTGGTTGGGGTAGTCCGAGCGCCCCGTGGCGATGACGCAGTCGGGGCGCACGGCCCTGGCTTCGGCGGGCAGGATTTCGGGGGTGGGGTTGGCGAGCGCGAAGATCAATGGCTTGTCGGCCATTTGCGCCACCATTTCGGGCTTGAGGAGGCCCGCCCTGGAGAGGCCGAGGAAGACGTCCGCGCCGACGATGGCTTCGCCCAGCGTGCGCGCGCCGGTCGCCTGGGCGTAGCGCGCCTTGGTCGGTTCCATTTGCGCGTCGCGTCCCTGGTAGATGACGCCGCGCGAGTCGCAGACGAAGATGTTTTCGCGCTGGAGTCCGAGACTCACCATGAGGTCGAGGCAGGCAATCGCCGCCGCGCCCGCGCCCGAGCAGACGAGTTTGACCTCGCCGATTTCCTTGCCGACGACCTGGAGACCGTTGAGGAGGCCCGCCGCGGAGATGATGGCGGTGCCGTGCTGGTCATCGTGGAAGACCGGAATTCGCATGCGCTCGCGCAGTTTTCTTTCGATGTAGAAACATTCCGGCGCCTTGATGTCTTCGAGGTTGACGCCGCCCAATGTCGGTTCGAGCGCGGCGATGACTTCGATCAGCTTGTCGGGGTCTTTTTCGGCCAGTTCGATATCGAAGACGTCGATCCCGGCGAATTTCTTGAAGAGGCAGCCCTTGCCTTCCATCACCGGCTTGGAGGCGAGCGGGCCGATGTTTCCCAGTCCGAGCACCGCCGTGCCGTTGGTGATGACCGCGACCAAGTTGCCCCGGCTGGTCAGTTCGCGGGCCTGGTCCGGGTCGGCGACGATGGCGTCGCACGCCGCCGCGACGCCGGGTGAGTAGGCAAGCGCGAGGTCGCGCTGGTTGGTCAAACTCTTGGTCGGGACGACTGAAATCTTTCCGCGCGTCGGCGCACGGTGGTAGTCAAGGGCCGCGGCGATGAAATCCTGATCCATTTTTTTCCTTTGGGAGCGCAACGGCCGGCCCGCCCATTCGCGCTCCGCTGGCAAGACCGGCGGTTTTTCCGGCGGGGCGTCGACCGGATGTCGTCGATGCGCCGGGAAAACCAAAGGCGGGCATTCTAGCCCTCTTGGCAAGGATGCGTATAGGGTAATGTATTTAAGGGTTTACCCTCGGGCGGCGGCGCGCCCTGAAAAACCCGCCCGCGGCGCGGGCGATGTCGCGCGCCGCGATTCATTTTTCCGCCAATCGCGTGCACAATGCCGTACACCATACCCGGTGGCACGACACGAGGAAGGAGGGAACGGCGATGCGGCGCGTGGTATTCAATCAGAAAGGCGGGGTGGGGAAATCCACCATCACTTGCAATCTCGCGGCGATCGGCGCGCAAAAGGGCAAGCGCACGCTGGTGGTGGATCTCGATCCGCAGGGCAACTCCACTCAATATTTGCTCGGCGGCAACGGTGCCGCGCCGGAATCCACCCTCGCCGATTTTTTCGAGCAAAGCCTGAGTTTTTGTCTCAACCCCAAAAAGGCGCTCGATTTCGCCGCCGCCACGCCTTTCGAGCGCCTTTCCGTCCTGCCCTCGCACCCGCGGCTGGAAGAGCTGCAAGGCAAACTGGAATCGCGCTACAAAATCTACAAGCTGCGCGAGGCGCTCGACGAGGCCGCGGCGGATTTCGAGCAGATTTTCATCGACACCCCGCCGGCGCTCAATTTTTTCACGCGCTCGGCCCTGATCGCCGCCGACGCCTGCCTGATCCCTTTCGACTGCGACGAATTCTCGCGCCATGCGCTCTATGCCCTGCTGGCCAACGCCGAGGAAATCCGCGCCGATCACAATCGCGGCCTCGCGGTGGAAGGGATCGTGGTCAACCAGTTCCAGCCGCGCGCGAATTTGCCGCAAAAGGTCGTGCAGGAGCTTATCGACGAGAATCTGCCGGTATTGCGGCCTTATCTGTCGGCCTCGGTGAAGATCAAGGAATCGCACGAATGCGCCCGCCCGATGATCCATCTCGACCCGCATCACAAGCTGACGCGGGAGTTTGTCGCACTCTATGAGAATCTCTCCGCCGGCCCGTGAGCGGGGGCTTGCTCCGGGCAGGGGCCATGTCTATAATGCGGCCCCTCGGGACGGTACAGGAACAGCGGTTTCGTCCAAGGGCGCGATAGCAAAGCGGTTATGCTCCGGATTGCAAATCCGTGTAGGTCGGTTCGACTCCGGCTCGCGCCTCCATGAACAACTTTTATCCTGTTTACGACAACTGCGTGTGTGATGGCCCTGCTGCCCTATTGACGGTGGCGCCATCCCAAATTACCATCACGCCCTCTTTTCGGGTCGTTAGCTCAGCCGGTAGAGCAGCGGACTTTTAATCCGTTGGTCGTGCGTTCAAGTCGCACACGACCCACCAGAAAAACAACAATTTATATAATTATCGTCAATCTCTTTTATTGCCCGAATTAGACACCAAATTAGACATGTCTAATTTGAACCCGGCCCCTCCCCTATCTTTATCCGATTCGGCTGTACCGATTCCCGCCACCGCTGTTTGACGTAAATCTCCGTCGTGCTGGCATTTTCGTGGCCGCAAAGCTGCTGTATCCGCTCGATTGGTTCCCCAGCCAGCCACATGTCCGTCACCCCCTTGCCCTTCAGATCGCGGAAGCCGAAGGAAGCGATGGGTTCGCGCCCCGCCCACCAGCGTGGAGGGGCGATGGATTGTCCCGTATTTCGGCCCCTGGCTCGATGCCCGGCACCCGCGCCCCGCCGTACCGGGGGAAATTCGCTGGTTCGCGGCCATCGACGGCAAGGACATCGAGGTGAAGGACGGCACGCCCTTCCAGCACGGCCAGGAAACCATCCGGCCGCAAAGCCGCACATTCATCGCCTCTCGCATCACGGACAACCCCTATTTGCTCAATACGGGCTACATGGCGACATTACAGGCCCTGCCGGAGCCGCTGCGCTCGCAGATGCTCGAAGGGGATTTTCGCGCCGGGATGCAAGATAGCCCCTGGCAGGTCATCCCCACGGCGTGGGTGGAAGCCGCGCAGGCGCGCTGGCGCGTGCCGGACAGACGCCCGCCCATGGATTCGATGGGCGTAGACGTGGCCCGTGGCGGCGAGGACGAAACCGTGATCGCCCGCAGGCACGGCATGTGGTTCGATGTGCCGCTGGCCGTGCCGGGCGCGCAGACGCCCAACGGCGCGGAGGTTGCGGGGCGCGTGGTCGCCTCACGGCGAAACGACGCCGTGGTGCATATCGACGTCATCGGCGTGGGCGCATCGCCCTACGACATCCTGAACGGCTCGGGCATTCAAACCGTAGGCGTCAACGTCGCACAGGCCGCCACCGGCCTGGACAGCTCGGGGCGGCTCTCCTTCCGTAACCTGCGCTCCATGCTGTGGTGGCGCATGCGCGAGGCGCTTGACCCGATCAACGAAACAGGCATCTGCCTGCCGCCCGGCGCACGCCTGACCGCCGAGCTGTGCGCGCCTACCTGGTCACTGCGCGGCAGCACGATCTACGTGGCCAGCCGCGAGGAAATCATCAAGACCACGGGCCGCTCGCCCGACTACGCCAGCGCTTACGTGCTCGCGCTGATGGATACCCCGAAAAACGACGCGCTGGAGGTAGCGCACGGCAACGCGCGGCGCAACTACGACCCCTGGAGCCGACGTGACTGACGGCGCAAGTCAGCCCGTCGAGCGGGTTTTAAGCCACTCCTTGAGGGCGTTGTTTGCCTGGGTTTGCCATCCCTTGCCCAGCGCGCGCAGCCCCGCGAGCACTTCCGGGTCGAAACGAATGGCGGTCTGCACCTTGGGCGCGGCGGATTTGGGGCGTCCGCCCCGGTTTTTCAGGGCGGCCAGTTCCGCGTACAGATCGGGCGGCAGTACCTCACGCGCCGGGCGGAAAGTGCCGAAGTCAACCCCCGACAAATCCCCGACCTCGCCATCTTCATCAATCACGGGTAAGTTGGAAGCCATGTTTTTCTCCTTCCCGACGGTTGGCCTTGCGAAAACTGATGATCCGCAGTCCGCCCGGCACAGGGCTGAAAATCAGCGCGTGGAGGCGGTTGTCAAGATAGCCCAAGGCAACGAATCGCGCCTCCGGGTAAGTCTTGCGCACGTCTTGCCAGACATGTGCGGTTCCGAAATCGAAATCGGCGGCGCGGCTGAAAGATAACCCGCGCCTATCTTCATTGCGGGCGCTTTTTTCCGGGTCGAAAACGATTTCCATGCTAGTTATTGTAGAACCAAAAACCGGCGGAGACAAACAAAAGTCAGCCCGTCGTGCCCGCCACCGTGCCGTTGTTCGTCAGCGTCACCTCGGCAGCGCCCATGACGAGACAGCGCCCCGCCGCGCCGCCGGATGCGCCCGTGCCGCCGGGCGATCCCGCCATACCGTTGGTGTAGTTTCCCGCGTTGCCTGTTTGCCCTGTCCCGCCCGTTGCGCCCGTGTTGCCTGGCATGCCCCATGCGCCGCCCAGGCCGCCAATGCCCCCGTGCCCGGATGCGCCGCCGCTGCCCGCGAGGGTGTTCCCCGCCGCCGCGCCCGCGTTCTGCGCCCCCGCGCCGCCCGCGCTGACTGCGCCGTCATAACCCTGGCCGCGCCCGCCGTTGCCGCCCACGGATTCGCCGCCGCCCGCGCCGCCGTCGAAGTAGGTATTCATGGAAATTAGCCCCTCACGCCAGACGCCATACCAAAAATCTGAAAAGGTGTAGCCAAAAAAATAAGTCCATCCGTTGATCGTGACGGAAGAAAAATTTTGTTTCCCAAGGTTTACCCCATCCCACACGAGAGTGCCGCCCATGTCGTCTTCTTCATACCAGCCATAAACGACGTTTTTGGGGTTTCCGCCCACGGCGCCAGCGACCTCCAGATACTCGCCTGTCGGGGGTTGCCGGACAAATTGCGTGCTGCCTGTGTAGCCCCTGCCGCCCGCGCCGCCCGCACCCTCGATGTTGCCGTGCACCTCCAGCCGTATCTGGCTGCCCGCCGGAAACTGCCCGACATCCAGCGCCGCCAAGGCCGGATTCCGGGAACCCACGGATACCCCATAGGGCAGCGTGGCGAGCAATGGAATCGGCGCGGAGGGCGAACCCGCCAGCGCAAACAGATTGATGTTCTCGCCGCCCTGGATCACCAGCGTAGCGTCTTGCGCAACGTCGGCGGCTGACGGCGGCGTGATGGCGGGAAACGGGAACGTCATTGCATCGCCTGCCAGGAAATCATCGAACAATGCTGTGTGCGCGTGATGAAGGCCAGGAACCGCGCCCCTTCCACGGCAGCGCTGCCCGGAGGCGTGCCAAGCGCCAACGTGAAATCACTAGCCGTGATCGCGCCCGCGTCCCCGGCCACGGGCGGCACAGCCTTCGGCGACCAGCCTTCCCAGTTGATAATGGCCGCAAACCCGGCGGCGGTCAGCGTTATCGCGGCGACAGTGCGGCGCAACTTATTCGTTGGCATGGCAGACGCCTGTGTTACCGCGCCACGGGGGCGAAATCTTTGTCACGAAGCCTGTAACAAAGGTTGCTAAACTATGAACGGGTAAACGAGACACCAACGCCGCAAACGGTGAGACCATGAATACACGCAAAGTCCAGAACATGATTGATGGGTTCCGCGAGAATTTTTTCTTGTTGAGCAATGCGCAATATGTGCCCCCTGATTCAAACGGGTTTGCCCACGACAGGAAAAATCTCCGCGAGGATGGTGAACGTGTAGCCGCAGGTCTGCGGCGTAATGTTGAACGGGTAGAGAAAACGGAAAAACCGGCATGACCGGAACCCGGCAAACACAAGTCAGTGTCAGAGACAAGGACGGCGAGCTTTTCGCACAGCAGCAAGAAAGCGATACCCCCTTTCTCCCTGTCCAGCAATTGGAACGGCCCCATGCGTTTCGTCCCGATCTTGTAAATTGGGTTGTCCAGGAAACGGAAAGAGAAGCCGCATACCACAGGCGCACGAACCTCACCATCAATCGTTATGTGTTTATCGAGCGGATGGCGGGGATGTTTTTTGCCTGCGGCGTCGGTTTGGTAGGCATTATCGGCGGCGGGTATGTCGCTCTGCATGAGCAACCATGGGCTGGCGCCACCATTGCGGGCGCGATGATTGGTTCGTTGGCTGTAGCCTTCCTTCGCAAAGGGGGAAGGGAGAAGGGCGGGGACTCTTGAGAGTTTAGCCGTTGTCATCGCCCACACCTTTGCCCGACTCCTTGCGCCGCCGGTCGACGACATCCCAATAGAATTTGTAGGCTAGATGCACGCCCATCAGCCCCGTATAGACGATGGTGGCGATGATGGCGATGTCGGGCAGCGGAATGCCAAAGAGGGTCATGCCGGTAACGGTCGCGGGCGGGCTGATTTTTACGGCGGCAGTGGCGATTTCGCTTTTCATGGGTCATCCAGGCGGAAACCCTGCGCGCCGCCCGGCTTCTAGATATCGTCGTCACAAGATCAGTGTTGTTCTATAAGGGACAAACCTCTTGGAGCATCTCATGTCTTGCGAACAACATCGGCACGATATTTCGGATCACGCCTGGTCACTTTTGGAAC
>JAIRMC010000053.1 GCA_031258965.1 Azoarcus sp. | reverse complement strand
GCTTACGCCGCGCAAATCCAGCAGATCGACAATCTGCTCGCCGACGCCACGGCGGGTCTCAGCCCGGCCATGGATGAGTTTTTCGCCGGGGTGCAGGAGGTGGCGTCCAACCCGACGAGCACGGCGGCGCGGCAGGCGCTGTTGTCCAGCGCGCAGGCCCTGACGGAGCGTTTCCACAGTCTCGATACGTATCTGAACGAGATCCGCGACGGGGTGGAATACGAGCTTCGCAGCACCGTGGAACAGATCAACATGTATGCGAAGTCCATTGCCGAACTCAATCAGCGCATCGTCGTCGCGCAGGCGGCCGGGGCGGCGCATCCGGCCAATGATCTGCTCGACCAGCGCGGACAGTTGATCAGCGAACTCAATAATCTGGTCGGGGTGAGCACCAGCGTGCAGGAGGACGGTTCGCTGTCGGTCTACATCGGTTCCGGGCAGACGCTCGTGCAGGGCAATACCGCCTCCACCCTCGCGGCGGTACAGGGGAAGGCCGATCCGCAACGCTACGACGTGGCGCTGATCGCGCCGAACGGCACGGAGATTGTGCTGCCCGAGCGCCTGTTCAGCGGCGGCGCGCTCTCGGGCTTGCTCGAATTCCGGCGCGAATCGCTCGATACGACGCAAAACCGCCTCGGCATGATCGCGGTGTCGCTCGCCGCCGCGTTCAACAATCAGCATAAGTTGGGCGTCGATCTCGACGGCGCGCTCGGGCTGGATTTCTTCAATCTGTCGCAGCCGCGCGTCATTCCGTCCGGGGCGGTCGCGGTGACGTTCGATTTCGATGTCGATGACGCGGCGGACGATATCGGCGGCCTCGCGCAATTCACCGACAGCGATTATGAGCTGCGTTACGACGGAACGGATTACACCTTGGTCAACTTGGCCACCGGGGCCAGCAAGACGCTCGTCGCGCCAAGCGATACGTTCGAGGGCCTGAGGGTGGATCTTTCCGCATCGACGATGACGGCCGGGCAGACGGCACTGATCCAGCCCACGCGCACGGCCGCGCGCGACATCGCGGTGGCGCTCGCCGATCCGCGCCAGGTCGCCGCCGCCAGCCCGGTGATCGGCGATGTACCGTCGGGCAACGCGGGCAACGGCAAGGTCTCGGACATTGCCATGGACAATGTTTCCGGCGCGCTCGCCACCACGCCCTACCCCTGGAACGCGGCGGTGACTTTCAGCAGCGGCAGCCTGTCGCTGTCTTCGACGCCGACCGGTTTCACCCTTGCCAATGGCGATGGCAGCACGCCCGCGACTTACAATCCGGCAGGCGATGCCGCGGGCAAGGAATTCATCGTCACCGGTCCCGGCGGCTTTGAATTCCGCTTCACTCTTTCGGGGACGCCGCAAGATGGCGACGTATTCAATCTGGTTCCCGCCGAGGCGGGCGTTGCCGACAGCCGCAACGCCAATCTGCTGGGCGCCCTGCAAACCACCAAACTGTTGTTCAACGGCAGCGCGGGGCCGACCGCCACTTTGGGCATGGCTTATTCGCAACTGGTCAACAAGGTCGGCAACAAGACGCACGAGGTACAGACGGGCGAGCAGACCCAGACCGCGCTCTACAACCAGGCGGTTGAAACGCGCGATTCGCTCTCGGCGGTCAATCTCGACGAAGAAGCGGCCAATCTCATCCGCTATCAGCAGATGTACCAAGCGTCCGGGCGGGTGATGTCGATCGCGCAGAACCTGTTCGACGAAATTATTTCGATAGTGCGCTGAAGGCGGACGGCAAGGAGACGAATCATGCGCATCACGACCAATATGATCTACGACCGCGGCGTGTTTTCGATGCAGACGCTCTGGTCGAAATCCCTGCATACCCAGCAGGAAATCAGCACGGGGCGCCGTGTGCTGACACCGGCGGACGATCCGGTCGCGGCGGCGCGCGCGCTCGACGTCACCCAATCGCGCAGCATCAACGGGCAATTCCAGACCAACCAGGACTATTCCAACGATCAGCTCAAATTGCTGGAAAGCAAACTGGCGAGCATCGGCGACATTCTGCAATACGTGCGCCAGAACGCGGTTTCCACGGGCGATGGCGCTTACGGACAGGAGCAACTGGATTCCATCGCCGCCGACATGCGCTCGCAATTCGACGCGCTGCTCGCGCTCGCCAATACGCGGGATGCCGCGGGCGATTTCCTGTTTTCCGGCTACCGGGCCGATACGCAGCCATTCCAGGGCGGCTACGGCAACATCCATTACGAAGGCGACCAAGGCACGCGCACCATGCAGGTTTCCTCGACGCGCTTCATGCCGGTCAGCCTGCCGGGGTCGGATGTCTTCGACAACACCCGTACCCTGGAAGGCTCTCTCAACACGTTCGCGGGTCAGGGCAATGGCGGCGGCGCCACGGCCAGCGCCGTTTTCGTCCCCGCGCAGCCCGATCCGGCCAATACCGGGCGGCGTTACGATGTGCGCTTCAATGGCACGGGCTACGATGTCACCGAATACCAGCCCGGCAATGCCACGCCGGTCACGGTGGCGGCGACGGTTACGATGGGGCCGCCCGACGCCATCGAATTCAACGGCCTGAAGGTGGAAGTCACCGGCACGCCGGACAATGGCGATTCATTTGAAGTCTTTGCCGCCTCCAAGGATGTCTTCGACAATCTGGCGGTTTTCATCGACACCCTCGAAAGGCCGGGTTCCAGCGGCGTCATCAGCGGCATGAAATTCGGCATGAATAATATCGACGCCGCGCTCGACACCGTCTTGCGCATCCGCGCCCAAGTCGGCTCGCAAATGGTCGAACTCGAGCAGTTGGGCAACCTGTCCAGCGACATGGACCTGCAATACGCCAGCACCCTGTCCCGCTTGCAGGATGGCGATTACGCCGAAGCCATGTCGCGC
>JAIRMC010000038.1 GCA_031258965.1 Azoarcus sp. | reverse complement strand
AAATCGCGCTTCGCCTTGCCGAACGGGCGGGGATCGAGACGGCCCGGCACCAGCTCCTCACGGTTGCCGGCAAGCCGGTGTTATTGTCCTGCCGTTTCGATCGCATCGGCAAAAAACGGATTCCCTTCCTGTTGGCCATGTCCGTGAGCGGCGTCCGCGATGGCGAGCGCGGCAGCTATCCCGAATTGGTCGATCTGCTGGCGGGCTTTGGCGCGCGGGCCAAGGCCGACGCGACGCAGCTATACTGCCGCGTGGCTTTCAACGTGCTGGTCTCCAATGTCGACGACCATCTGCGCAACCACGGTTTCCTGTGGGCCGGGCCGGGCGGGTGGATACTGTCGCCCGCTTACGACCTCAACCCCACGCCAGTCGACGAAAAAGCGCGCATCCTGGCAACCAATATCGACCTGGACAAAGGCACCTGTTCCATCGACCTCCTGCAAAGCGCGGCGATCTATTTTGGCCTCTCCCCGGCGCAGGCGCGCGCCATTGTCCAGGAAGTGGCGCGGGTCACGCAGTCGTGGCAGGCGGTGGCCCGCGAAGCCGGCGCCAAGGCAACCGGGATCGACCGCATGGCCAGCGCCTTCGAGCACGACGACCTTCAGGCCGCGCTGAAACTTTGAGTTTTTGGACAGGTTCTTATCCGGCAACGCGCGCAACAACTCGCCCGGATACGAACCGACGCCACGCCTGCCGACGGATGAAGCCGTCAGCCGCGATCGAAATCCCCGCGAATTCGACCGATTTCGGGCGGGACAGCGACGCATGGCGTTGTTAGCCTTGTCTCCATTGCAATTCAGTTTCGGAGAGACGCCATGCAACAGACTCAACCGGGCTTGCCCGCCTCGCCCTCTGGCGCGGAGGCTTTTGACGCCGCGGAAAATTCTGATCCGTCTGGCACCGCCGATACCTTCGTCTGGATCGAAGAGCATGCTTGGCTCTATAAGCTTCTCAAAAGCCCCCAGAACCGTTCCCCCACGTTCCGTTTGCCCGACCTCCTGAGCGCCTGCGTCTCCGCGACGCTGGCCGCGCCGAACGGCATTCATGCTCTATTCGAATACCTTGGCACCCGGCTCGTATTGCGTGACCCGGACACCGTCCGCCGGCGCGAAACCATGTGGCGCCACCAGTACATATTGCTGCAAACCTTGCAGCGCTCGCCAATGAACCGGCATCCCAATCCGAAATTCCAGCTCGACCAGCTCACCACCGCGGCAGTGGCGCTCTGCCGCGAAGCCGATCCATCAGGCGCCACGGTGCTGAAACATGCCCGGCGCAACATGGCGCAACGAGCGCGTGCCCAGCCGCCCGGTCCGTCTTCCGGATGAATTCGTTTCGAGTATTTGTCCATGTGACCCGTTCCAACCCGCTGATGTCCTGACCCGCCGAATCACCTCGCCTGCTCGTCACAGGCCTACCCGTTGCCCACCCCCCGCTTCGGTTTCCCGACCCGGATAAACGTCTGTCACGCGATCCGGTTCAAAGAGGTGATTCGTGCTCCCGCTTGTTCCATCCTGCCGCATTCCCGCGCCTCCCATGGCAAAGCCCATGCCCGCGCCGCATCCGGTTTTCGTACGGCTGGCGGGCGCCTTCGCCGCGGTGTGCCTTTGCGGCTGTGCCCAACCGCCAAAAGCGGACACCGTGGAAGAGACACATAAAACGGTCCTGCCCCGCCTGTTGGCGCAAGTCGGCGCCGGCGCGGCGGCTGCATTCGTCGTGTGCGGCGAAAATACCGCCTGTCCCGCACCCACGCCCAAGACGCTTGCCTGGGCGGAAGCCGCCAATCAGCCGCCCGTGGTTCCCGCAACGCCGCGCGCCCGGATCGTCACATTCGGGACGGGCGGCGCCACGCTGACGCCCCAGGCCGATGAGATCGTTCGGCAAGCAGCCGCCGAATTTCCCAAGTCGGGCCGCATCACCATCATCAGCCGCGCCGACGATACCGGGCCGAGACGAAACGACCACACCCTCGCCTTGACACGCGCGACCACGGTGCGCGACCGCCTGCTGCAACTGCGTCCAGAACTCGAAAACGTTTTGCATGTTGAAGCCAGCGCCGAATGCGAACGCATCGTCGCCACGGGCACGCGCACACCTCACGTACTGGGCGCCCGCGCGCTCATCGTCTCCGATCCAGCCGCGCAGCCCTGACCAGCTCCTCACCCGCTGATTGACCCGCCATCGACCCGCATCGACCCGTCTTCAACGCTCATCACGACAGGAGAACCCCCATGAGCACCACTGCTTTCAATACGCCCCGTATCCGGAAGAGCCGCCGCGCGCCTTTCGTCCTGCTGTTTGCGCTTGTCCTCATCGGTCTGTGCATCGCGCTTCCCGGCCACGCGCTCGACCTGGTCGACTTCACCGGCATCACCGGGCCGCTCACCTCGGCGCTGGCGCAAATCTCGCTGCTTGGTCCCGGCATCAAGGCGCTGGTCGGCTTCGTCGGCTTCGTCGTCGCGCTGATTTCGCTCGCCGCGCTGCGCAATTTCGGCCCCGTGCTGTTCTATGTGGGCTTGGCGATCTTTGGCGCCGTGGGCCTCGTGATCGCGGGCGCGATCATGGGCGCGGTCATCTGACGGGCACGGAACTCGGGGAATTCGTCATGCACACTGATACCTACATCCCGCGCCGCCTCGATGACAACTGGAAAATCGGTTTCTGGGACGTCGATGTCGCCGCCCCGGTCTTGCTGGCCGCCTTCCTTGGCTACCTGTCGGGCACGAAGCTGACGTTCGTCCTGATTCTCGCCGTCGGCATCGCCCTCTCGAGGTGGGTATCCCGGCTGAAGGCGGAGAAGCACCCCGCCTTTGCCATCCACTGGCTGTGGTGGCACCTGCCGGCAACGCCGCTCACCGCGCTGGCCGCCACGCCTCCGTCTCATATCCGCCGCATGGTCGGATAACGCCCGGAGATCGCCATGGATTTCGCACGGCTCAGTGCCGACCGCAAGGATCTCGAGCGCCGCAACCGCGCGCTCGGCTTGGCCGTCGGGACGCTCGCCTTTGGGCAGATTCTCGCGCTCATCGCGCTCCTCAACATCTTGGGCAGCGAGCGCACGGTGGTCGTGCCGCCCGCCATCGACAAATCGTTCTGGGTCCGCTCCGGACAAGCCAGTTCCGCTTATCTCGAACAGATGGGCAGCTTCGTCGCCTGGCTCATCCTCGATGTCTCCCCCGGCACCATCGACTGGAAGAAAGACATCCTGCTCACCTACGCAGAGCCCGCGCAGCACGGTGCGCTCAAGGCGCGCCAAGAGGTGGAAGCGGAGCGCCTGAAGCGGATCAACGCCGCCACCACCTTCAGTCCCGAACAACTCGTCCCGAGCGAGGACGGCCAGAGCATCGTCGTCCGCGGACGGCTGCGCACGCTGGTCAATGGGTTCGAGACTGCCAACGACCTCAAGGCCTACCTCGTCGAGTTTGGTTTCGGTGGCACGCGCATGCATGTAAAAACTTTCAAGGAGATTTCCAGTGCGAGCCCCAAACCATAACGGTCTGCGCGAGCGTCTTGCCGTCACGTTCGTACTTGCCGCCTGCGCCCCCGCTGCGTTCGCCCTGCAAACGCTCGATGCAGCCGACGGCGTTGCAATCGAGGCGATCCTCTCCACCCGCGAGCCGACCCGTATCCGGATCGAGGGCGCCCGGATCGTGGATGTGTTCGGCAACATCCATTCGAGCGGCTGCATGCCGCCGCCCATGCCGCCGACGGTGCCGGGCGGCGGCGCGAATGCGCCGGCCGCTCCACCCGCGATCAACCCGGCAGGCGAGATCGTGATCGAGTGCGACCGTGACAAGGGCGAGATCTACGTCCGCCCCGTTGGCGAGAGCATCAAGCCGGTCAACCTTTTTGTATCATCGCCCGAAGCCACTTATACCCTCGTCCTGCGCCGGGCCGATACCCCAGCGGACACCATCGTCATTCGCGACCAGGCCGCCGCACAGCGCCGGATGGCTGCCGCCCCTCGTCAGGTCGCCGCAGGCACTGCTAGCCATGTGCGCGCGCTGAAGGCGATGTTGGCGGCGATGGCCACCGACCAGACGCCTTCCGATATCGCCGTAAAAGAAGTCGGCCATTCCATCGCACTCTGGCGCGAAGTGCGCTTTCAATTCGAGCGCAGCTATCGCGGCCGCGGCCTCATCGGCGAACGCTACTGGCTCCAGAATGTGAGCGACAAATCGATGACGCTCACCGAGCCCGAATTCGACCGGGCCGCCAATGAAGGGGGAGAACTCGCCGCCATTGCCATCGAGCGCCACAACCTGCGGCCTGGCGAGCGCACGCGCGTCTTCGTGATTCTCAAGGAGACGCGGCCATGAACGGGAACGGATCCCTTCGCGCTGGACGCCGGGCCACAATCGGAGAGTATGCGCGTAACATTTTCGGGCGCCTCTCGCCGCGACAGCGCCAGTATCTACTCCTCGGCGCCATCGTCACGAGCGGTTTCGGCCTCCTGTGGCTGATGTTCGCATTGCAGGAACAGTCCGCCGATCCGGCCACCGCCGCGCCCGCCCGACCGAGCGGCGTGACCAACATCGGCATCATGCCGCCGGGCCAGCAGGTCAACCCGCTCGACCAGTGGGTCGGTACCGCCGGTAAAAAGCTCGCCCAGTACGAGAGCGACCGCGAGGAACAGCACCGCCTCAACCGCGAACGCAGGGAATTCGAGCAGCGCACGATGCAGCGTTTCGCCGATCTCGAAAAAAAGCTCACCGCCGCCCCCACAGCCGCGACAACGATACCGGCATCGCCGCCGCAAATGGCAGGCGAACCCGATGCCGCCCCCCGGGCAGCGACGGAGGCGGGACTGCCGCCCTTGCCGCCAGAGGCCATGCCGTTCGATCTGGCGACACTGCCCGTGCCTGTCGCGCCGCCGCCGCCCGTCATCGTGCGCGTCTCGCTTGCGCCCCGCACCGATGCATCCGCTGCCAACACACTTGCCGCGCAGGACAAACCCGCCGCCGAAGAGCGCACCGTCTCGACCTATCTGCCCGTAAGTTTCACACGCGGGCAATTACTGGGCGGGCTGGATGCGCCCACCGGCGGACAGGCACAGGGAAATCCACATCCCGTCCTCATCCGGCTCGCCGACAACTCGGTGCTGCCCAATCACGTTCGGGGCGAATACCGCGACTGTTTCGTGATCGCCGCCGGTTACGGCGACATCAGCTCCGAGCGTGCCTACCTGCGAACCGAAAACCTTTCCTGCGTACGCCATGACGGCGCCACCCTCGAAGTGCGCATCCAGGGATCGATCTACGGCGAGGACGGCAAGGTGGGCCTGCGGGGACGGCTCGTCACCAAGCAGGGCCAGATGCTCGCCAACGCGCTTCTTGCGGGTGTCGTGGGCGGCATTGGCCAGGGGCTGTCGACCGCGTCCTCCGACTACAGCACTTCCGCGCTGGGCACTGTCAGTACCGCCTCCGGGGCGGACGCCTACCGCGCCGGGGTCGGCGCGGGCGTTGGCCGGGCGCTCGACCGGCTCGCGCAGTACTACATCCGCCTGGCCGAAAACACTTTCCCGGTCATCGAGATCGACGCCGGCCGCGAGATCGATGTCGTCATCACCAAGGGCGTGCGGATCGATACGCCCATCCCGGCCCCGTCCGATCTGCGCGGGAGCGCTTCGCCCGCGCGCCGCTACCTGGAGAGTTCCCATGACATCGACTACTGAAAGATGGCAAAAACCGTTCATCATCCTTGCGCTTCTTGCGGGCGGCATCTCCGCCGCACACGCGGCGGCGAAACAGCCCGTCCCGCAAACGCAGCGCCTGCGCGCCGCGCTCGAAAAGGCGCATCCCGGCACCCGTTTTACGGATATCCAGCCCTCGCCCATCGCGGGGTTGTACGAGGTCTGGATGGACGGCAACATCGCCTATGTGTTCGCGCAGGCGCCGCGCTATTTTCTTTTCGGGCACATTTTCGACGTCGGGAAAATGACCGATCTCACCGCGGCGCGGCTGGCGGAACGGTTCGATGCCGCCAAGCTGGAGAGCGGCCCGGGCCCAATCGCTTTCGAGCAATTGCCGCTCAAGGACGCCCTGAAGACGGTACGCGGCAATGGAAAACGGCATCTGGCCGTCTTCAGCGATCCGGCCTGCCCCTACTGCCGTCAGATCGAGACGGAACTCGCCGGGCTCGACGACGTGACGATCTTCACCTTCATCGTACCTTTCAAGGGAGACGCGCGCCCGCTCTCGATCTGGTGCGCCGAGGATCGCGCCGCCGCCTGGAATGAATTCATGCTGCGCGGCGACGAGCGCCATCTTGCCACGGGCGAGCCGTGCCCGAACCCGATTGCGCGCAACCTCGAGCTTGCGCGCACGCTCGCCATCCCGGGCACGCCCACCCTGATCTGGGCCGACGGCAGCCGCACCGAGGGGGTGATCGACCAAGCGGCCATCGAGGCAAGGCTTGCCAGGATCGCCGGGGGAGTGAAGCCATGAAACGATGCTTTCCCATGGCGCTCGCCACATGCGTACTTGCCAGTTGTTCGTCGATGTCTGGGCTGGGCAGCCGTTCGTCCTATGCCTGCCAGGCGCCCGAAGGCGTCTCCTGCGAATCGGTCTCCGGCGTCTATGCCAACGCCGTTGCCAATAATCTTCCTGTTCGCCATGGCAAGAACGCCAAGCGGCCCGCTGATGCGCCACAGGCACGTATCGCGCCGCCGCCAGCCGAACCGCCCGGGCTCAGTCTGCGCTCGCCAGCGCATTACCTCCGCCTGTGGATGAAACCATGGGTCGATATCGACGGCGATCTCTACGACCATGCCTACATCTATGTACAGATCAACGAAGGGCGTTGGCAAGTCGATCACATCGCGCGTCCGCCTGAAAGCCGCCACACCCTCTTGCGAACGCCAGTGGACATCGGCAATCCCTCCCCGGGCGCCACGAACGCCACGCAACCGCGCGCGACAATGCCTCCCAAACCCACGCCTTTCAACGGCGCAGCCCCGAATGGGGGACGGCCATGAATACCCCTGGAACGTCGTCGGCAGGCGGTCTCCGTTTCCCTGTGCGCCTGCCGTTCCGGCTCGCGTCGCCCATGGAAAGCACCGCCGAACAGTTTGCGGACTGGCTGCCTTATTCCGCCTACCTTGCCGCTGATAAAATCTTCGCCAACCGCGATGGCATGGGTTTCATGCTCGAAGTGATGCCGCAGTCGGGGGCCGATGAGCGCATGACCGAAGTGCTGGTCTCGCTCTATGCCAACTGCCCAGCTGGAACCGGAATACAGGTTCACCTCTTTGCTTCGCCGCACGTCGAGCAACGCCTGCGCCAGTACGCCAACCTGCGCCTCGAAGATGAAGACCAGATCGAGCAGGCGCGTCACTGGGGGCGCCCGGCGCGCAATCGAAACCTGTTCCGGACGCTGGCGCGCCAGCGCGTCGGACATTTGCTGCGCGGTGCATTGACGCCGCTTACCACGGGCTTTCATTACACGATCCGCGATTTTCGCCTGATGTTGAGCGTCGCCTTTCCGGGCGAGCCGGATGATCTCAACCGCCGTGACGAACTATTGGCACTGCGTGACTCGATCTCGGCGGTGCTGCGCTCGGCTTCCCTCCCGAACCGGGTGTGCGACGCCTCGGATCTCATCTGCTGGTGCGCGATCTTTACCAATCCCGACCGCATGTCTGGGACTGAAGCGCCCGATCTCGCCTATGACGACGGACGTGAACTGCGCGAGCAGATCGTCGATTTCGACACCATCCAGGACCCGCATCCCAATGGACTTCGCTTCTGGAAAGAAGGACGTTCTGAAGTTCTCGAAGCGCGCTTCTACTCGATCAAGTCTTTCCCCGAGCATTTCGCGCTCTGGCAAATGGGCTCCCTGATCGGCGACCTGATGCAGCCGGCGCTGCAATACAACGCGCCGTTTCTCATCACCTTGGGCGTCCACGTGCTCGACCCGAACGCGACGCGTTCGACAGTGATGGCGAATCATGTGCGCGCGACGCAAAACGCCCGCTCGAAGATGGCCGAAGTCATGCCCGACGTGAAGAAAAAGCTGGACGACTGGTCGGTCGCGGCGGACGCCATCGACACGGGCGGTGCGCTCGTCTCCCTCTATCACCAGCTTGCCATCTTTTCCGCTCCAGAGAAGGCCGCCGCCGCGCATGAGGCGGCCAACGCCATCTGGCGGGCGCGCGGTTTCCAGTTGAACGCCGACGCCTACATGCACCGCCAGGCGCTCCTGGCGAGCCTGCCGATGACGCTCACGCCGCGCTTCCACAAGGATCTCGGCAAGATGCACCGCATCACCCGCAAGACGATGGCCAACGCCATCCACATGGCGCCGCTCATCGCCGAATGGCGCGGCACCAAGACCCCGGCGCTCGTTTTTGGCGGGCGGCGCGGGCAGATCATGACACTCGACATCTTCGACAACGATCTGGGGAATTACAACTTCGCCATCATCGGCGCGCCCGGCTCGGGCAAGTCGGTGCTCATGAACGAGATGGCCTGGTCGTACCGCGCCATCGGCGCCAAGGTCTGGATGCTCGACCTCGGCAGGAGCTTCGAGAAGCTGTGCCGCAAGGCGCGCGGCGCCTATATCGAGTTCAAGGCCGATGCCGTCATCTGCCTCAACCCGTTTACCCACATCAATGACATCAACGAGGACATCGACATGCTCGTGCCCGGCATCTCGAAGATGTGCTCGATGCAGTACGCGCTCGAAGAGGTGCAGTACAAGGCGATCTCGGCGATGGTGCTGAAACTGTGGCGCGCGCATGGCAACGACTTGACGATCACGGCGCTGCGGGACGCCTTCAAGACCGGCACGATCGAGGAGCTGGGCGTCACGAACGACCAGCGCATCAAGGATCTGGCCGTGATGCTGAACCCCTACGCGCGGGGAGGGCAGTACGAACGCTTTTTCGAGGGACGCAACAACATCGATTTCTCGAACGATTTCATCGTCATTGAAAACGAGGAACTCAAACGCCGCCCCGACCTGCACGCGGTGGTAAACATCCTGCTGCTCCATCGGATCACGGGCGAGATGTACCTGACCCGCAACCGCCGCAAACTGCTCTTTTTCGATGAGTTGAAACAGCAACTGGGCGACATTGGCGCCGACGATCCGGTCAAGGCGGCGGTGATCGAGGAGGCGGCGCGGCGCGCCCGGAAGTACGGCGGCGCGCTCGGTACGGCGACGCAAAGCGCCGACGACTACTATGGCTCAGCGCAGATGGAAGCCGCCTTCAACTGCTCGGACTGGGTGTTCCTGCTGCGCCAGAAACCGGAATCCATCGAGATGCTCGACCGCAAGGGCCGGCTGGCGATGGATGAGCCGAAAAAACGCCTTCTCAATTCGCTGCGCACCGAAGCCGGCGCCTACGGCGAACTCTATATCTCCTCGCCCGTGGGAGAAGGCGTGGCGCGCAACATCCTTGATCCGGCAACGCACCTGCTCTTCTCGAACAAGCTCGAAGACAACGCGCCGATCGACGCGCTGCGCGCCCAGGGGCTTTCCATCGACGAAGCGATCACGGAACTGTTGCGGCAGCGGGGGCGCGTCCTGTGAAAACACTTCTTTCGCATGTGTTCGTCACCATCGCCGTGGTCGTCGCGGCGTTCGTTCTCTACGAGCATCTCATCGCCCGTCCCGCGCGGCGCGTCGGCGTGGTTGACGTCGCCGACGTCTACCGCGCCAAGGAGGCGGAATTCTCCCGGCGCATCACCTCGGCGACATCCGACGAGGAACGGCGTCTCGCGCTCGAGATGGCGCGGGTGTTTTCGCGGCGGCTCCCGGCGGCGCTCGCCGAGTTGCCCCGTGAGTGCGGCTGCCTCGTGGTGCTGAAGAGCGCCATCGCGGGCGCGCCCGCAAGCCTCGATCTCACCCCGGCCCTGCGCCGAAAGGTAGACGCGCCATGAAATTCAAGGTTGTCCATGGCTCGATACGGCCTCATTACCGGCTGGCGGATTTCCCTCGCCACATGCTGAAGCGCTGGTACCTGTACCTGCCGCTCTTTGCGATCTGGGCGCTCGCCTATCTGCGTCTTTTCGTCGATCCCGTGCCGCGCCTGCCGCTGCTGTTCAACTGGACGCCGAGCCTGCCGTACCGCATCGCTTTTTTACATCCCGCCAGGATGCCACTCCAGCGCGGGCAAACCATCGTCTACGCCTTCGCGGGCGAAGCGCAAGTGGACTATCCGGGCCTGCTCGGGCAACCCTTTTTCAAGGTCGTGCGAGGGCTGCCGGGAGACATCGTCACCGTGCGCGAGCGGACGGTGTTCATCAATGGCGAGGAAGCCGGCTTCGCCAAAACCCACACCTTCGATCATCGCCCGCTCACGCCGATTGCGCCGATGTCGATTCCGCCCGGCCATTACTACGTACAAGGCACGGATCGCAACAGCTTCGATTCGCGCTACCGCGAAAGCGGTCTTGTGCGCGCGAGCCAAATCATCGGCATCGTCAAACCGCTGTTTTGAGGACACAAGAATGAACCGCGCATCCATCGCACCTTGTTGTTGTCTTCTCGCGCTCGTGAGCGCGAACGCTCTTGCCCAAACCAGTCCGGCGAGCGGGCCGCTCGCCGCCCCGGTCGCACCGACCGCGAATGACGGCATTGCACTTGCCGACTATCTCGCCTTGCTCAAGCAAATCGCCCCGGCCGCCGAGGCCGGCGCCCGCGATTGGCTCGCCGCGATGCAACTGCGCTGCGGACGGACACCGCCCGCGGACGCGTTGCGGCGCGCGATCTCGCGGGACGGCGGCGATCCGGTATTGATGGATTTCATCCGCGCCGCCGCCCAACAGGACACCGCCGCGCGCAAGGCGCTCGTGGCGCGAATCGACTGCGGAGCGCCGCAATGAAAGGCTGGAAACAAGGTTGCGCCGCCTTTGTTGTTCTCGGTATCGCTCCGCTTGCACAGGCCATCGACCTCGGTACGGTCGGGCCAACCTACGAGATTGCCGAGCCGCACCTGCTGCGGATGATCGAAGAACGCCTGCATACAAAGGCACAATCGGGCGAACTCGCCCGCATCGAGGAAGAAGCAAAGCGGCGTGGCATCGCGGCGGTCAGGAACCCGAAACCGGTGGCGGGGCTTGTCGCGACGACTTCCCCGCGCACCTTTTACTTCGATCCGAGCTTCGCGCTCGATCGCAACATCCTGGGGGCGAAAGGGGAACTCCTTTTTGCCGCCGGAACGCACAAGAACCCGCTGGAAATAGTGTCGCTCTCGAAGCATCTGCTCTTTTTCGATGCCCGCGACAAAAAACAGGTCTCCCACGCCGTTGCGCTGATCGCGCGCTACCGGGGCCGCATCAAGCCGATCCTGACCGGCGGCTCCTACCTCGATCTCATGCGCGCCTGGCGCATTCCCATTTACTACGACCAGCACGGCATCCTCACCACGAAATTCGGCATCCGGCAGGTACCGGCGCTCGTCTCGCAGGAAGGGATGCGGCTGCGCATCGACGAACTGGAGATTCCACGATGAACCGATTTTGCGCTCTTCTTGCCGCCGGGCTGCTCGCGCACTCCATGCCCGCCTTCTCCGGCGAGTCCATCACCTGTTCCGGCAAGTTTCCCAACCCCGTCACCGACATCTGCTGGAGCTGCATCCTGCCGATCACAATTGGCGGCGCTCGGGTGGGCGATCTCGACGCACAGGACGATATCGAAAACCCCGCCAATCCGGTATGTTCCTGCGTGGTCAATCCGATCATCGGCGTCTCGGCCGGATTCTGGGAGCCGACGCGGCATGCCGAGGTCGTCCGAAAACCGTTCTGCCTCGTCTCGCTGGGCGGCATCGACCTCAACCCGGGACTGGCCGCGCCCGAGGCCGGCCGTTTTACCCGCGCCGAAGGCGATGGCGACGGCGGCAGCTTTTACCAGGCGCATTTCTACGCCAATCCCGTTCTCTACTACCTCGATGTCGTCACGGATTTTCCGTGCCTGGAGCCGGGATCGTTCGACCTCGCCTATCTCACCGAAGTCGACCCGCTCTGGGGCGACGATGAACTGACCCTGATCGTCAATCCGGACGCGGTACTTTTCGCCAACCCGGTGGCGGTCGCCGCCTGCGCCGCCGATTGTGTCGCGGCCTCCGCCGGCTTCGGTCTCCAGGATCTTTTCTGGTGCGCCGGCTGCCAGGGCGGGCTTTATCCGATGAACGGGCGCGTGCCTTTCCACATGGGCGGCGTGCGTACCGCGGCGCTGCTCGCGCAACGGCTCACCACCAAGATGCACCGCGAGCTGATCGCCTGGAGCGCGCACGGCGAGGCCGGCCTGTGCGGCGCGTATTTCTCGCCGGTTCTCGACAAACGCTCGTACAAAACCCAGTTGATCCATCCGATTCCCAATACGGACAAGGAGGGCGGCAAGTGCTGCCAGCCCTGGGGCCGCAGCACGATCCTCTGGGGCGCGGGCAAGGAATACCCGGCGCAAGGCGAAGACTTCGCTTTCCTGCTCTTTCGCAAAAGGAACTGCTGTGTTGGTTACTGAAAAATTCTCTGCTCAACTGCCGATCGTCATGACGGTCATCTTCCTGTCGGCGAGCGCGGCCACGGCCAGCCCAGCGGTCCCGACCGTGACCGAAGCGGACATCGCACGCGCAAGACAGAAACAACCGGCGATTACCGAGGCGGATATCGAAGCGGCTCGGCGCAAGCATCAAATACCGGACATCTCCGATGATGCCCCGCCCTCGACGCCCGCGCTCGATGCCTTGCCCCAACCGGCAAGCTCCGCCCCCATCGACCTCGAAGCCCTGGCGCGCGGCTACGGAGAAGAGGCGGCGAAAGCCATTCATGGCCTCGACAATGGCCCCGCGCTTTTCATCTTCGTGAGCCTCGCCATGCCCCGTCCCACACTGGAGCGGCTGATCGAGCAGGCAGCGCGCGCACGGGCGGCGCTGGTCATCCGGGGGTTTGTGAATGGGTCGCTGCGCGAGACGGTCTCCCAAGTGCAGCGGCTCATCGGTACGCGCAAGGTGTCGATACAGATCGATCCCCGCGCCTTCGACCGCTATGCGGTCACGAAAGTCCCGAGTTTCGTCCTGGCGCGCGCGGGCGAGCGCGCCGGAGCCGGAACGTGCGCGGACGGCGCCTGCGCCCCGCCGAACGCCTATCTGCTGCTGGCCGGCGACGTAAGCCTGGACTATGCGCTCGATGCCATGCGGTACATGGCTCCAGTCTTCGGGATGGAGGTGGCGCCCTTCATTGAGCGCCTGAAACCATGAACGCCTGGAATTCCGAGGAGAGAAACATGTTCCTTTCTACCCATCCGCGCCTGTTCCGAACCATTGCCTGGGCGACGATCTCCGCTTTTCTGGCCGCACAGAACATCGCGCTCGCCGGCTCCTATGAAGAAGGCGTTGCCGCGGGTCAGGCCGCCAATCCCGCCATTCGCGCCAACGTGACCGAACCGAATGCCTCCGGGACCGTCCCCGGTTACACCATGACGCCGTCTGAGCGCACGATGTACGGCGAGAGCGACCTCACGAACCGGGCCGATGCGGAGCTTGCCGCTTGTGTCTTGTCCCCGGATGATCCGACCTGCCAAGCCATGCTTGGCGCGCGGGATTCGGCCAACACCCCGCGTCCGGAAGTGTCGGCCTATGACCCGGCGGTGCTCGATGCGCGTCGCGTCGCGGAAAACCCCGCTCAATCCATCGAGGATATCTCCAGTTTCTATGGCGGCTGCACGGTCGGCATGACCGCCACGCCGGCGACGGAAACACGCGTCTGCCGCCAACCCGGCGCCTCTCCCGCGAGCGACGAATGCGCGCCGCTCGTCGTCGCCGGCTGCACGCTGGCGGGCGAGGAATGCCGGCAGGCCCATCCTGAAACAGGCGCCTGCGAGATCACCGAAAAGCGGTTTACGTGTCATGTCCCGCCTTCGTCGGCGGCAACCGTCTCCAACTGCCCGGCCAACGTCTTCTGCTTCGCGGGGGAGTGTTTCAACACCGCCTACACGAACGATGCCGACTTCGCGCGTTCCATGTCCTATCTGGAAGCGGCGCGAGAGGCGGGCGTCTATCTCGACCCCGATACGCTGCGGGTCTTCACGGGTGAGGTGGGCAAGTGCCGCAAGCGTCTGCTCAAGGATTGCTGCTACACGGATTCCGCCGGCGCCAGCATGAGCAACCAGAGCGTCTCCGGCACGGGTTCGCGGCTGGTGTACGACATCCTGATGAACGCGGAAAACCGCGCCTTCATCTACAACGCGATGGCTTCGCTCGTCACCGGCGCCGGGTTTTCGGGAAGTTTCACCACTTACGGCGTCACCATCGCGGTCAATGGCGCCGCCGTCCCCGCCGGCTCGACCGTCCTCTATTCCGGCCAAAGCATGATCGTGGCCTTCGACCCCTGGACGCTGGCGATTGCCGTCATCGTTTACGTGATCATGTCCATGTCCTCATGCAACGACGAGGAGGGCATGCTCGCCATGCGGGAGGGCGCCGGGCTCTGCCATACCGTCGGCACGTATTGCTCGTCTCACACCCTGGGCAGTTGCACCGAGCGCAAAACCGGCAAATGTTGCTTCAACTCCATGCTGGCGCGCCTCATCAACGAGCAGGGCCGCGAGCAGATCGGCAAGGGATGGGGATCGGGCAAGGCGCCCGATTGCTCGGGCTTCACGATCCCGCAATTGCAGCAGCTCGATTTCTCCCGGATGGATCTGACCGAATTCTATTCGTCGATCGTCCCGACCCTGCCCAACGCGACCGCGATCATCAATGCCAACCGCGAATACGCACCCGCCAACTGTTATTACGGTGAAGGAAAATGTCAATGACCGCGATCTTTCGCACGGCAACGCTTGTCGTCTGTGCCATGGCTGGCTCCGTCCGGGCCGAGTCCGCTGAACCGCGCCGGGCAGTCGAAGACGCCAGGCCACTCCTGCTCTCGGCGCTTCGCGCCGACGATGGTGAAGCGCAGGGCATTCTCGTTGGCGAAATGGCCGAGGCCATTACCCGGCGGTTTGCGGCAACCTCCCCCATCTATATCGACGTCACCACCCTCAAGCGCTACCGCCAATCCGGTTGCAGCCGCCTCAACGTCACTTTCTGGCAAGAGGGGGTGCGCTTGCCCGAGGCAAAAGCGCCCCGCAGGCAGACCGTCGAATTCGGGATCAACTACTGTCTCGACGGTCTGCCGCCGAAGTCCCTGGAGTGAAAGCACGCCGTGAGCCTGTTTTTTCGCTTTGCCCGCGCACTCCCCGGCATCCTCTTCGTGCTCCATGGCGACGTCTGCTTCGCCCAAGGCGTGGCGGATGACGCACTGCGGGACGAGCGCGCGCCCTATTGGGCCGACCGTTGGCGGGGCTGGCATTTCTACGAAGAACCGCCTGCCGGGGAAGAACCCCCCGAACCGCCTCCACCTGACGTGGCGGCTCCGCCCGCCGCGCCCCAAATCCCGGAACTCGCCGAATTCGAGCATCTCAAGAAAACGCTCGAAGACACGCGCAACATTGCGATCATGCGGCCCACCGAAGAGAACGTGCGCCGTTACATGGAGCTGGAAGCCGGGGTCGTCGCCCGCGCCTCCTATTTCGCCGACGTGGCGCGGCGGGTCGCCTGGGCTACGCCCGCGCTCGATCCCACCTTGCAAGGGCGTCCAGTCAACGCCAAGGCGCTGGAAGTCTTCGAGCGCCGCCAACTCGACGAGCGCGCCGCTTCCGTGGCCGCCTTGGGCCGGGATCATGTGCTGTTCTTTTTTTATCGCTCGGATTGCCCGTACTGCCACGCTTTCGCGCCAACGCTCGTGAGCTTCCAGTCCCGTCATGGCATCCAGGTCGTCGCGGTGAGTCTCGATGGCGGGCCGATGCCCGGCTTTCCGGAGGCGCGCCCCGACAACGGCATCGCGGCCGCGCTCGAGGTCGAGCAAGTCCCTGCTGTTTTTCTCGCCAACCCGTTCAGTCGAAAGATCATGCCGATCGGCTTCGGCGTGCTCTCCGAATCCCAACTGCTCGAACGCATCGCCATCGTCTCGTCGCCACAGGGCGAGGCCATGCTGCCCGGCCTCATCCAACACCTTGCCCTGCCATGAGGACATGATGAATACACATCCTTCAGTCTTTCCCCGCACCGTGCTTGCCATCGCCATGCTTGCCGTAACCGCCGCGCCCGCGCGCGCCGACCTGAACGCGGAAGTGAGCGACATGTTCGACAATCTGGGCGCCATCGGCAACTACACTGCGCCGGGCGCGTTTCGCGGCCAGGCCTACAACACCTATACGGGCGGCAGCCTCATGATGCGCTCGCCCAACAAAACCTATCAACTCATGGCGATCCAGTTCCCGAGCGTCAAAGCCGGCTGCGGCGGCATCGACGTGTTCGGCGGCTCGTTCAGCCATATTTCGGCCGATGAGTTCAAGAACATGCTGAGGAACATCACGGCGGCGCTTCCCGGCATCGCCTTTCAACTCGCGCTCGAAGCCGTCTCGCCGCTCCTGGGCGGACTCACCAAATGGGCAAAAGGGCTGGAGACCTGGATCAACAATGCGCGCATCAATTCCTGCGAGACGGCCAAGGCCATCGTCAGCACGGCGGCGGAAGCCGTGGGCTACAGTTCGCAGGAAACCTGCTCGGATCTCGCCATCGAACTGGGGATGGAGAGCGACCGCGACGCGGCGCGCAGGCGTTGTGCGTCCGACCGCCCGAGCATCCTGTCGACGGCGAGATCCTCGGGGGACGCCAATGTGCGCAACAAGGCGCCTTTCGTCGGCAACCTGACCTGGAAAGCCTTGCAATACGCGGGCGCCCACATCAGCGACGCCGAACGCGAACTCATCATGAGCATGGTCGGCACCATCATCTATTACCCCGAGGAAGCCGGGCGCGATCCCGAACCGATCGCGCCGACGCTTGTTTCCATCTCCCAGCTTCTTTATGGCCAGGCCGCCGGCGCCGGCACGAACGTCATCCAGCATCTCTTGCGCTGCAACGATTACACGGATTGCGACGTGGTCACGCTCGATACCGCTTACGATCATGTGCCCTTCACCGCGCGGGTGGAGACGATGATGCGTTCGATCGCGGACAAAATCGCCGCGAGGACGCCCATCGCGGACGGCTCCGCCGAGGTCGGCTTCGTCAATCAGGTGACGGAACCCGTCTACAAGATGCTCTCCATTGGTTCCAGCATCCCCGGCTCGGGCCTAGCCGAGAGCCTGATCGCGCAATACCGCGACGTGATCGCCGCCGACTACGCTTATGTCTTCCTCGAACGCAATCTTCGCCTTGGCATGGCGGCGCTCGACAAGGACTACACGCTCCAGAAAGAGCAGCGCGAACAGGCCACGCGCATCCGCCTGCGCGCACAGGCGATGCTGTCGCAACTGGCGCAAGAGAAGAATCTGCTCTACCAGAAGGTGGGGTCGTTCCGCGCCGTGGCAAGCCACCTGGAACTGTTGGAGCGGCAGTTGCGCGCGAGCATGCCGCAGCACGTGATGGACATGCTGGGGCAGCAAGCCGCCTATCTTGCGCAGTAGCCGTGACAGGGTGCGATCATGTGGGAAATCTACGCTTACCAGAATGCCGATAGCCTCTTCGGCATCTTCAACGCGGCGGCGGCGATCTTCGCGTCGAGCGACTACGCGGCGGCGCTTGCCGCCGTGGCGTTTTTCGGGTTCGCCGCCGCGCTCGTGGCCTACGCGTTCGCGCCGGAGAAGTTGCAGGGCTGGAAGTGGCTCGCTTCCGTCGTGCTCGTCTTCGCCGTCCTGATCGTGCCCAGGGTCACAGTCGGCATCGTCGACAAGACCGGCGGCTCCCCCGTGAAGACGGTCGACAACGTACCGTTCGGCGTCGCACTGCTCGGCAGCGTCACCAGCACGATCGGCCACACGCTCACGGGGCTTTTCGAGACGGCGTTCCAGACGATCCCCGGCGCGGGCGCCTTGCCCTCCGAACTCGCTTACCAGCAAAACGGCTTGATGTTCGGCAATCGACTGATCCGGGAAACGGGGAAAGTCGTTTTTCCCGATCCGTCCTTTCGTACCGATCTCATCAACTTCATCCACAACTGCACGACCTACGACCTGATCGACGGCACGATCGACCCTGCGGCATTTGCCGCCGCTGACGATGTGTGGCCGTTGATGGCGACCCCCAACCCCGCTCGTTTCAGCACTGTTACGGGCGCGGGGGGCCTGGTCGGGATCGACACCTGCACGAACGTCTATCTTGATCTAAACGGGCGCCTGCCCGCGCAGATCGAGCGTATCCAGGGAAGCATCGCCTTCCAGATGAATCCAACGCTGCCGGGCGCGGCGGCCTCCGCCGTCATCGCCAGCCAGATCCAGCAGGCGTATCTGAAAAACGGTATCGCCAACGCTTCGGCAAGCGCCGCCGACATCATCCGCCAGAACGCAATGCTCAACGCGATCGAGGACACGAGCAAGATCGCCGGCCAGAAATCGAACGACCCGGCGGCCATGGTGCTGGCCGTGGGCCGCGCCCAGGCGGTGGCGCAACAAAACGCCGCCTGGCTCAATTTCGGGAAGGTCGCCGAACAGGCGTTGCCGGTGCTGCGCAACGTGATCGAGGCGGTCACTTACGCGATCTTCCCGCTCTTCGTGCTGCTCATGCTGCTCACGAGCGGACGGGAAACGATGATGGCTTTCAAAGGCTACGCGACGATCCTGATCTGGATCCAGCTTTGGCCGCCGCTCTATGCCATCATGAATTACATGGCGGCAACCTACGCGGCCTATGATCTGGCCGCCGCAGCCGACCTGGGGACAGGAACGAAAGCGCTGGCCTTGCAGACCGCCTCGAGCATCTATTCGCGGGCGATCTCGGGCGAGGCGATCGTCGGCTATCTGGCCATCAGCATCCCGCTCATCGCTTGGATGGCCCTGAAACGCATGGAATACCTCGGCAGCGCGATGATCGGCGGACTCTCGGGCTTGCAGGCGACGCTCTCGGGCGCGACCGCCAGCGCCGCCGCCGGAAATGTCTCGATGGGCAATGTCGGCATGGATCAGATGCGGCTGGCGCCGAATCGTACTTCCGCTTTCATGGGGAGCCTGCAAAACGATCTCAGCGGCGACACTTTTTCGACGAACGCGCTGACCGGACGGACGGCGGCAAGCCTGCTCCGCAACCAGGGGTTCGCCTCGCGGGTGGTGTCGATGCGGGTGTCGGAACAGGATGTCCAGCAGGCAAGCCGCCAGGTCGATACCGCAAGGGGCGAAGCGGTGGCCGCCGCGCGGGATCGTTCGGCGGTGCTTGGCGAGGCGTTTACCAAGGGGATGTCGAAACTCCATTCGACGCGCGCATCCGACGGACAAACGAGCAGTGGATTCGAGCAATGGGGCGAGACGCTGCAACAGGTCGATCAGATCACGAAGAATTTGGCCGCGAACACGGGGCTGTCGCAGTCGCAGGTCGCCAATATCGCCCTGGGCGCCTCGGGCTACGCCGGAGTCAGGGGCCGCTTTGCGGGCGCGCATGTGAGCGCCAGTGCAAACAAAAGTTATCTGTCCAGCCTGACTGCTCAAGAACAGCAAGTATTGGGCAATCTGAACAGCGAACAGCTCGCAACGCTGAAACAGTTCGGCGACCGCGTCTCGCGTGACGCCAGTTTCATGAGAATGGCGGCGGACGATGAGCGCGAAGCACAGGATATGGCGGCCCGGCTCGCCTCGACGACTTCACGCTCCGAGCGCGCCCAGGCCAGCCTCACGGAGCGATCATCCTTTGCCGAGCGTATTTCGAGCGCCCATGAGAGAGGGGAGGCCATTTCGATCGACATCGCGCAGGATCCGCACAACCTGGAGATGTTCATGCGTTATGCGCGGGATTACGGCGGCAACAGCGCCGCGGCCCATTCGTTGATGGATTCGGAATTGGCCCGCCAGGCATTGACACCGCATCGAGCCTCGGATGGGAGTGCGCTACCCATGTCCTTTGGCGAATTGCGGGAGCGTCACGCGCGGCAAGGCCAGGACATCGAACTCAGTCCAGACATTCAGGGCCAACATCAGACGAACCGCCGCACAGTCTCTGGCTCGGGGATGTCCGCGCGAGAGGCCGCGCCTTCCCCGCTTGCGGCCTCGTCGATGCGGGACGAAATACGTGATCGCGGCGCGGAAATCCGCGCGCAAGTGGATTCGAGGCAGCAAGACTTTGACAGGAAATCTGAAATCGTCGAAACCGGTGACGGGACGCTCGCAACGCAGAAATCCCTGTTGTGGCAGTCGGCGAAGCAAGCCAAGGAAGACGCGGTGGCAACGGCCGGAAACGCCAAGGATCTCGTGAAAGACCTGATGAAATAGGCGAAGATCAGTTCAAATTATGCGGGTCGAACTGATGCAGGTCAGGTGGAGCATTCGAGGGCTTCGCAAATGGCGGG
>JAIRMC010000016.1 GCA_031258965.1 Azoarcus sp. | reverse complement strand
CCGCTTCCCGCCTTCTCATGTCCGGCAATGAAGCCATCGCCCGCGCCGCCTGGGATGCGGGCGCGCGCGTCGCCGCCGCCTATCCGGGCACCCCGGCCACGGAAATCCTGGAGAACCTTGCCCGCTATCCGGATATCTATACTGAATGGTCCGTCAACGAAAAAGTCTCGCTCGAAGTCGCCATTGGCGCATCCTTGAGCGGGGCGCGCAGCTTTTGCGCGATGAAGCATGTCGGCCTCAACGTCGCCGCTGACGCGCTGATGACCCTCACCCTCACCGGCGTCGTCGGCGGACTCGTCATCGCGGTCGCCGACGACGTGGGCTTCTCCTCCTCCCAGAACGAACAGGATTCGCGCTTTTGGGGCCGCTTCGCCCATTTGCCCATCCTCGAACCCGCCGACTCGCAAGAAGCCTATGCCATGGCGCGGGAAGCCTTCGCCCTCTCCGAACGCTTCGATACCCCCGTCATCCTGCGGCTCACCACCCGCGTCTGCCACGTCAAATGCCTCGTCACCGTCGGCGAACGCCGCGCCGGGCGCGCCGCTCCCGGCTTCGTCAAGAATCCCGCGCGCTGGGTGATGGTGCCTGCCCATGCGCAACGCCGCGTTCCCGAAGTCCTTGCCCGCGAAAAAGCCCTGCGCGCGGAATCCGAAGCGAGCGCGCTCAACCGGCTCGAACCCGGCGCGGACAAACGCGCCGGATTCGTCACCTCCGGCCCCGCCTACATGCATGTGCGCGAAACCTTCCCCGATGCGCCGGTATTGAAACTCGGCCTTTCATACCCCGTGCCGATGGATAAAGTGCGCGCGCTGGCCGCGCAGGTCGACACTCTCATCGTCGTCGAGGAAACCGAGCAGTTGATGGAAACCGAAATCCGCGCGGCGGGCATTCCCGCGCGCGGGAAAGACATCCTCCCCGCCGCGGGGGAGCTGCCGCCATATGTCCTGAGAAAACATCTCGCCGCGCTCTTTCCGGAACTAGAAAAGGCCCGCGGGAAGACCGCCTTCGCCGCGCTGCCGGTCTTCCCGCGTCCGCCCACGATGTGCGCCGCCTGTCCGCACCTGGGCGTCTACTACACCCTTTCCCAACTGAAGAACATCACCATTGCGGGGGATATCGGCTGCTACACTCTCGGCGCGGGCCACCCCTGGAACGCGCTCGATACCACCATCTGCATGGGCGCCTCGATGGGCATGGCCCTCGGCATGGACAAGGGGCGCGGCCCGGACGACGAAAAGAAAAAAATCGTCGCCGTCATCGGCGACTCCACCTTCATGCACATGGGCATGCAGGGCCTGCTCGACATCGCCTACAACCGGGGCAATGTCACCGTGCTGCTGCTCGACAACCGCACCGTCGGCATGACCGGCGGGCAGGACAACCCTGGCAGCGGCCGCGACATCCACGGCGACGAAGCGCCGCGCGTCGATTTCGCCCGCCTCGTGGAAGCTTTGGGCATTGCCGCCGGCCACATCCGCGTGCTCGACCCCTATCAATTGCCTGTGCTTTTCAAGGCCCTGCGCGAAGAAACGAAATACGATGGCCCCTCCGTCATCATCACCAACCGCCCCTGCGTACTCATCGACGCTTACGAGAAGCGGCCCGCCTACGAAGTCCTCGATGCCGCCTGTACCGGCTGCGGCAACTGTGTCCAGATCGGTTGTCCCGCCATCCACGTCACCCGGCGCGAAAAGGCGATAAAACCTTCCGGCAAGGAAGTGGAACTCGCCTTTGCCAGCATCGAGACTGCCGCCTGCACCGGCTGTGGACTGTGCCTGCAACCTTGCGCCCCTGACGCCATCCGCCCCGTGACGCCGATTCCGCCCTCCCGGAGCGATGCGTGAGTTTGCCCATTGACGATGCGGATGCGCGCCGCGCCGCCATGCGCGCACGGGCGCTGGCGGCGCGCGAGACGACGCCGCCAGCGCGCCGCGCGGCGTGGGAGGCGGCCATCGCGGGACATCTCGACGATCTCATCGGGCGATTGCGGCCCCGGGTATTGGCGTTCTGCTGGCCCTTTCGCGCCGAGGCGGATTTGCGCGCCTGGGTGACGCGCTGGCTGGCGGGCGATGCATCGCGCATCGCGGCGCTGCCGGTCGTGGCGGCAAAGGATGCGCCACTCATATTCCGGCGCTGGATTCCAGGATCGGCGCTGGCGCGTGACCGTTACGGCATTCCTTTTCCGCCGCATGGGGAGGCGATCCAGCCCGATCTCGCGCTGGCGCCGCTCAACGCTTTCGATGCGCGCGGTTATCGTCTCGGTTACGGCGGCGGCTATTTCGACCGCACCCTGGCCGCGACGCCCCTGACATCGGTAGGCGTCGGCTTTGAATTGGGGCGCGAGGCCGATGTGCTGCCGCAGGCGCACGACCGGGCGATGGACTGGCTGGTGACGGAAGCCGGGGCCGTTCCCGCCGCGCGCTGATCCCTGACGTCTGACGTTCAGGTCGTGTCGGTCAGCGCCAGTTCCACCCGGTTGCGGCCTTTGCGCTTGGCTTCGTAAAGTGCGTGGTCGGCGCGGGACAGGGCGTGGTCGGTGTTGATGTCCTGGGAAGTCATGATGGTGACGCCGACACTGGCCGTGGCGTGGATCAGGGTGCCGTTGTAGTTGAGCGGCGTGTCTTCGAGCACCTTGCGCACCCGTTCAGCCAGGCCAAGCGCGCCTTCCTGGTTGGTTTCCGGCAGCAGAAGAGCGAATTCCTCGCCGCCCAGGCGGGCAAGCGTGTCGGGTTCGCGCAGCAGTTTGCGCATTTGTCGCACGATATGACAAAGCATAATATCGCCGACGGCGTGGCCATGTGTGTCGTTGATCTGCTTGAAGTAGTCGATATCGACCATTAGGATGGCCGCCTCGCCCGAATAGCGCGCTAGCCGCGCGCGCTCGCGCTCGATTTGCTCGAAGAAAGTGCGGCGGTTGGGGATGCCTGTGAGCGGGTCGGAGGTGGCGAGTTGCCACAGCTCGCGCGCATGGCGTTTTTTTTGCGAAATGTCGCGGTAGATGTAGAGAAAACCGATCAGCTTGCTGTGCAGGCGGATGGGGATGAAGTCGCGTTCTATCCAGCGACCGTCCTTGAAAGTGATTTCCTCGCCAAAGTAGGGGCGGGCGGTAGTGCGTAAATCTTCAATGCGATCCATGAAAGCCTTGCTGTCCTCGGCAACCTGGCTGCTGAAAACCATGAGTTGGTAGATCGGACGGCCCAGGATGTAGTCGTTACTGCCCGGCAGGCCCAACAGCTCGAAAATGGACTGGTTTATCAGGACGATGTTCCCGTAGGTATCTTCCATGACCAACGCGCCGGGGAAGTTCTCGACGACGGCATTGAGGTGGGAATGGGCGACTTCGAGTTCCTCGCGGGCGGCCTTGCGTTCGGTGAAATCCTCCTTGGTGGCGATGAAGTGCTGGATGACGCCATTGGCGTCCATGGCGGGGGAGATGGTGAGGAATTCGTCGTAGAGACCGCCGTCCCTGCGGCGGTTGACGATTTCGCCGCGCCAGACCTCGCCGCGGTTGATGGTCTGCCACATCTGGGCATAAAACCCTTTGCTTTGTATGCCGGATTTGGTCAGGTCGCGCGGGTTGTGGTTGATGGATTCGGCAATGCTGTAGCCGGTAAGGGCGCTGTAGGCCGGGTTGGCCCATTCGATGCTGCCGTCCGGGCGGGTAATGATAATGGCGCTTGCACAGGCGTTGAGCGTGCTTTCCAGCAGGTGGCGCTTTGCTTCGGCCTGGAGATGCATTTCGTGTCGGCGGCGGTTGGAGATGCGGAAAAAAACGTAGCCGAAAAGTGCGCAAGCCATGCCTGCGAGTATCAGCAGCATGACGGTCATACTATTGCGCTGGATCGAATGCCGGGCATCCGCGATCAATTCGTCGCGCTCGACGGCCCAGATGACGCCGAAGGACAGTGTCGGATGCAGGGCATGCGCGACGATCCACTGGCGCTCGTCGATTGTCGTCAACTCCCGGACGATGGCGGTTTTGCCGCGTTGCCAGTCCTTGGCTATTTCGCGCTCGATCATCAATAGCCCCGCATCGGCGGGGCGCGTGTCGTAAAGCCGCAGGCCGTCGGCGCGCAGCAGGGAAACCCGTGCGCCGGGCGTAGCGGCGATGTCGGCGGCCTGCCGCGTCAGCCAGGCCAGATCGAGCGTGGCGGCCAGTATCTTCCGCTCGCCTCCGGCAATGACGCGGTCGTGGACAATGGGGATGAATCCCCGGTCAGGCGTGGCTTTGCCGTTATCGGACAGCGGCATGCCGTCCGCCAGGTCCAGCCCCGCGTGCGTTGGCCCGATACGCAGCCAGTCCCCGGGCGGCGGGGACTCGGGCAACCAGGACGTCATCTCGAAGACGTGCCCGGCGTTGGATGCCATCGTGCTGGACAGGATCTTGCCCCGCGGGTCGATGAGCGAGATCGACCGCAGGGATGGCACGTTGTCCAGAACGTGCTGGAAAATATCCTGATGCGTCCGCTTGCCCGGGAGACTGTCGATCAGGGCGATGAGCTTGCCGTCGATATCCTGGAGCAATTGGCCGGTACTGCGGACGATACTGGCCGTATCCCGCTCGGCAATGGAAAAATGGACGTTGCTTTGGTATCGGATTTCAGCGCGCGTTTGATGGATGAAGGCCAGTGCATTCAGCGCCAGGCAAGATATAAGTACAGCAGCAAAACCGGTATCGGCGACGAGATACCGGAAGCGGGGCTTCATTCCGGCGTTCCCCAATTCAGTCGTACACGGCGGCAATGGATGTCCTTGTCTTTGCCTGGCGAGGGCGAACAAACCGCGCGTGATGGATAGTCCCCTGCTGTCACTGGATGTTCATCAGGCTTAAAGTACATAATGATAACACATCATCGGTTGGGAATGCCCCATCTTCCTATCCCAGAAACATCCGATAGGCCGGGTTGGCGGTCTCGTCGGTATATTCGTAGCCAAGCTGGCGCAGAAAACCGGCAAAATTTGCCTGATTGCCGGGCGGCACCTGCATGCCCGCCAGAACGCGGCCAAAATCGGCGCCATGGTTACGATAATGGAACAGGCTGATATTCCAGTTCGAATGCAGGCGGGAAAGAAAATCGATCAATGCGCCGGGACGTTCGGGAAAAGTAAAGCGGAACACCGCCTCGTCCCGCGCTTGGGGCGCATGGCCGCCGACCATGTAGCGAATATGCGTCTTGGCCATTTCATTGCCCGTGAGATCGACGGCGGGCAACTGGTGGCGTTCGAGCAATTCGATAAGGCGCGCGGTCTCGCCGTGGCTGTGTACAGTGACGCCGACGAAAATATGCGCCTTTTCCGCATCGGCATAGCGGTAATTGAATTCGGTGATATTGCGCTTGCCGAGCAACTGGCAGAATTTGCGGAACGAACCCGGCTGCTCGGGAATCGTCACCGCCAGCACGGCCTCGCGCTGCTCGCCGAGTTCGGCGCGTTCGGCGACGAAGCGCAGACGGTCGAAATTCATGTTTGCCCCGGAGGCAACGGCGATTAGGCTTTTATCGCGCAGCTTGTGGCGCTGCGCGTATTCCTTGGCCCCGGCCACGGCCAGCGCCCCGGAGGGTTCCAGGATCGAGCGGGTATCCTCGAAGACATCCTTGATCGAGGCGCAGATGGCATCGTTGTCGACCTCGATGATTTCATTGACGTATTGTCGGCAAAGCCGGAAGGTTTCGTCGCCGACGCGCTTGACGGCGGTGCCGTCGGCGAAAAGGCCGACCTGTTCCAGCGTGACTGGGTGCCCCGCCGCGAGCGATTGCGCCATGGCGTTGGCGTCGCGCGTTTCGACGCCGACGATTTTCGTCTCTGGGCGCAGGCGCTTGATATAGGCCGCCACGCCCGCGATGAGACCGCCGCCGCCGATGGCACAGAACACGGCGTGGACAGGCTGCGGATGGGCGCGCAGGATTTCCATGCCGATCGTGCCTTGCCCGGCGATCACATCGGGGTCGTCGTAAGGATGGACGAAAGTGAGCCTGTCGCGCTTTTCAAGTTCCAGCGCGTGCGTATATGCGTCGGAATAGGATTCCCCCGTCAGCACCACCTCGCCGCCGCGCGCCCGTACCGCGTCGACCTTGATTTGCGGCGTGGTGGCGGGCATGACGATCACTGCGGGCGTGCCGAGCTTTTGCGCCGAAAGCGCCACGCCTTGCGCATGATTGCCCGCCGATGCACAGATCACCCCGCGCCTGAGCGCCGCTGCCGGCAGATTCGCCATCTTGTTGTAGGCGCCGCGCAGCTTGAAACTGAAAACCGGTTGCATGTCCTCGCGTTTGAGATACAGCCGGTTGTGGATGCGGCCCGAAAGGCTGGTGGCAAGATCAAGCGGCGTTTCAATGGCTACATCATACACCCTGGCATTGAGAATGCGTTCCAGATAATCGGGGGCGGGCGCCATGACGGGTGTTCCTCGGAAATCTTTGTTACTTGTACCGCGAAGATGCCCGAGGGTAGCAGCCAGCGCGGGGTTACGGCAAGAGTCGCGGGATAAACCCGCTCCCGCCGCCCGATGTGGGGCTGGGTCTAGACCGCTGGATTCAGGCAGAGCCGAGAATGCGCCTCCTGCCTGTCGGGCGCGAATGCCCGCCCGCGTCGTAGAGTGGCGGCTGGCCCGCAGCGGAGAGCAGCACGGAAAGCGCGCCCTGATTGTGGCGCATGCGTTCGGCGATCAATTTGCCATTGATGGCGTTGCGCTCTCGCACCCGCGCCGCAAACGTGATCGCCTCGTCCCAACGCGTGAGCACCTTTGGCGAGCTGGCGCAAAACGCGCGCAGCGCGGCGTTGTCGTTGGCGAAACCGTGGCGTGCCAACAGCGCTGCGCGGTCATCGTGCAGGCGTTGCAACTGGCGGTAACGCTCGTTTTTCTCTTCTGTCAACGGCAGCAGTCCATCGGCGTTGCCGGAAACGAGCAAAGATTCCTCGCGTTCGAGGAGATCGAGGAATTCCTTGAGCTGACTTGCCTCGGCTTCGATCAGGAAAGCGAGGCGCTGAAGTTCGACAATGGCGGGAGTTTGCATGGCAGTACGGAGAAAAAGGACAGGAAAGAGACAAAGCTTTTTAAGCATCATCCGTGCCATGGTGGGTACAACCGGGAGTCAGGCAACAGAAACCACCCGCGTGATGCGCAGCTTGGCAATGACAAACTTCAGGTGTTCGATCTCGGCTTCACGAGCAGCAAGCTCATCCTGTTGTTCAAGCCCCAGCGCCTTGAATGCCTGGATTTCATTGGGCAGAACCGCATTCATGCGGGTACTTTACACAAACAGCTCCGGGAGAAGTGAGCACATCACACCACTTACTCTCGCTGATCCCTTCATCTAGGGCGAGATGGCATCCATCGGACGCTTACGCCCAAACGAAGACAAATCGAAGGTTGGCACACTGGGATTTCTTGACGGGAAGGCATGCGCGCCCTAGAATGCGCCCCCTGTATTCCTCGATAGCTCAGTCGGTAGAGCGACGGACTGTTAATCCGCAGGTCCCAGGTTCGAGCCCTGGTCGAGGAGCCAATTTTCGGCTGGCCGTTTGTCACGCTACAAGCGATTGATTTAAAAGAGTCAATACATTTCGGCGCTTGCGGCATGGGGACGGCGCGCATGCTTCTCCTCGTCCAAGCCACAGCAAACCCACGCTTTCCCGCTTGACTGTCCCTCCCCATGCGTGTCCCCACGATACGCCGGGAAACATGGCATCTTTCGAGCAATGGGGAAATTCTGTCCGAGTGGTTGTCCGACGGGATCTTGGACATCCTAGACCACCGGAGAAATATACCCACTTTCAGCTCAATCTACTGCTTTTACGTTAGTGCTTATGGGGCAAGACCCTTATTTACGGCGTTTCGCGCCAGAGATCAGACGAACGAATGCGAGGGAAAGGCTCATGAGATAATCCCCGTCCCCCGATAATCGGCCTGTTCGCATCTTCAATGAAAATCCTTGTTACCGGCGCCGCTGGTTTCATCGGCATGCATACAACCCAGCGATTGCTTGCGCGCGGCGATGAAATCGTGGGAATCGATAATCTAAACGATTATTACGATCCCGCGCTGAAAGAAAACCGGCTGGCGCGGTTGCGCCCGCATCCGCGCTTTCGGTTCGTGAAGCTGGACGTGGCCGACCGCGACGGCGTCGCGCGCCTGTTCGCGGAGGAATCCTTCGAGCGCGTCGTCCACCTCGCGGCCCAGGCCGGGGTGCGTTATTCGCTGCAAAACCCGCACGCCTACGTCGACAGCAACCTGACAGGCTTCGTCAACATCCTTGAAGGCTGCCGCCATGGCCGGGTGGCGCATCTGGTCTATGCTTCTAGTTCCAGCGTATACGGCGGCAACGCAAAGCTGCCGTTTTCCGAACACGACGGCGTCGACCATCCGGTGAGCCTCTATGCCGCCACCAAGAAGGCCAATGAGTTGATGGCCCACACGTACAGCCATCTTTACGGCCTGCCGACGACGGGCCTGCGGTTTTTCACTGTTTATGGCCCGTGGGGCAGGCCGGACATGGCGCTGTTCCTGTTCGTCAGGGCGATTCTCGAAGGGCGGCCTATCGACGTTTTCAACCATGGCCGGATGCGGCGCGATTTTACTTATATAGATGACATTGTCGAGGGCGTGGTTCGCGTCCTCGATCGCGTGCCTGCGCCCGACGCGGCCTTCGATCCCATGCGCCCCGATCCCGCGTGTAGCGGCGCGCCGTACCGGGTGTTCAACATCGGCAACCACGAACCCGTGGATTTGCTGGATTTCATTGAAGCAATCGAAACCCGGCTTGGCCGCCGGGCGGAGAAAAACCTGTTGCCGATGCAGGATGGCGACGTACCGGCGACCCATGCCGATGTCTCGGAACTCGCCGCCTGGACGGGCTTCAGGCCCGCCACCGGCGTGCGCGACGGCGTGGGGCGTTTCGTCGATTGGTATCGCGCTTATTACGGAGTGTGAACGTGCGGCTTTTCGGCCCCCGCGCCGCGTTGGCTTGTTATTTGCTGCTGCTGCTCGCTTATCTCGGCGGCGCGGTAGCGCCGTTGATCAACGACGGTTCGGCGCGCCATGCCGCCATTGCGCTGCATATCTACGAGACCGGCGACTGGACGCGGCTCATCGCCCAGGGCGGGGATTACCTTGACAAGCCGCATCTCCTGTTTTGGTTGTCCGCGCTCTCCTTCGAGATTTTCGGCGTCGACGCCGTCGCCTACAGGCTGCCTTCGCTGTTGTTTTCGATCCTGGCCGTGTACTCGACCGTCCGGCTGGGCACGCTGCTGTACACCGAGACAGCCGGGCGGCTGGCGGGCGCGATCCTGGCGAGCGCCTTTGCGTTCATGCTTATCAACAACGACGTGCGCGTGGACGCGATGCTCATCGGTTCGATCATTTTCGCCGCCTGGCAATTGATCGTCTTCGCCAGCGATAGCAACGAGCGCACGCGCCCGCAGCACCTCATCATGGCGGGCGCGGGCCTGGCGCTCGGCTTCGCCGTCAAGGGCGCGATCGGCGTCGCGCCGCCGCTGGCCGCTGTCTTGCTCTATCTCGTCTATTGCCTCGAATGGAAGCGGCTTTTCGATCCGTACTGGCTGCTGCTGCCGCCGGTTGTGCTGTTGTTCATCGCGCCGGTGCTCTATGCCTATTTCGACCAGTTCGGCGTGGAAGGCGTGAAGTTCATTTTGTGGACGCAGAGCTTCGAGCGCCTGGCCGCGGAGCAGGGTGGCCATACGGGCGATCCGCTTTTTTATTACCACTCCTTCCTCTGGGTATTCTTGCCTTGGTCGCTGCTCGCCCTGTGGTCGTTCGCATCGGGCGCGAGGCGTCTCATTGACGACCGCTATTGGCCCAGGGCGCGGGGCGATGCCGTCAGCCTGGGGATGGTCGTGGTGACATACATCCTCCTCGCGCTGTCGCGGTTCAGACTGCTGCACTACCTTTATATCCTGTTGCCTTTTTTCGCCATCCAGCTCGCGGGTTGGCTGCCAGCGCGGCTCCGGCATCCTCCAAGCAGGCAATGGATGTGGCGGGTACAACTCGCGGTTTTCGGCGTGCTGGCGCTGGCTGCGTTCCTCATCAATTGCTGGATGTTCCCGGTGCACGAATGGTGGATCGGCGTGGGCGCGGCGCTGCTGCTTGCGTTTGGCGTCTGGGCTGTGCCGCACTGGACGGGATGCGCCAGATTGCCGAGCGCATCGGTCGGCGTGGCGGCAGCGCTCTGGCTGCTGCTCAACTTCAACTTTTATCCCAAACTGCTCGAATACCAGGCGGGTTCCGTGCTCGGGGGCGTGGCTGCGAACTTGCACATCCCCGCCGCAGACCTCTATTTTCTCGAAGGCGGCGGGCGCGCGCCGAGTTTCGATATCGTTACCCGGCGGCTTACGCCCACCCTCACGCTCGACGAACTTGCCCGGCGCGATGCGTCCGCCGTGCTTTTCGTCTCTGCCCAGGGGCGGGAACTCATCGAAGCGCGGGGACTTCCGGTCGATGTCCTGGCGTACAGCCCCGACTTCCGCATTTCCCGGCTCAAATGGTCATTCCTCAACCCGAATACCAGAGTGCATGAATTGGGCGTGACCTACCTGCTGCGAGTCAGGCCCCAGTCCGCCGATGCGGGCTGACATGGGGTCTGGCGCCCGGGGACGTCCCTCACGATATCGTTATTGCGAGGCGCGTAGCGACGCGGCAATCCATGTGGCTCAATGTTCGTACCCCACGAGTTTCCGGCCCTCGCAATAACCGTTACAAATAGAGGTTCTCAAAATATTTCCATGCCGCTTTCCCGTATCGACCCCGCGCGCCATGCCGCGCTTTTCGCTGCCAAGGCCGAACGGTTCCGGCGGGAGTTCGCCGCCTTCGGCTTGCCCGAATTGCAATTGTTTGCCTCCGCGCCCCTGGGTTACCGGCTGCGCGCCGAATTTCGCATGTGGCACACAGGACCATGCATCGACTACGCGATGTTCGATTCCGCCGATTCGCGCCGCGCCATACTCATCCAGGACTTCCCCCCCGCGGCCGATGCCATTCGCGCCCTGATGCCCAGGCTGCGCGAACGGTTGCTGGCGGACGAAACCTTGCGACGCCGTCTTTTCCAGACCGAATTCCTCGCCACACTGAAAGGCGGCGTGCTGTTGAGCCTCATCTACCATCGCAGACTCGACGCCGACTGGGAGACTGCCGCACACCAGGCTGCCGCTGATTTCGGCATCCACATCATTGGCCGCAGCCGGGGTCAGAGAATCGTTATTGGCAACGATTGGCTGGAAGAAGAAATTCGCGTCGACGGGCGATGCCTGCGTTATCGCCAGATCGAAAGCGGTTTTACGCAGCCCAATGGCGGAATCAACCGCGCCATGCTTGGCTGGGCGCGCGCCCGCGCTGCCGGGCTGGGTGGCGACCTGCTTGAACTCTATTGTGGCAACGGCAATTTCACTGTGGCGCTCGCGCCACTTTTCGGCAAGATATTCGCCACCGAACTGAGCAAACCGTCGACCAGCGCCGCGCGCTGCAATCTGGAGGTCAATGGCATCCGCAACGTCGCGCTGGCGCGGATGGCGAGCGGAGAAGTGAGCGAGGCGCTCGCCGGGGCGCGCCCGTTCCGGCGGCTCAAGGATATCGACCTTGGCGCTTTCCGCTTTTCGACGCTTTTCGTCGATCCGCCCCGCGCCGGGTTGGATGCGGCAACGCTCGAACTCGCGCGCGGCTTTGACAATGTGCTCTACATTTCTTGCAATCCCGTCACGTTGCGCGAGAATCTCGCCGCGCTCGTCGGCAGCCACCGCATTGCGGCGGCAGCGGCTTTCGATCAGTTTCCCTACACCGATCACCTCGAATCCGGCCTGCTGCTCGAACGCCGGGGTAATCGGAATCCCTGATTCCTGAAGGAGATGCCAAGATGATAATCCAAATTCCTGAATTGAAAACGCCATGAAGCTTGCCACCTGGAACGTCAATTCCCTCAAGGTTCGTCTGCCGCAGGTTCTCGACTGGCTGGCCGACAATCGGCCCGATGCGCTTTGCTTGCAGGAGACCAAGTCGACGGACGAGGCGTTTCCAGAGGCCGAGATGCGGGCGGCGGGTTATCGCGCGGTCTTTGCCGGGCAGAAAACCTATAACGGCGTCGCCATTCTTTGCACGACGCCGCCGGGCAACGTGATGCGCGGGATTCCCGGTTTTGCCGATGAGCAAAAGCGTCTCATTGCCGCGACCATTGAAGGTGTTCGGATCGTGTGCGCTTATTTTCCCAACGGCCAGGCGGTCGGCTCGGACAAGTACCGCTACAAACTCGCTTGGCTCGATGCGCTGACCCGCTGGCTCGGCGGCGCGATGCGCGACTATCCGAAGCTCGCGCTCGCGGGTGATTTCAACATCGCGCCGACGCAGGAAGACGTGCATCCCGGCTGGAAGAGCGAAATCATCGTCTCGCCGCCGGAACGCGCCGCGTTCCAGGCGTTTCTCGACCTCCGGTTGGTCGATGCCTTTCGTCTTTTCAGGCAGCCCGAGCGCAGCTATTCGTGGTGGGATTACCGGATGGGGGCCTTCCGGCGCAACTTTGGGTTGCGCATCGACCACATCCTGGTTTCGGAAGCGTTACGGGCCGCCTGCCGCGCCTGTGCGGTCGATCCGTCGCCGCGCAGACTGGAGCGTCCATCGGATCACGCGCCGGTGGTGCTCGAATTGGATGTCTGAGCGCGGGCCGCCTGGGCGTCGAGGTAGTTTGCCATCGCAACGAAGTCCGCGACCGCCAAGCGTTCGGCGCGCAGCCCCGGATCAATGCCGAGTGTGGCGAAGCCGGGTTCGGAGAGGATGCCCCGCAAGGTGTTGCGCAGGGTCTTGCGGCGCTGGCTGAAGGCGGCGGCGGCGATGCGGCCCAGCAGGGCTTCGTCCCTGGCTTGGCATTCCGCCGCGGGCAGCGGCGTCATGCGCACGATGCTGGAGGTCACTTTGGGTGCGGGGCGGAACGCGCCGGGCGGCACATCGAACAGCCGCTCCATGCGGAAACGGTATTGCAACATGACCGACAGGCGTCCATAGTCGGCGGTGCCGGGGGCGGCCACCATGCGCATGACGACTTCTTTTTGCAGCATGAAGGTCAGGTCGCGCAGACGACCGGCGAAACAGGCAAGGTGGAAAAGCAGCGGCGTCGAGATGTTGTAGGGCAGATTGCCGACCACCCTGAGCAATGGCCTGTTTTCCGCACACAATTTGCCGAAGTCGAATTCAAGCGCGTCGCTTTCGTAAAGCGTCAGCCGGGCGGGATCGTAGTGTTCGCGCAGACGGGCGGCAAGGTCGCGGTCGATTTCCATGGCGTGCAGCCGGTCGAGATGTTCGAGCAGCGGCACGGTGAGCGCGCCAAGGCCGGGGCCGATTTCGACCATGACATCGTCCGCCTGTGGGCGGATTGCCGCAACGATGCGGGCGATGATGTAGGGGTCGATGAGGAAGTTCTGTCCGAAACGGCGGCGGGCGGCGTGGCCGCTCACGCGCGCGTTTTCGCTCATGCGTTCTGCCGTCTGGCGTTCGCCATGCTGATTGCCAGTTCGACCGCCGCGAAAAGACTGCCAGGGTCGGCTTTGCCAGCGCCCGCCAGGTCGAGCGCGGTGCCATGGTCGACCGATGTGCGGACGATGGGTAGCCCAAGGGTGACGTTCACGCCGGAGCCAAAGCTGGCATGTTTGAGTACGGGCAAGCCCTGGTCGTGGTACATCGCCAGCACCGCGTCGGCGTTTTGCAGGCGGTTCGGCACGAACAGGGTATCCGCCGACAGCGGCCCGGCAAGGTTCATGCCGCTAGCGCGCAGGCGTTCGAGCACCGGGGCGATGACGTCGATTTCTTCATGCCCCATGTGGCCGCCTTCGCCTGCGTGGGGGTTGAAACCGGCCACGAGGATACGCGGCTTGGCGATGCCGAAGCTGGCGACGAGATCGCGGTGGAGGATTTCGAGCGTGCGGGTGAGCCGCTCCTGGGTCAACGTCTTTGCCACGTCGATCAGCGGCAGGTGCGTTGTGACCAGCGCCACGCGCATACCGCCGCCGACCAGCATCATCACGACCAACGGCGTGCCGGTCTTGACGGCGAGGTATTCGGTGTGGCCGGAGAACGGGATGCCCGCGTCGCAGATTACGCTTTTATGTACCGGGGCCGTGACCATGCCGTCGAAGCTGCCCCGCATGCAGCCTTCCAGCGCGCGGTCGAGAATGCTGAGCACGTAGGCGGCGTTTCGCGGGTCGGGGAGACCGACCAGCGCCGGACAGACGAGCGGGCAATGGAGGACGTCGAATACGCCTGTCTCGGGCGCCATGCCCGGCTTCCAGGGGCGCACGACCAGCGCTTTGCCCGCGCGCTCCATGCGCTCCTCGATCAGATCAATGTCACCGATCACGATCAGATGCGCCGAAAACCGGCGTTCGGCCAGACGCACGCACAGTTCAGGCCCGACGCCCGAAGGTTCCCCGCTTGTGACGGCCAGCACCGGCTGGTGCGCCTTGTCGACGTTCCTCATCATTCAATCGCTCCCCCCGAACGAAAGAACCAGTGTAAAGGTTCGCTGCGAACCTTTAGTCAGCGGCTTCCGATTCCAGTCTGTATTCGACATAGGCGCTGTCGCGCAGTTGACGCTGCCAGTCTTCAAGCGCTTCGTCGCCCTTGCGCTGAAACAGGATCATGCGCGCAGCATTGCGACGATATTCTTCACCCATGTCATGTTTTCTGCGTTCCAGCACTTGGATGATATGCCAACCGTAGGGCGAGCGTATCGGGGCGCTGACTTCATTGGGCAATAGCGCATCCATTGCCTTTTCAAATTCGGGTACCATCGTGCCGGGATTTACCCAGCCGAGATCCCCGCCGTGCGCGGCGGAGATGTCTGCCGAATGTGCCCTGGCCAGTTCGGCAAAATTCGCGCCATTGACGATGCGTTCGCGCAAGGCTTCGAGCCTTGTCCTGGCATCGGTGTCGGAAAACACCTCGGAAGTCTTGAGCAGGATGTGGCGGGCATGGGTCTGGTCGACGCCCGACTGTGTGGCGGGGTTGTTTTTCTCGCGCTTTTCGAGCAGTTTGACGATGTGCAGCCCGGTGGCGGCGAGCATCGGCTGCGATACGCCGCCGGGTTCGAGCTTGGCGAGCGCGTCGGCGTAGAAGCCGGGCAGGCGCTCACGGTCGCGCCAGCCGATTTCGCCGCCACGGATGTTGTCAGGCGCGTCCGAACTGTCGGTCGCAACCTTGCCGAAGTCCTCACCTTGGCGCAGGCGCAACAGCACCTTGTCGGCGCGTGTGCGCAATGCCGCCATTTGCGCTTCCCCAGGGTTTTCCGGAATGGCCAGCACGATGTGGGCGATGCGGTACTCGGTGCCCGAGAGCACATCAGGGTGGTTTTTGAGGAAGTTGTCGATCTCGGCATCGCTCACGTTGATCTGTGCGTTGACTTCCCTGGCGTGCAGGCGGTTGATCATGAGTTCAATACGCACATCGTCGCGGTATTTGTCCCAGGAAATCCCTTCCTGCTCGATGGAGGCGCGCAGTTTGTCGACGGTGGTGCGGTTGTTGGCGACGATGTTTCCGATGGCATTGTCGATCATGGCTTCGTCGATCCGGATGGAGGCTTCACGCGCCCGTTGCAATTGCGCCCGCTCCACGATCATGTGTTCGAGCACTTGCCGTTCGAGTATGTTCGCGGGCGGAAGCTCCACGGCCTGCTTTTGCAGGTTGGCGCGGGCGCGGGCCATGCGCTCGCGCAGCTGCGACGAGGTAATGGCCTCGCTATTGACGACGGCAACGATGCGGTCGACTTCGACGGCCAGCGCCGGGAGCGTCGGCACGGCACAAACGGAAACAGCGAATATTCCGATGAATATCCGGGTCGGGAATTGGTTCATGGTCATCCGGGAAATCACTTGAAATGTCTCGTCACGATGTTCCGCATTCTCTCATTCTCCGAACGCGCTGCCGGATTCGTTGATCCTGCCATAGCCCGGCACGCTGCGCCGGATCATGTTGACCACGTTTCCGCCGGGGCCGATGCTGGTGAAGTCATTGAGTTCGAGTTGCAGGAAGAATGTATTGTTGAACCGGTCCTCGCGCGTCGCATAGCGGTGGCCACCCATGCGCAGCACCCAGCAGCCGCCATTGTATTCAAGCCCGGCGATGGCTTCGGTCAGGCGGGAGTCCTTGAGCGAGTGGGTGAGCCGACCCACACCGTACCATTTCCCCCATAACGGCCACTGCCCGGAAACATCCACGTCGCGCAAAATGTCACGCACGTAACGGTAGCCGAGATTCAATGCACGGGTATGTCCGGGGTTATACCGCAAAGCCGCGGAGTAGCGTTCTGTTTCATACTCGCGCGGGTTGTATTGCCACAACGATTCAAACGCCGTGTACTTGCCGAGCCGTGTAGACAGGCCCGCGAGCACGTCGGCGCGCTTGCTGGTGCGCGCGGTTTCGCGTTCCACCATTTGGCCATTTTCGTCGAAATGGTTGAGTGTGACGAGTTGATCCGCAAAGTAATAGCGTTGCCCGAGCAGTAATCGCAGGCGCTCGACGCCGGTTGCCGGGTCGATCAGGCGCGAGGTAACGGCGGCGGTCAACTGTCTGGCGTCGGCAAGGCGATCACCGCCGGTATAGATGTTTTCGCTGAAGATTTGCGCGAAGCCGAAGTCGTAGCGGCTGGTGTCGAACAACGGAATGTCGTCCTGCCGCCGATAGGGAACGTTGAGGTAGTACAGCCTCGGTTCCAGGGTTTGCACGTAGTCCGCGCCGAACAAATGAGTTTCACGCTCGAACGTTAGCCCCGAATCGAGCGAGAAAACCGGCGCGGAACGGGTGATTTCGTCGCGCATGCCCGGCGCCATGGAGCGGTCGCGGTCAATATCGTAGCGGGTGTAGTGCAGGCCGATCTTGGGGGTGATGTAGAAGCCGGACCACTGCAAGGGCAGCGACAACTGCGGATAGGCGATCAGGCGGGAGGCATCAACGTAATCCTTGCGCGGATGGGTGAAGCGCGTGAATTCGCCATGCCAGGCGAAATCGAGTCCGGAAGTCCCGATGCTGTCGCGGAACTCGCCCGGCCGCGTGGCGTTGAGCGTGATCTGGGGCAGACGCCTGTATGGCGTCACGACCGGATTTTCGGGATCGGGCGACAGTGTCTGGTAACTCTGGGCGAGTGCCGAGGCCCCCCACCAGCCGCCGACGTACATCAGCCGCCCTTCGCGCAGCAGGTTGACCTTGGATGCCATGGATACCCGCGTGCTCAGATCCTCGAAATATTCATCGTCCGATACCGCGTTGAGATCGAGCGAGGCATACAGATCGGGCGTCAGCCATTGTTGATGCTGCAAGGAACCCAGGGAACGCTGCTCTCCGCTCTCGTTGTCGTGCGCTAGATATTCGACCCGCGCCGTGCCCTGGTAGCTCGCGCCCATGTAGCGCGCTTCAGTACCCAGTTGCACACCGCGTCGGCTCATGTAGCGCGGCGCCACAGTCAGGTCGTAATTGGGCGCGATATTCCAGTAATACGGTAGCGTAACGCCGAAGCCGGTCTCGGTCGAGCTATCCATCGTCGGCGGCAACAGCCCGGAATGGCGCTGCCCGACGAGGGGGAATTCGGCCCATGGCAGCCAGACGAAGGGAACGTTCTTGAAAACCACGCTGCTGTTGCGGGCGACGCCGATCTCGCGGTCGTAATCAAGTTCGAGTTCCCCGGCCTTGATGTACCAGTCGGGATTAGGCGCGGGGCATGTCGACCAGGTCGCGTTCCTGGCGCGATACTGGTTCTCGCCTTCGAGTTGCAGCAAATCCGCTTGGCCGCTGCCTGATACCAAGCGCGGCGGGTCGCCTTCTTCGAGAGGCGGGCGGCTGCGGGTCATCGAATATTTCGGCTCGCGGAATTCCCCTGTGCGCGGCCCCACGACCAGCGTGGCCGACGGCCCGGACATTTCGGCACTGTCACCTTGGCGCAATCGGACGTTGCCATCGGCCACCACCTCGTCAGCCGGTTCGCGGTAAGTCAAGCGGTCGGCGGTCAGGGTCAGGGCATCGCGCTGCAATTCGACTTCGCCTTCGGCCACCATGTCTATCGCATGCGTACCGTAAATGCGCAATGCCGAAATCCGGGTTTCGCCGGGCGTTCCCGTCGAAGAAGCGGCGCCTGCCGTTTTCGGCCCGAACCCCGCCATGGCAGCCAGGATCGGCCAGCGGGCGGGAATCGCGGGCGCTTCAATGGGGATTACAGACGATTCAACAGGAATCACAGGCGTGCCGACAGGCGTCGTGGGCGCTTCAGGCGCGTCCGTGGCGGATTTTTCCGTCTTGCAAGCGCCGTCCGCCGTGGCCCGATCCCCGCTGGCGGGTAGGCAGACTCTCGGCTGCGGTGTGCTGTTGATGGAAACCGCATGAACCGGAGATGCATTCGGCACGGAATCCGCCCACAACGCCCCCGACATGCAGCACATCAGCAATGGAAGCAAACGCACACGCGGTTCAAGACCCAGTACCTGCAAAATGACCCTCGTAAAAACAAAATGTGGAGCCGCATCGACCGCCTGATAGAATCGCCGGATTCTACACGAACAACCGCGGAGAACCCCGCTTTGCCCTGTACAAAAGGATCCGCATTGGAGTCCGCTTCTCCCCGTATGAACCAGCTTCGGCAATGGCTGGAGCGGACTTTACCCAATACTCGCTACGAACTTGTTCCCGCGTCGGCGGACGCCAGCTTCCGCCGCTATTTTCGTGTTGTTTTTCCCACGAAAGACGCCGTGCCGGATCATGCCAGCCTGATCGTCATGGATGCGCCGCCCGAACACGAAGATTGCGCGCCATGGCTCGCCATTGCCCGGCTGTTCGCCGATACCGGCGTTCATGTCCCCAGGATATTCGCGGAAGATCTTGGACAAGGCTTCCTGCTCATGTCCGACCTCGGCGATACAACCTACCTCGACAAATTGCGCGCGCCGGGATGCACCCCGACCGCCGCCGCGCGCCTCTATGCCGACGCAATCGGCGCGCTGCTCGCCATCCAGGCCGCCAGCCGTCCCGGCCTCCTGCCGGAATATTCCGATGAACTTCTGCGCCGCGAGCTGATGCTGTTCCCGGAGTGGTACATCGCCCGCCACAAGGGCGTATCGCTCGACGCCGGGGACGAAGCTGCATTGATGGACGTTTTCGACAGCATCATCGCCGTCAACCTCGCGGAACCCAAAGTATTCGTGCACCGCGACTACCATTCGCGCAACCTGATGCACATCGCGGACGGACTCAATCCGGGCATCATCGATTTCCAGGATGCGGTCTACGGTCCGCTCACCTACGACTTGGCTTCGCTCCTCAAGGATGCCTACATCGAGTGGGAAGAAGGCTTCACCCTCGACCTCCTTGCCCGCTACTGGGAAACGGCGCGCAAGCATGGCCTGCCGGTACGGCCCGACTTCGCAGGCTTCCACCGCGATTACGAATGGATGGGCGTGCAGCGCCACATCAAGGTCATCGGCATCTTCGCCCGTCTCGCCTATCGTGACGGCAAGGACGGTTACCTCGCCAGCATGCCGCTGCTGCTGCGCTACCTGTGCAAAGCCTGCAAACGCTACCGCGAACTCAGCCCCCTGCTCAAACTGCTCGACAAGCTCGACCCGGAAACCGTCGAACACGGCGACACCTTCTGACCCCAACGGCCAACCATGCTCGAAACCCTTGGCATCCCCAACATCTGGGTCGGCGTCAGCCTCGCGCTGGCGCTCGCCTTTGTTCTCGCCTTTGAATTCATCAACGGCTTCCACGACACAGCCAACGCCGTCGCCACCGTCATCTATACCAAGGCGATGTCGCCTTACCGCGCCGTCATGCTCTCCGGCGTCTTTAACTTCCTTGGCGTACTGCTCGGCGGCGTCGGCGTTGCCTACACCATCGTCCACCTCCTGCCCGTCGAACTGCTCATCAACGTCGATACCGGACGCGGGCTGGCAATGGTGTTCTCGCTGCTCGCCGCAGCCATCGCCTGGAACCTCGGCACCTGGTATTTCGGCATTCCCGCCTCCAGTTCGCACACCCTCATCGGCTCCATCCTCGGTGTCGGCATGAGCAACGCGCTATTGAACGACCTGTCCATCGCCCAGGGCGTCAACTGGCAAAAAGCCCTCGACGTCATCCTCTCGCTGATCCTCTCGCCGCTGGCGGGATTCCTCGTCGCGGGCCTCATCCTCGTCGGACTGAAACGCTGGCGGCCCATATCGAGAATGCATGCCGTCCCGAAAATCCATGCCGCTCCGGAGACGCGAGCGGATCAAAAACTGCGGAAAAAACCGCCTTTCTGGAACCGTCTCGTACTCGTCCTGTCCGCCATCGCGGTCAGCTTCGTACACGGCTCCAACGACGGACAAAAAGGCGTCGGCCTTATCATGCTGGTGCTGATCGGCTTCGTGCCCGCCCACTACGTGCTCAACCTGTACGCCAGCCCGTACCAGATCGAACGCACCCGCGACGCCGCCGCGCATATGCGCAGCTTCTATGAACGCAACCTCGACAAATTGGGCACATTCGCCACCAGCCCCGCATCCTCTCAAACCGATCCCGCCGCTTCCGCACACCGCTGCGAAATCGCCCGCACACGGGAAACCATCCAAAGCCTGCTCAACCACCTGCAAGACATCGACCACTACGCCAGGCTGGATGCGGAGCAGCGCGTTCACGTGCGGCGCGGCCTGCTCTGTCTTGACGACATGGCCCGCCAGGTCGGCAAACTCCCCGGCCTCGATCCGCAAGAAAAAGCCGACCTCGACCGCCTGCGCAAAGACCTCACCGCCACCACCGAATACGCCCCGGTATGGGTCATTTTCGCCATCGCCCTGGCGCTCGGCCTAGGCACGGTCGTCGGCTGGCGGCGCGTCGTCTACACCGTCGGCGAACGCATCGGCAAGCAGGGTATGACCTACGCGCAAGGCATGAGCGCCCAGATCACCGCCGCCCTGGCCATCGGCGCCGCCAATCTCTACAGCCTGCCGGTATCCACAACACACGTCCTCTCCTCGGGCGTTGCCGGTACCATGGTCGCCAACCGCAGCGGCCTGCAAAGCAGCACAGTCAAGGCCATCCTGACCGCCTGGGTGCTGACATTCCCCGCCGCCATGTTCCTGGCCGCGGCGCTTTTCTGGCTGGCTACGCGGATCATATGACAATGAAAGCCATGATCCTGGCCGCCGGGCGGGGCGAGCGCATGCGCCCGCTTACCGACCATTGTCCCAAGCCGCTGCTTGCCGTCGGCGGCAAACCGCTGATCGTGCGCCATATCGAACGCCTTGCCGCTGCTGGTATCACCGACATTGTCATCAACCATGCCCACCTTGGGCACATGCTCGAAGCCGCGCTCGGCGACGGCGACGCCTTTGGTGTGCGCATTCGCTGGTCGCCCGAGCCGCCCGGCGCGCTGGAGACGGCCGGCGGTATTCGCCAGGCCATGCAATTCCTTGACGACGCGCCCTTCATCGTCATCAATGGCGACATTTTCTGCGATGCCGCCCTAGCCTCGCTCGCTGAAATCGCCGCGCGCCTCTCCTCCGACGGCGACCTTGCCCACTTGCTCCTCATCGACAACCCTGATCACCATCCCGAAGGCGACTTCGGCCTCAAGGCGGGCCGTGTGCGCAGCAAAGAAGAACCCCGCCTGACCTTCTCCGGCATCGCCGCCTACCACCCTGCGCTGTTCGCCCATCTCGAAGCGGGCCGTCCCGCCCGTCTTGCCCCGCAACTGCGGGCCGCGATGGACGTCGACCGTGTCAGCGGCGAACACCATCGCGGCCAATGGGTGGACGTCGGCACGCCGGAACGTCTGACCCGGCTCGACGCCCGATTGCGCATGAACGAGTGAGAGCGGCGCATGCCGGTTCCACTGGCGCAATCGAAAATTCATGGCATACGCTTGCCGCCCCATGAGTTGCCCCGATGTATGGGGGAATTCTGATTAAACACTCGTTGTGGGCGAGGCTGTGCAATCCAAGTAGCGCAGGATTACCGCACTACGCTTGCAATGACGAATCCAGCCCCGCCATTGCGAGGCGCGGAGCGCCGTGGCGCCATGCGCATACCGGCGGTGCCGCTTCGCTCGCAGTGGAGATGGGCTTGCTCAGTGTTCCTGTGCCGCCTCGGTGCGGCGGCACAGTTTGTTTTGCCAGTATCGCCAGGCCAGCCACGCAAAAACCCCCGCGGTGACGAACAGAAAACCGACGCCTTGCCAGTAGGCGATAGGATCGACCATTCGCAGGTAATCGCGCGCGGGCTGCACGAAGTGTACGCGCCCGGAAAACAACGCATGAACCGCCGATGCTAGAAAGCCCAGCGCGGGCAGGAACCACGCGATGATGCCCACACCGACGATGAGACGGTCGGTAAACGGCGTTTCGCGTTGGCGCGGTGCATAGACGCTTTCCACGCCGAACCAGAGTGCGAGCAGCCAGCCGAATACGGCGGCGACGGGCATCAGCGCCAGCGCCGCGCCGAAAGCTGCGGCGGCGAAGATGAACGCGCCGCCTTTGAGTGGCTCGACGTGCAGCCACAAGGGCTTGAGGTTGAGGAAGAGCCAAGTGGCGACCGGTGTGGCGGCAAGGGCGAGGAGAAAGCAAAAAGCGCCGCGGCGGCGAGCGCGGTCGCCAGGGGAGGCGGTTTCGGGAAGAGACGGCATGGCAGGCTTGCGGCAGGAAAATATTGTTATGCTTGAAGAATAAACGCGGAAATTCTACACGAAAACCTGGCAAGGCGCGAGCGACGGGGTTTCAAACCTGAGTCAGCGTTTTCAAGCACCTTGAGTGAGGCGAACTCATATAATGATGGCGGATTAATGGCGGCCCCTGGCTTCAATTCGTTGATCCACCCTGATGATTACCAGCATGAAGCAGTGCTGTTCCCGTTGGTTTTCACGCCAGCCTGGTCGATGCTGAGCGTGCCGCAGGTGTCGACGGTCTGGGCGCCCTTGGGAACGGCTAGGAGCGTGTAGGTTCTTTGTGTGAGCTTTTTGTCATCGAGGCTGAAGTCGTAATGGCCGCTCAAATCGTTCTGGCATTGCGTCGACGGTAATGTCGCGCCGAGATAGCTCAGGTTCACGGTGTAGTGCCGCTCCATGGCTCCGGAGAGTTCCAGCAGACAGGTGGCGGCGGTGGCGCGGCGGGTTTTGAGGGTGTATGACTCGTAACCAGGTATGGCGATGGTGGCGAGAATGGCGACGATCACCAGTACGATCATCAGTTCCAGCAGGGTAAAGCCTTTGGGTATGTTCATGTTTTCGGACACTCCTCCAGGATGATGGGCGAGGCCGCTCTCGTCGAGAATCGCACGTAACGCTGGACGAGCGGGTCGTTGCCGGTTTGCAGGCAGATTCCCCCCGGAAACGTCGCGCCTTCGATCAGCCCGGAAGGCTGGAATCGCAGCAGCCAGTCTTCCGTCATCGGCAGGATCGTTTCGGTGTAGGTGTTTTCGCGCAGCAGTTCGTCTCCTTTTGTGGCGTCATATGCGCCGTCGCGGTCTTTGTCGAGAAAAACCCGCCAGCGCCGCGCTTTGTCGAGCGTGAGGCTTATCGCGCGGCCAGCGCGAATGGCCTCGGAACGGGCGAATTGTATGTCGGCGACGAGTTCGGTGGCCACGCCGCGAACCGTGATACTGCGAATCAGGGGTTTGAACGATGGCGCGGCGATGGCGGCGAGAATGGCGGCGATGCAGGTGACGATCATCAACTCGGCCAGGGTAAAGCCGCAGTTGCGCGGTTGCGGGGTTCGCGGGGGGAACGCGCGGGATGCCTGTACCGTGAAGCGGATCATGGCGGGACTCACGACGGAACGTATCTCGGATAAGTCTTGTAGCGTTTTGCTGCGCCGTCAACCGATAACTTCCGCAAGGGCATGGATATGTGCTCGACGGTGAAACAAATGTATGCGATAACCGGCGTCCGGGCCGCGATGGCAGAGGATAGGGAGATGAAACGGGCAGGGTGGTGCCATGATGGCGGATGATGTGGTGACAAGACTGCGCCGCTGCTTGGCGCGCCCGGACGAGGGCAGTGCCACGGACGGCGATTGGCCCGGCGCGGGCGGGCGGGCGCATCGTCCGGCAGCCGTGCTGGTGCCTCTCGTGCTGCACGAAGGGCAGGCGATGGGCGCACACAAGGGGCCGACGGTGCTGCTCACCCGGCGCACCGATCATCTGCATCACCATCCGGGGCAGATCAGTTTTCCGGGCGGCGGCATGGAGTCGGGCGACGTTTCGGCGGAAGCCACCGCGCTGCGCGAGGCGCGGGAGGAAATCGGGCTTGCCCCGGATCGGGTCGAGATCATCGGGCATCTGCCGGATTACCTGACCGGCACGGGTTTTCGCGTCACTCCGGTGGTTGGTCTGCTGCGCCCGCCGCTAGCGTTGGAACTGGATGCTTTCGAGGTCGCGGAAGTGTTCGAGGCGCCGCTGGCGCATTTTCTCGATCCGGCCAGCCATCGGCGTCACACCTTGCGCGTGGGCAACGCGTCACGCCATTTCCATGCCATGCCTTACGGCGACTACTTCATCTGGGGCGCGACGGCGGGGATGTTGATGTCGCTTTACCGGCTGCTTGCGGAAAAGGGCTGACGCTCGCTGCGCTGCACGCCCGCCGCCGTGGTTAGTGCTTGGCTACGATTTCGTCGTTGGCGGCGATGCGGTAGCCGAGCAGGGCCAGATGCCTGTGCAGAAGGCGGGCGTTTTCGCGGAACCGGGCGAGTTCCTTGCCGGTCAGGGGCGCGGGAGCGGGCAGGGCCACAGTCATCGGGTTTTGCGCCACATTGTCGATGCGAAATTCGTAATGCAAATGCGGGCCGCTCACCCGGCCCGTTGCGCCCACCCGGGCAATGGTTTCGCCCTGCTCGACCGTATTGCCCACGCGCAGGCCGGGCGCGAAGGCGCTCAAATGCGCATAAGCCGTGCTCACGTTCCCCTTGTGCTTCAGGATGACGATGTTGCCGTAACCGCCTTGATGGCCGACGAAACTGACTTCGCCGCCCGAAGTGGCCCGCACCGGCGTGCCGGAGGGCGCGCCGAAATCCACGCCCTGGTGATTGCGCCAGCCACCGAATACCGGATGCAGGCGGCGGCCAAAACCGGAAGTGACCTTGGTGAATTCCAATGGGGAACGCAGGAAAGTGCTGCGAAGGCTCTGGCCGCTGCTGGTGTAGTAGTCCGACCTGCCATCAGGGGCCGTGTGCCGGAAAATGGCATGGCGGCGGCCCCGGTTGATGAATTCGGCGGCGATGATGCGCCCGGTACGCGCGGAAATGCCTTTGTCGTAAAATGTCTCGTAGATCACACTGAAGGTATCGCCGGGGCGCAGATCGGCATGGAAATCTATTTCGGCGCCGAACAGATCGGTGAGTTGGGTGGCGATGCTGTCGGGCAGGCCGACTGCCTCGGTTGCGGCGAATAGCGAATATTTGATGACGCCGTTGCGCATTTCGATGCCGGTTTCGAGCGCGACTTCGGGCGGTTGGGATATCCGGAACGGCTGCCCGGGCGCGTCTCGCGATACGTCGAGATAAACGCCGTCCGGTGCCAACGGCAGGCGCAAGGACAGCAGACGGCCGGAAGGACCCACGATGGCGGTCAGCGATCTTCCGTTGCGCAATTGGCGCAGGGCGCGGGAAACCGTTTTATCGTTCTTGAAGAGAGCCAGTGCTTCTGGGTCTGTAATGCCCAGGCGTTGGAATACAGACTGTATCGTATCGCCGGGGCCGATATTGTCGTCATACACAAAAGGCAGATCGGGCGGGGGCAAGGCCGAGGGCGTGACGGCCAGTTTTTCCAGCACTGTCTGCATGTCGACGGGGTCTTCCGGAACGACAACCGCCGTGGCGGCGACACCGCCGAGGATGGAAACACCCGCGAAACCGCCGATGACCAGAGGCCGCCCGTGGTCGAAAATCCGCCACGGCAGTTCGGCCATCCGGCTGCCCAACCTGCTCAGGCGCGGATGCTGCTTGGCCAGCAGCCGCCAGCGAAGCTCGCCCAGATGCCAGCGCAGATCGGCCAAGCATCCGGACAGCCCGCTCATGCGCCAACGCAATTGGCTGGAACGATTGGGAAGCGCGGCTAAGCGCCAGCGCAACTCGGCTAGCCGCCAACGTAGTTCGGCTAGAATCTTGCTTTTTTTTATTCGCATGATTGAAACTCTTGACTCTCTTGGGGAGTGCGCTTGGAGTCTAACAAAGCACGCAACCCCCCGGTTGTGACCTATTGGAGAAATCTATGCAAGAAATCGAGGCCGAAGAAATCGAGGCCGCAATGGACTTGATCCGGCGCGGAACCGGCGAATTGCTGATTGAGGCCGAGCTGGTTGACAAACTGAAGGCTGGCCGCCCCTTGCGGGTCAAGGCCGGTTTCGATCCGACCGCCCCCGACCTGCATCTCGGGCATACCGTCGTGCTCAACAAGCTGCGCCATTTCCAGGAACTCGGACATCACGTCATGTTCCTGATCGGCGACTTCACGGGCATGATCGGCGATCCGAGCGGCAAGAACGCGACGCGCCCGCCGCTGACCCGCGAGCAGGTGCTTGCCAACGCCGCGACTTATCGGGAGCAGGTATTCAAGATTCTAGATCCGGAGAAGACCGAAATCTGTTTCAATTCCGCATGGATGAACGATCTGGACGCGACGGGCCTGATTCGCCTTGCCGCGCGACAGACCGTGGCGCGCATGCTCGAACGCGACGATTTCGCCAAACGCTACGCGAACCGGCAAGCGATCTCGATCCACGAGTTTCTCTACCCGCTTTGCCAAGGCTACGATTCGGTGACGATGGAGGCTGATGTGGAACTAGGCGGCGCCGACCAGCGTTTCAACTTGCTGATGGGGCGTGAACTGCAAAAGCATTACGGCCAAGCGCCGCAATGCGCGTTGATGATGCCCCTGCTCGAAGGGCTGGACGGCGTCAACAAGATGTCCAAGTCCCTCGGCAACTACATCGGCATCGCCGAGCCGCCGAAGGAAATCTTTGGCAAGACCATGTCGGTGTCCGACACCTTGATGTGGCGTTATTACGAATTGCTTTCCCTGCGCTCCTCGGACGACATCGCGGCCCTGAAAGCCGAAATCGAAGGCGGGCGCAATCCGCGCGACGCCAAAGTCATGTTGGCGCGGGAATTCGTCGCCCGTTTCCACAGCGAACGCGCGGCGGATGAGGCGCTTGCCGATTTCGAAGCGAGGTTCCAGCACAACGCCATTCCCGATGACATTCCCGAAGTACGGGTTGCGGTCGGCGCGGGCATGCCGGTATTCAAGGTCATCAAGGAAGCCGGCCTTACCGGCACCACGTCGGAAGCCCTGCGCATGATCGAACAGGGTGCGGTCAGGCTCAATGGCGAGCGCCTCGAGGATCGCGCCCTGTCGCTCGCCGCGGGCGGCAGGGTCGTCCTGCAAGTCGGCAAACGCAAGTTTGCCGCCGTGGTGCTGGCGTGAGCGCACCCAAAAAGCATTATTCTATCGGGATTTTCGATTCCGGCGTGGGCGGCCTTACCGTCGTCCGCGCTCTGATGGAGCGGCTGCCGCTGGAGAGCATCGTCTACTTCGGCGACACCGCGCGGGTACCCTATGGCGTCAAATCGGTAGCGACCATCGAACAGTACGCCGCGCAGATCGTCGACTTCTTGCTGCGGCGGAACGTCAAGATGCTGATCGTCGCCTGTAACACCATGGCCGCCGTGGCCCTGAAGACCATCTCGGCGCATGCCAAAGGCGTACCTATCATCGACGTCATCGAAGCGGGCGCGCGTGCCGCAGCGGACGGGCGGGGCGGGCGAATTGGCGTCATCGGTACGCCGACCACCATCAACAGCAATGCCTACGCGCGGCGGATACACGCGCTCGATCCCGGCGCGCGGGTCTATTCGCAAGCCTGTCCGCTTTTCGTCCCGCTGGTCGAAGAAGGCTGGCTTGATCATCCCGTCACCCGCCTAGCCGCACAGGAATACCTGCGCCCCGTGCTGGCCGAGGATATCGACAGCCTCGTGCTCGGCTGTACCCATTATCCTTTGCTCAAACCGCTGTTGCGCGACGTGGCGGGGGAGCGTGTGCGTCTGATAGATTCCGCCCTCACCGCCGCCGAACTGGCCGCCGCGCGCCTGCAACAGACCGGGTTGGCCGCCATGGACGCGGAACCGGCGAGCTACCGCTATATCGTCACCGACATTCCGTTGCGGTTCCAGACGATAGGGGAAAGGTTCCTCGGGCGTTCGTTCGGAGAAATCGAGCGGGCTGACTGGTGAGCGCCGACGTCAGGAGTCAGATGCAGTCCGCACAGCCCCTTTCCTTGTCATTGCGGGGCGCGTAGGGGCGCGGCAATCCATACAGCCTTGCAGCCGTACAGACTGGGGACATCGTCGTCCCCAGTCTGTACGACCACATCCTCCCTGGAGGCTCAACTCGGATTTTCCTTCTTTTCGATCCTTAAGGAATAATTTTTCATGCCGATCTGACCGATGCGGCTGGCTGTACCACCACAGCTTGTACTCGGAAAACAATGGGTCAAGCAAGGCCGGATTCGCTAAATTCGGTATTGTTCAGGGCTGACTAAACACTTAATCTCTCAAGCAGACGATAACCCAATCCTCAAGGAGCGATAAATTGATGCAACTGTTCAAGATTAATCTTGGGCAGGATGCTAGTAGGCAAGCGACTTTCCGGGGAAAGATTGAAAACCCTGAAATCTTCTTGCGCAATGATTTTTTTTGCCATGAGACGGAAACTGGGCAGAATAAAATTATTAAAATCCATGTCTAGTGACGTAGGCAATGCGCCTTGTTTTTGCTCGTAAAAACGGCCCATGCTTGCGCGTAAATCCATGCCGATGATGAATACTTTGGGAAATCCCAGGTGATAGGCAAGCTGTGTTGCGCCATAGACAATGGTACGGCTGCCAAAATAGCCCTTTTGCAGGTTTCGACTGAAACCAATGCGATTGGTTTTTTGCCGAAACAGGGAAAAACCGGAAATTAGATCTGAATCCTTGCGGATGCTCCAGGCGAAACGCCTGTCTGACAATGGATTTTTACCGTAATAGCGGTTTACTCGTTCTAAAAGATAGACCCGTTTGCCGGACAGGATTCCAGGATCGAATTCATGCAAGGCCTGAAGGCATTCGAGGTTCATGGCGAGGTGCCGGGCATGTTTTGCACCCAGCGCTGCGAAATCGGGACGCGCCGCTACGAAGCTACTGTCGTCGCACATATAGAATAAAGGTTCAATGCCTTCTTGCACGAGGCGTAAGATGGAGCCATTCATGGCGATAAACGGGAAAGCAGCATATTTCGCAACAGGAAAGGCTGCTGCCGAACGGCCTGAGGCCAGCAGGAAGAGATTGCCGGAGTAATGCTTCCTACAATCGTCAAAATCCCGAAGGAAAATGCACTGATCGCCTTCTCGAAGAACGCGCTGGTTACCCTCCTGTTCGAGCGTCAGCATGCCGCTGCTCCAGACGAAGGAGGAGGAGATGTCATTTTATTCTGATCTGGGATAACGTGCGTTAAAAAATGCAAGCACAATAAAGGTACCCAAAAGGCAAAAAACTCAATTTCCCAAGGTTGAATCAACAACAGGCGGCCATTCGTCAACAAGCATAACATACCGTATATCAACCAAAGTAAAAAAAAGAATCCAACGGAATTTAGAATGCGGCGATCCATCATGGTCCACAACAGGAGGAACAACAGACAGCCACCAATGATACCACCGACTCGGAACGCTTCGAGAACGAAGGAATGGGCGTGCGTTACGGCCCATTCGGGAGAGATAGGAATATTGGCCCTACTGCCGAATCCAGACCCCAGCCAGAAATGATCCAGAAATTGCTCCCAAGTCTGTCGCCAGATATGAACTCTGTAATTAGATACCATGATTCTCTCTCGGATATGTTCTTCAATATCTACACACAAAAACAGGATGCCCGACAATGCACAAGCGGAACAAAGTAATAGCACGTCACTTTTATTTCGCCGGGTGAGCGTCATAGCCAGTAGAGTTGCCCCCAAGGCGAGGATTGGACCACGGCTTTTTGTAAATAGAATTAGGACAGAAGCACACAATATTAGCAGGAATAATGATACCTGAACAAGACGTTTTCTTCCGGGAAAGCTCCACCAGGCAGCAATGACAGGAAGGCCCAGTATAATAGCGGAATCAATAGGATTGTCGTTGCCCCACCCCTCGGAATAATGTAAGGAAAATCTTGTTTTGGTAAACGTGGAAAACCCGCCCTCCAGCGATGGAATTGCGAGGAGATGAATACAGATGGAAAGACCGCCGATGATTATAATGAAGTCCACTAGGAATTTCGTAGTAAAGTAGCGCATACATGCCTCGATCACCAGCAACAGACAAAAGGTGAGAAGAGCCAGTTTGAGTGCGTCCCGGAATGTGCCTTCACCCCAGCAGGCACTGACGGAAAAATATGCGAGAAAGCTTGTGAAGGCTAGCATGGCCCGGTGATCCACCCGAAAAATATGGCGTAAATGCGGGAACAGGGATAGTGCAGGCAGGGCGAGCAGCAAGTAGAAAAAGGTTTTCTGGCGACTGCCTTCCAGAAAGAACCAAGCGGCTAGATAAACCAGAAACCCTGCATAGATCCATTTGTAAGCAAGCGCCTGTATCGCGGCATGTAGATCTGGAGAAAAGAATTTTTTTCTCAACATTTGCTCCATCTGAAAAAATATGCTACTGTGTAAAGTCCCTATGCTGATTTGACAGCGCGCCTGCCTTGCCAGTTTCCGCATTGTGTCTGCCGAAGGTTACGGAAAAGATGATTGATCATATTTCTATAACATGAAGTGAAAATAGGGGAATTTCCGTTCATCAGTTCCTCCCATGCCCATCTTTTTTTATCAAAATATTCTGTGTTGCCAGATGCCTGGGGACAGAATAGAAAAACATCTGTCGAATTCGTTTGCACCAAATATGGTGCTCCAAAATCTTGGCATACCCATTTTGAGCGATGTCTGTGCGTTTTGTCTCATTCTCCAGATAAAAACGCACCTTATCCGCTAGCTCCCGGGATGACTGGTATGTTTCGATTTCCTTGCCGACCTCAAAGAGGTCTTCGATTTCGTCGCAGTGATCTGTCAAGAGAAAACAGCCTGCAGCCACAGCTTCAAAGATGCGCAAGTTGATTCCCGTCTCCATGCCATGGAAATCGGCGCGCGTAATGTTCAGCACGATTTTCGAACGGGCCAGCAAGCGATGCAATTCATCCCCCCACACTGGTTGATCGCTAATGTTTGCCCAAAGCTCGCGCGAGATTAGCGGTCGATATCGTTGCCAGCGATTGCCAAAGACCATAACGTAGTTTCGGATGTGTTCTAGCAAGAAAATCCGGCGTAAATCCCCGCTGCCGATGAAGAGCACATCAATGTCTTTTTGCCGCACATCTGGAAGAGTGATCGGATTTGCACCAAAAGGCAGGTAGCTGGCATTGAGTTTCCGTACTTGGAGAAAGAAATTCGTAGTGACACGTGAAAATGAAAAAACATGATCGTAAATTGGCAGTTCCTGCTCAATGAAGTAGATAAACTCGCGTCGCCTAGCGAAAAGATTACAGCTATCCGTATCATACAGCATCAGTGTGGCTTGATGCTCATTGGCCAAGTGACGCAATTCGGCAAGGTCGAAAAACTTGTAAATGAACCCAATCACCAAAATATGCGTCGGCATCGTGGTCGTAAAGACGGGATGCAATTCCTTCAGTCTCAGGCGTGGCAAATAATTAAACTCCATACCCGTGCTCAACCGAGCAATGGCTTTAGCGCAGGCAGATCGCGCCCCATGAAAGAGGCGCGAGGGAAGACGAAGACAATCAAAATGGTTAGCGATATAGCCTTCGGTGCGCAGACTCTCCGTAATATCGTGGCCAAGTGGCACGCCGCTGATACCGTCGAGTACCAAGAACCGCTTTTCGCTTGATGCGTTATCCGTCATTTAGGACTCTCATCAGGAAATTGTTAGATTGCGGCAACGGTGCATGCTAAGTAGATGGCGTGCTTCCATGGCGATGCCCTGTTTCCGGAAAGCGCGAAGAAAGGGCGGATGGCGATGCCCACCCTCAATCGAGCTTGTGGCATCCAGGACGGCCAATGCCCGAAATAGGGAATCAGAAAGGAAATGCGCGGCGTGCGAATCATGTTGGTATTCATTCCATTGTTCAGCAAGTCGAATAATTGCGATTCGGCAACAGATGAGTTCATTGGCTGATTATCGCATACGACACGTGCAAGGGCCATGGCTTTCACGGCTGTCTTTCCCAGGTTTCCTGGAAAAACACTTCGTGTCGTCGTACCGCCTTGCGGAAATACTCGTTGTCGCCGTAAGGTGGGTGACGTCGACAGGCAAGCCAGCGTTGAAGGATACGGCGCAGGCGACGCTTGCGGGGAAGCCGGGAGGCAAGGTCGTGCATCATGGCAAGTGCCATCGCCTTGTCGCGTTGGCGTTTTGGATCGAGGCTAAACGCATAAGGCGTAAACGCCGCCGTTGCTTCCAT
>JAIRMC010000114.1 GCA_031258965.1 Azoarcus sp. | reverse complement strand
CGCGTTGCGGCGCGCGTCCTGGCGAATCTGACCCGGTCGGCGCATCGGCGGTAGCGACCGGCCATCCCGCGCTCCGCCTCGGAGAGCAGCGGCAGGACATCATGCGGCTCTTCGTCCAGATGCAGGCTCAGGCAATGAACCTCCATCCGGTTTGCCAGACGCTCAGGCAAGGGAATTCGACGCATGTCGCCTCCTTCCCGGCATCTCGCCAGACAAACGATTCCGGATCGCCCGCAGGACGGCGGTTTCGTTCTCCCGGATGAAAAAATGTCCACCATCGAACCACTCGATGGAAAACGCTTCTTCCGTCTCCTGCCCCCATGCCTCGATCCGCTCCGGCGCAATGTCGTCATCGCGCCCCGCGAAGACATGCAACGGTACCGACAGAGGGGGAGGAGAGCGGTAGTCAAAACTCTCGCACACCCGGTAGTCGGCGCCCAGCACATCGAGCGTCATACGCAGCATCTCCGCGTGCGCGAAGATTTCCTTTGGCGTCCCGCCCTGCTTGCGCAGATCGGCGATCAGCGCCCCGTCGTCGTCCTTGCCCGCGAAACGTTCAGGATCGCGGCTCGACGGCGCGGGACTGCCCGAGGCCAGAAGGATCGTTGGCAGGGGCGCGCCGCGTTCCCGCTGGAAAAGCGCGAGACCATAGGCGAGCAAAGCGCCCATGCTGTGACCGAAGAGCGCGTACTCTCTTCCTTGCAGCCCATCCAGAACCTCGTGCCCCAGTTGCCGCGTGAGCGTATCGAAATCTTCCTCGAACAGTTCGCCAAACCGGCTGCCGCGCCCGGGCAGCTCGACCGGTGCGACCTCGATCCAATCGGGGAACTGGCGTCGCCAGCGCGTGTACATGCTGGCGCTCGCCCCTGCGGGCGGCAAGCAGAAGAGTTTGAGAGGGGCGCTCATCGACACTCAGGCGCCAAGCGGTACCACGTTGGAGGCACTCTTGTTGGCGGCAACGCCCTCCGACCCATCCATCGCCTCGCGCAAGGAGCGCGGGCGCATGTCTGTCCAAATTTTATCGACGTACTCAAGAACGGTTTTTTTGTCGCCCTGGATGCCTTCGACAACGGTCCAGCCGCCAGGAACCGCTTTCCAGTGTGGCCAGATCGAATATTGATCATCGTGGTTGACCAGAACGATGAACGTCTCGTCTTCACGGTCGAAACAACTTGTTGTCATGTTTATCTCCTGAGCTTGAAAATGGCTGGAAGGCATCAGAGGCCAGACCGCCCGCGATGCCATCAGGTTGGACGAGACCCGGATTCGTTCAGCAAACAGATCCAGAAGTAGCCCCCGACACTTCGAGTGCCTACAGAATAACAAATGTTTAAACAAATAGCAATTGTTCGCATTATTGTTATTTTTCATATGTTAAGACGGATAGCGTCATGACCGCCTATTGCATCTTGGTTTACCATCTGCGCCATTGTGACCGGATACCCTGACGACCTTTGTGACGCCGCCGTACCGTATTAGTTATAACGCATAACGCGAGAGCAATATACTGACAATGCCATCCATGATCACGTGCGCATAGGAAAGGTTATCTATAGCATAGTATTGATTCTCACTCAATAATAGTTATACTTCGCAACTACTACAATCTCTTTTCACATGCGCGCGATTCCGGCTGCACGCCAGATTCATCCACCAAGGAACAAGCCATGAAAAAAAGATCCTTCTCCCGCCTTTTCCCGGCAACCTTGCTTTTCCTCGCCACGCTTTTCTCCGCAAGCGTCGCCCACGCCGATTACCTGTGGATCGAACGCGACGGCGCGGCCCTGAAAGTCCGCGCGGGCACACTGGCAAAACCGCTTGCCTCCCTGCCCGCGCTGCTCGACGCCAAGGCCGCACAGGCGGGCGGTAAAAACCTGCCCCACAGCACGGCGAATGACCATTACGCCTTTTCTCCTGCGGATGATGTCGACGCCCGCTTCAGCGCCCTGCGCGCCGAGGAGAACGGCATCCTCACCTATTTCGAAGCCCGCTTTGGCCGCCGCGACACCCAACCCGCCAGCGATCTGGAACTCGTGCCCACCACTCCGGGCGGCAACACCTTCCGCCTCTTCTTCAAGGGCCAGCCGGTAGCGGCGAACCGGGTGAACGTGGAGACCTCCGAGAGCTGGCGGCGAGCGCTCACTTCCGCTCCGGACGGCACGGTGAGCTTCATGCCTTCCTTCCCCGGTCTTTACGTACTGGAAGTGAGCGCCCAAGTAAACAACGGCAACGTCACGCTGGACGGCAAGACTTACAAGGACGTACGCTATACGGCGACCTTGAGTTTCGAGATTCCGGCCGCGACTGCCGGGGGAGGCGCGCATGGAGAAAAGTGACGAGCGCTTTTCGATCGGCGACCTGCGATCCGGACTTGGAACGCGCCAATTCTTTCGCCAATTCCGCCGCTCCGTAATTCACCCTGCGTGCTCACGTATTCCAGAAATTCCGCCAGGGACATGCGCGCCAACCGGGCGGTGTGCCACGCTCCCCTCTTTTCGATTGAAAGACTCCTCATGAAAGAACATTTCCGCCAAAGCATGGCCTGGTTGCACACGTGGACGGGGTTGCTGGCCGGGTGGGTGTTGTTTTTCGTCTTCGTGACGGGGTCGGCGGCGTATTTTCATGCGGAGATCACGCGCTGGATGCAGCCGGAATTGCCCCTGCGGCCCGCCTTTTCGCGCGAGGTGCCGGTTGCCGTCATGCTCGAACATGCGCTCGATTTCTTGGCGCGGCAGCCGGAGGCGGATCGGGAGTGGCGCATTGTCTTGCCGCAGAGCGGGGCGCGGGTGGGGTGCGGCGTGCAATGCGGCGGGCCGCTGCGCGGTTATCCTTCCGATCTGACGGTCTCCTGGGCGGGTAACACGGAGCGGCTGGACGCGGCTACGGGCGCGCCCTTGCCGCCTTTGCCGCGCGGGCGCGATACGGCGGGCGGCGCGCTCTTCCGCGATATGCACTATCAGTTGCATTATCTGGAGCGCGGCGCGTTCGTGGTCGCCGTCGCCACGTTGCTGGCCCTCGTGGCGATCGTCACCGGCGTCATCATCCACAAGCGCATCTTCAGGGATTTCTTCGTCTTCCGCCCCGGCGGGGGGACGCGCGCCTGGTTGGATGGGCACAATGTCGCGGCGGTGATGGCGCTGCCGTTCTTTGTGATGATTACTTATAGCGGTCTGGCGTATCAGGGGGGCGACTTGATCCCCGCCGCGCTGATGGCGGCGCCCGAACCGGCGCGGGAAGTCGCGCTGGTTTGGGACGATCCGCCGCTGGCGCGGCGGCCCGCGCTGCCGATGGCGGCGCTCGTCGACGCGGCCGGGAGGGTGTTGGGGGCGGATGAGATCGGGATGGTCAGCTTGCATCATTCGGCAGAGCATGGCGCGCTGATGACGTTTTCCCGTCTCTGGGGGACGGAGTGGCCGCTCGTGAGCCGCCATGGCAGCGAGGTGAATTTCAGCGCCGAGACGGGCGAATTGCTCGACATCCCCATGGGCTTCGGCCAGCAGCCGGCGTGGAAGGCGCTGTGGTTTTTCACGATCACGCATGTGGCCTGGTTCGCGGGGGCGGGGCTGCGCTGGTTGTTGTTCTTTTCCGGTTTGCTGGGCGGCGCGATGATCGCTACCGGCCTGGTGCTGTGGACGGTGAAGCGCCGCGCCCGTCATGCGCGGGAGGGCGGCGCACCGTCTTTCGGACTGCGGCTGGTGGAGCGGTTGAATGTCGGCGTGCTGGCGGGGCTGCCGGTCGGGATCGCGGCGTATTTCTGGGCCAATCGCCTGTTGCCGGTCTCGCTGGACGGGCGGGCGGATTGGGAGGCGGATTGTCTTTTCTTCGCCTGGGCCTGGGTGGCGCTCTATGCGCTGTGGCGCGCGCCCGCCGGGAAGGCGTGGGCGGAGTGCCTGGGGCTGGCGGCGGCGGCTTTCGGGCTGGTTCCGCTGTTGAACGCGCTCACTACCGACAAGCATCTGGGCTCGACAATGGCGCGAGGGGATTGGGTGTTGGCCGGGGTCGATCTGACCATGCTGGCTTGCGCGGCGGCGTTCGCGGCGATGGCGTGGAAGGCGGGGGCGGGCGGGGCGCGGGAGGGCGGGGCATGAAAGACGCTTTGTTTGCGCGCCTGGATGAGGCGGCGCGTCGTCGTCTTGCCGTGGCGTCGCGGGTGCTGGCGGCGATTGTCGGCGGCGGGTTGCTGGCGGCGGCGATCCGACTGTTGCTGACGCTGGTCTCGCCCGTGGAGCCGGCGGGGATGGGGGCGGGCGTGGCGATCTACGCGATCCAGGCGGGCATCTTGCTGTGGGTCTTCCACGCCCGCGGCGCGTTGCGGGTGTGGGGGTGGCTCATCGGCTGGACGGCGGCGGTCTATGTTTTGTGCTGGATCTTGCTCCGGCCGGATACGACGAACATGATGCCGATCCGCCCGTTCTGGCGGGACGCGGCGGGGCTGCTGTTGTGCGTGGGCGGCTTCGCGCTATTGGCGCTGGCGACGGAGCGCGAAAGCCATGCGCTGCGGCAGCGCGGCGTCACGGCGCGGGAACGGCGGTGGTTTCGTCTGCTGGGCGCGCTCTTGCTCGTCGCGGCGCTGGCTTTTGCCGCGCAAGGCTGGTACGGCCATTTCGGCGCGTTCTTGTGGTTCGGCTGGCTCTCGGTGGCGGCGGTGGCGGTGGTGTTCGCCATCGCTTATTGGCCGTGGCGCGCGCGTCCGCAACGCGAGCGGAAGGCGTGGCGCGTGGTCTTGCCGACGGCGGCGCGCGCCTCTGCCGCCGCCCGTCTCTGGCGCGGCGCGCTGGCGGGCGGGATGCTCGCGCTCCCCGTCGCTCTGGCCGCCGCTCTGCTGCAAGCGCCGGTGCATCCGCTGTGGCGCGCGGAGGCGGTGCGGGGCGAGGTGGGGCCGTGGACGTTTACCGTGGCCGAAGAGGATACGGCGCCGCCGCAGGCCACGCCCAGCGGCGTCTTGGTCAAGCATTTGCTGCTGCGCTTTTGCGAGGCCTGCGACGGCGACATCCGCGCCGCCTATCTGCAATTGCGCGAACCGGCCACGTCCCGCGCGCGCGGCCTGCGGTTGATGGGCGCGCATGGGACGCGGGAGGTCGCCCTCGCCATCCCGCCCGGCGTCTCGCCGCAAGAGCGGATCTGGCTCACCGCCGTGGGCAAGGACGGACAGATCCACCGGACGGCGCTGGAGGCGGCGCGCGTCTCGCCCGCCCTGGCGCGCTTCATCGAGGAACAGGCGCAATGAAACGAACGCACATGAATATCGGCTTCGCCGCCCTGTTCGCCGCGCCGATGCTGGCGTCGGCGCACGAAGCGGACCACGCCAACATCCCGGTATTGCAGTGCTGGCACAAGGATGCCGACATCGTCTGCAAGAGCGGCTGGTCGCTGGGCTGGCCGATGGGCGGGGCCACCCTGGAAGTGATCGCGGGCGGGGCAGTCGTCGCCACGCTGAAGACCGACGCCAAGGGCGAGGCGCGCTTCGCGGCGCCGGAAGGGGCGTTCGTCGTGCTGCTGCACGATGTGCGCGGGGGCGGGCAGACGGTGGAGGCGCGGCGGGCGGATCTGGCATCCGCTCCACCGGGGATGGATGAAGACGCCCCGAAGATCGGCAAACCGTAAAGGCCTGGGGGAATGACCTCGAAACACACGGCGCATCGCCGCCTGCGAGGGCTGAAACGCGCCTTGTCACTGGCCGCCCTCGTCTTGCTCTCTTTCCTGCTCTGGTACGGATTTTTTCGCACGGTGGAGATCATCGAGACCGAACCCACGCGCCGCGCCAGCATCGAGAACACGGTGAGCGCCCTGGGCGTGCTGCAACCGCATCGTTACGTGGACGTGGGGGCGCAGGTCTCCGGGCAGGTGAAGCAGATCGCCGTCACGGTGGGCGGCGCGGTGAAGAAGGGCGATCTGCTGCTGGAGATCGACCCCGCCCTCCAGCAGGCGACGGTAGCCGCCAACCGCGCCACGCTCTCCGGCCTGCGTGCGCAATTGGCTGAGCAAGAAGCGCTGCGCGACTTCGCCCGGCAACAGGCGGAACGGCAACGACGATTGGCCGCCGACGAGGCTACTTCCCAGGAGGATGTCGACGCCGCCGAAGCCAATCTGCGCGTCACCATCGCCCGCATCGCCAACCTGAAGGCGCAGATCGATGGGGCGCAATCGGTTCTGCAAGGCAACGAGGCGCTCCTGAGCTACACGCGCATCTACGCGCCCATTGATGGCACGGTGGTGACGCTGGATGCGCGCGAGGGGCAAACGCTCAATGCCACCTATCAGACGCCCAATCTCCTGCGCATCGCCGATCTTTCCCGCATGACGGTGTGGACGGAGGTCTCGGAAGCCGACGTGGGGCGCGTCCGCGTCGGGATGCCGGTCTATTTCACCACGCTGGGTTTGCAGGACGCGGCGGGCCGCCCGCGCCGCTGGCAGGGAGCGCTTGCCCAAGTCTTGCCCGCGCCGCCGACGGAACAAGGGAGCGCATCGTCTTCCGCTTCGGGCGGTTCGACCGGTAAGGTGGTGCTCTACACCGCGCTCTTCGAGGTGGAAAACACTGACGGCGCCTTGATGCCGCAGATGAGCGCGCAAGTGTTCTTTGTCACCGCCAGCGCCGAGAACGTGCTCGTCGCCCCCTTCGCGGCGCTGACGCCCACCGCCGATCCCGACACCTTCGCCGCCCGTGTGCTGGCGGACGGCGGGATCGAGAAACGTATCGTGAAGATCGGTGCGCGCGACCGGCTGAACGGCGAGGTGCTGGAGTGGTGGAAGGAGGGCGAGGCGCTCGTCACCGCCATCCGAAGGGAGACGGCTTCGGGGAGGGTGCGGTGGTGAGGCCGCCGGAATCACTTTTTCCCATAGGCCGCATCGTGATCGGGCGGGATCGACAAGATGCGGAGGAAATCCCCCTCGCGGTACGCCACGGCGCGGCGCGACCGGGTGATACGCAGACTGTACAGGGCATCAACACCGGAAGGCGGCTTGAGGCTGGTGATTTTCTCCCAGCGCAGTCCCTTGTCCCGGTAGACCTGATGCCACGTCAGGCAGTGAAGCTTCGCCAGGGCATCCAAAGCTGCCAGACGTTCCGGCTTTTGCAATCCGAAAAGATCACGTTGGAACACGGGATTGTTCAAATCCAACCGAACCGTTGCTTCCGGTGCGGCGCGTTCAGGCGGATTCATCGCGCCAGCGCCGCAACAGTTCGTCCGTGCTTTCGTCGCTGGCCGGATGGGATTCCGCCCACGCCAGCGCCTCACGCAAATCGGCGGCAGTCTTGGCGTCGTGCAGCCAACGCTCGTTATCGGGAATCACGCTGGCGGTGCGCACCAGCCACACGCCTGGTTCACGCTCTTCCACCAGCACCGGACACCCGGCGTATTGCTTGCCCAAGGAAATCTGCCCATTCACGCCAACGACCTTCACGGCGGGCGATACAGAAACGGACATGGCAGGCTCCCTTCACGATTGAATTCCTAACACACTATAGCACTAAATTCGGGGATGTATCATGACCATCCCCCTGATCGACCTCGTCGCCATCCACAAATCCTACGGCGGCAGCGAAGGCGGGCCGCGCGTGGAAATCCTGCATGGCGTCTCGCTGACGATAAACGCCGGGGAATTCGTGGCTCTCGTCGGCGCCTCCGGCTCGGGCAAATCGACCCTGATGCATATCCTGGGCTGCCTCGACCGGCCCACTTCCGGCACGTACCGCTTCGCCGGGCGCGACATCGCCGCCTTTTCCGCCGACGAACTGGCGTGGCTGCGGCGGGAGGCCTTCGGTTTCGTCTTCCAGGGCTACCATTTGATCCGTTCGCTGGACGCGCGGCACAACGTGCAAGTGCCCGCCGTCTATGCGGGCATTGCCGCGCCGGAGCGCGCCGCCCGCGCCGC
>JAIRMC010000112.1 GCA_031258965.1 Azoarcus sp. | reverse complement strand
GTGTCGATCGAGGTGAAGCTGATTGCGCCGATTGCGATGGAAGAGGGATTGCGTTTCGCCATCCGCGAGGGCGGACGCACCGTCGGCGCCGGCGTCGTCTCGAAAATCATCGAGTAAGGCTTGTTGTTGCGCACACGTTCTTTTTATTAATCGGGGATGGGGCGTTTTATCCTTCCCCTCGTTCTTTGGAAACATCATGCAAAACCAGAAAATTCGCATTCGCCTGAAAGCGTTCGACTACAAGCTCATCGACCAATCCGCGCAGGAAATCGTCGAAACCGCCAAGCGCACCGGCGCGGTCGTGCGCGGCCCCGTGCCGCTGCCGACGAGAAAGCAGCGCTTCGACATCCTGCGCTCCCCGCATGTGAATAAAACCTCGCGTGATCAATTCGAGATCCGTACCCACTTGCGGCTGATGGATATCGTTGATCCCACCGACAAAACGGTAGACGCCCTGATGAAACTCGATCTGCCCGCCGGGGTGGATGTGGAAATCAAGCTGCAATAACTGATGCGCCCTTGCTCGGAGAATGAAGCAGGGGCGCGTTTTCCGAACTCGCCGCGAGAGATGAGGCGGCGGTTTCGGAGAAAACCGCGCCCCTGCCTCTCCCCTCCTCTGCCCATCGCGATGTAGGCGTTACGGCAACAGCGAACTTCCCTGTTTGCTTTCCGTATATCTGGATTTGGCCGACAAGCACTCTGTCGGCATTTCGAGCGTCTCGCCCTTGTACTTCGGATACAGCGCGGAAAATTCTTCAATATTCATCGCCAACAATGAAAAATATTCCTCATCAACCTCTACGCCAATAGCGTCGTAAGCAACAGCCTGGCAAGCCGCAATCGTTGAGCCTGAGCCGCAAAACGGGTCCAAGACTTTTCCTTCTCCCAAAGGCAGAAGACCGCGCGTCAAAATTCTCAGTAAATGTTGAGGCTTGACCGTGGGGTGATTTGAAATGGATTCCTCGGCCATTGGCGTTTTCCCGCTTTGAATAATATCTGGAAGCGGCTGATCCATGTTAAGCCGTCGAAGTGCTCCCACGCCCCACTTCCTTAAGTTTTGAGCTACTGTTTTTTCTCCGATTGGCTTGCGAAAAAGCATCCAAGGCTCATATGCCCCTCGTGGAGTAACACACACTTCCGGAAATTCCTGTTCAGCGAGTTTTGGACGGTCGCCGCCACGAAATCCACGATAAAGACGCATCACCGCGCCTCTAATCTCAAAACCCGCCTCCACCATTCCACTTTGCACCAAATATTGCAGCATTGGCGTACCCGCAACAAACGCATGAGCACCAGGCGCGAGCACAGGAATCAAAGCCTCGCCAAATTCGCGGAAATAAATACGAACAGGTTCACGCTCCTGTGGCGTCAGCGTTGTAAAACGAGGAAGCGGGGCGCGTTGGCTTCCGCCAATAGTCGGCGGCAGCCTCCAGACTCCCCCGCGCCCATTGCGCAGTTTTGCCATTTCATGCGGCAAAAACTCAACAATCCCAAACGGTGGGTCTGTGCATACGCCCTGAACGCTTGATGAAGACTGTTCGCGCAGCCAATCGAAACAGTTCGCGTGATGTAATTCATAGTGTGCCATGCTTCTATTTTCGCCTTAGTTGAAAGACTGTCAAGACAGTGGTCGCTGTACTACCCGACCATGAATGAAGCTCAAAAAATACTTGGCGCGTGTGTGCGCGTACTCCGAGAGCAAAACGGACTCTCCCAGGAAAACCTTGCCGTGAAGGCTGGAATAAGCTACCAATACCTCTCCGGCGTTGAAACAGGAAAGGAGAACTTTAGCATTCAAGTTCTGGAGTCGCTGGCAAAGTCTCTTGGTCTGCCTGTGAGGGCACTTGTCGCCACAGCCTACGATAGTGCTGCGGTATCCGCTCCACCTCGAATGGAACCCAGGTATTTCAGACCACAAGTCCCATTGCCTGAAGGGCTTGCAATCCGCCATATCGAAGCGGCTGCCAACCTTACGCAGTCGATTATTCACCGTATCAATCGAAACATGGCCCTGGAGATCGGTCGAACGCTTCAGTCTCTAATTCAGGGTAACAACTTTTCGGGACTGGTTTCAAATATTTTCAGTAATGCGATGGATGAATGCTCGCCTTATAAGCACAATCACGATCAGAAATACCCCGATCTCGTCCACAAGAAGGGCAACGACGGCGCTGGCATTGGACTTGAGGTAAAAACAACAATCAACATCGGCAAGGGCGGCGAAAGCCATAATGGTCATAGCGGGTGGCATGTCATCGCCTGCTACAACTTCGTTGAAAATGGCGGCATTCAGTTTATTCACCTGATGTTTGCCCCCTTGAATGGGTATCAGCACCCAAACCCTGATTGGTGTTATGTAGGCAGCAAAGTAAATTCGGTCACAGGAAGTCGGCGAACTGAAACATATGCAACAACTCTGGTCGGTACAACAAAACTTCGTGACGGCTCGGTATACCTGGATTCGGGTAAAGTGAATTTTACCCGGTGGCGTCAAGCCAGAGACAGCGCCATCCCTCCCTGGTCAATTTTCGCAAAGAACAATCCGCTTTGATTTTTACAAACGCCCAGAAAATTATTCCTGTGGACGCGCGAAAGGCCGTGCGCCGCTGATAAATGATGAGCGTTCAACGTCCACGTCCGCCTTTCCCGCGCGCACAATTTTCCAGACCGCCGCCGCCAGCGCGTCCAGGTCGGCATGGGTATTGTAGAGCGCCAGCGACGGGCGCACGGTGGCTTCCAGCCCGAAACGGCGCAGGATCGGTTGTGCGCAGTGGTGCCCGGCGCGCACGGCGATGCCTTCTTTATTGAGCGCGCCGCCAATGGCCACGGTGTCGTAACCGTCGAGCACGAACGAGAGCACGCCCGCTTTTTCCGCCGCTTGACCGATGATTTTCAGGCCGGGGATTTCCGAGAGCAGGCGCGCGCCGTAACGCAGCAGCTCGTGTTCATGGCGGGCGATGTTGTCGATGCCGATGCGGTCGACGTATTCCAGCGCCGCGCCCAGCCCCACGGCGTCGGCGATGTTGCCGGTACCGGCCTCGAAACGCGCCGGGGCGTCCTGGTAGAGCGTGCGCTCGAAGGTGACGTCCTGGATCATGTTGCCGCCGCCTTGCCATGGATCGGAGGCGTTGAGCAGGTCTTCCCTGCCGTAGAGCGCGCCGATGCCGGTGGGGCCGAAGACTTTGTGGCCGGAGAACACGAACCAGTCGCAGCCGAGCGCCTGGACGTCGGTGCGCAGGTGCGACACTGATTGCGCGCCGTCGATCAGCACTTTCGCGCCGCAGGCGTGCGCGAGCCGCGTCAGTTCCGCTGCGGGCGTGACGGCGCCCAGCGCGTTGGAGACTTGCGTGAAAGCGACAAGCCGGGTTTTGGGGCCGAGCAGTTTCGCGTATTCGTCGAGGCGGACTTCGCCGCAATCGTTGACGGGCGCGACTTTCAGCACCGCGCCGGTCTGCGCCGCCAGTTGTTGCCAAGGGACGATGTTGGCGTGGTGTTCGAGCCAGGTGATGAGGATTTCATCGCCGGACCGCAGCGTCTGCCGCCCCCAGCTTTGCGCGACGAGGTTGATGCCTTCGGTCGCGCCGCGCACGAAGACGATCTCATTGACCGAACGGGCATTCACGAAGCGGCGCACGGTTTCGCGCGCCGCCTCGAAGGCGTCGGTCGCCCGCGCCGCCAGTTCGTGCGCGGCGCGGTGGATGTTGGAGTTTTCGTGCGCATAGAAATAGGCGAGCCGGTCGATGACGGCCTGCGGTTTTTGCGTGGTGGCGGCGTTGTCGAGCCAGACGAGCGGGCGGCCATTGACCGTCTCCGCGAGCGCCGGAAAATCGCGGCGAATGGCGTGAACGTCGAACGCCTGTCCCGGTATCGCCTGCCCCGCCGAAAACGCTTCCCGTCCGGGTTCGGGATGGGTGACGGGCACTTTAATACCGCCGGGAAGAGATGGCGGCGCGTCTTCCAGGAAGTAATAGGCATGAGACGCGCTCGCCGGTTGCGGCGTTTTCAGTGCGGCCAATTCGCGGATATCCGGCAACGGCACATCGAACAGCGCCGGGGAGGTCTCGTCCAGCGGCAGGTTCGAGGCCGCCGAAACCGGGAAGATCGCCGGAATGGCGGGCGTGGCGCCGGGGGCGCTGAAGTCAGCGATATTGATGTGCGTAGTCATGGTACTTGTCCACTTCCACGTTTTCGAGCACGGCGAGCGCGTCGTCGGTCAGCACCGCGAGCGAGCAGTAGAGCGAAACCAGGTACGAAGCGATTGCCTTGTGGTTGATGCCCATGAAACGCACGGACAAGCCCCGGCTCTGTTCGCCCGGCAGGTTGGGCTGGTAGAGGCCGACCACGCCCTGGCGGCTCTCGCCGGTGCGCAGCAGCAGGATGCTGGTCTTGCCGTCCTTGACCTCTATCTTGTTGCTGGGCACGAGCGGGACGCCGCGCCAGGTGATGAATTGCGAACCGAACAGCGATACCGTGGGCGGCGGCACGCCGCGCCGCGTGCATTCGCGCCCAAAAGCGGCGATGGCCCGGGGATGGAGGAGGAAGAAGGCCGGTTCTTTCCACACCAGGGAGAGCAGTTCGTCGAAGTCGTCCGGCGTCGGCGCGCCGGCGAGCGGTTGCAGGCGTTGATGCTCGGCGACGTTCTTGAGCAGGCCGTATTCTTCATTATTGATGAGTTCGCTTTCCTGCCGCTCCTTGATGATTTCGATGGTGAGCCGCAGTTGCTCCTGGATCTGGTTGTGCGGGCTGCTGTAAAGGTCGGAGACGCGGGTGTGTACGTCGACGACGGCGTTGACCGCGCTCAGCATGTATTCCCGGCCCCATTCTTCGTAGTCGACGAAGGTCTGGCGCAACTCTTTTTCATCGTTGCGGCCAGAGCAATTGACCGCGATGGCGGCTTCGTCCTTGACTTTGTTGACGCGGTAGATGCCCGCCTCGACGCCTACCCATTGCAGGAATTGCGGCAGCCAGCGCGGGGTGATGCGCCCCAGCATCGGCACGGTCTTGGTTGCGTTCGCAAGTGTTCGGGCGGCGACGTCGCCCAGCGCGGTTTGCGCGTCATGAATATCAGTCATTCCGGTTCCCTCTCGAATATTTCTTGAACAAACAATCAGATGCCGCTGCCGGCAGTGAAGACTTCGCTTTGCACCGATGCCTGGGTGATGTGGCTGTTGGGCGGCACGCTGCGCGTCAGCCAGACGCTGCCGCCGATGGAGGAGCCGCGCCCGATGGTGACGCGCCCCAGGATCGTCGCCCCGGCGTAGATGACTACGTCGTCCTCGACGATCGGATGACGCGCGCCGCCCTTGGCCAGGTTGCCATTTTCATCGACGAGGAAACGCTTGGCCCCCAGGGTGACGGCCTGGTAGATGCGCACCCGCTCGCCGATCACCGCGGTTTCGCCGATGACCACGCCGGTACCATGGTCGATGAAGAAGTGACTGCCGATGGTCGCGCCGGGATGGATGTCGATGCCGGTGTCCGAGTGCGCGATCTCGGCGATGATCCGCGCCGTGAGCGGCGCGCCGCGCAGATAAAGCTCATGCGCGAGGCGATGATAGGTGACGGCGAGGATGCCCGGATAGCACACCAGGACTTCGTCGATGCTGCGCGCCGCCGGATCGCCCTGATACGCGGCGCGCAAGTCGCCATCAAGCAAACCGCGGACTTTCGGCAGTTGCTCCGCGAAGCCTTTCACGATTGCCGCCGCCTCGCCCTCGACCTCGGGGCTGCGCGTCTCCGGCGTCAGGTTGGCGGCGAAACGCAGTTCGCGGCGCACTTCGCCGTACAGGGCGCGCAAGGCGCGGTCGAGCGTATGCCCGACGAAATAATCCAGCCCATCGTCGGTCAGATCCGGCGCGCCCAGCCGATTGGGGAAAAGCGCCGCCGCCAGGCCATCGAGGATATGCGCCAGCGCCTTGCGCGACGGCAGTTTCGGAGGCCGCCCGATACGGCTGCGCGTTTGCAGCGAATGCACGCGCAAGGCGCGCAGTTCGGCCACCAGTCCGTCGATGTCCAGCCGCAGGCAGGGCGCGGCGGATGCTTCGTTATTTCCGGCGGCGAGGATTTTTTCCTCCCCCGCCGCCGGGAGAGCCGAAAACTTCCGGCTCACAGCGCGTTGCCCACGGCGTCGAACACGCCCTCGAACAGAACGGAAGAAAGATAACGTTCGCCGGAATCGGGCAGGATCACCACGATGGTCTTGTCCGCGTTCCCGGGCTTCTTCGCCAGCCGCACGGCGGCGGCCACCGCCGCGCCGGAGGAAATGCCGGAGAGGATGCCTTCTTCCTTCGCCAGGCGGCGCGCGTAGACGACGGCTTCATCGTTGCTCACCTGCTCGATGGCATCGACGAGCGACAGATCAAGCACATCGGGCACGAAGCCCGCGCCGATGCCCTGGATCTTGTGCGGGCCGGGCTGCAAGGGCTGCCCCGCCTTCTTTTGCGAGAGCACGGGACTGGCTTCCGGCTCCACCGCCACCGCCTGGATCGCCTTGCCCTTCGTATGCTTGATATAACGGGCCACGCCGGTGATGGTGCCGCCCGTGCCGACGCCGGAGACGAAAATATCCACCTTGCCGCCGGTGTCATCCCACACTTCCGGGCCGGTGGTCGATTCGTGGATCGCCGGATTCGCCGGATTCTTGAACTGTTGCAAAAGTACATACTTGCCCGGACTGGACGCGACGATTTCCTCTGCCTTGGCGACGGCGCCCGCCATGCCTTTCGGCCCTTCGGTCAACACCAGCCTGGCGCCAAAAGCCACCAACAACTTGCGGCGCTCGACGCTCATCGTCTCCGGCATCGTCAGCGTGAGCGGAATGCCTTTGGCCGCCGCCACAAAGGCGAGCGCGATGCCGGTGTTGCCGGAAGTCGGCTCCACCAGCTCCTTGCCTGGCCCGAGCAGGCCGCGTTTTTCCGCGTCCTCGACCAGTGCCGCACCGATACGGTCTTTCACCGAGTAAGCGGGGTTGCGGCCTTCGATCTTGGCCAGAACGGTCGCCGCCGCGCCATCGGTGACGCGGGCGAGACGGACAAGCGGCGTGCGCCCGATGGACTGGGCATTGTCGGAAAACTGGGTCATG
>JAIRMC010000090.1 GCA_031258965.1 Azoarcus sp. | reverse complement strand
GTGGTCGCACCAAGAGGGCGACAAGGTGACGCTCTCCAGCGGCGACCCGGTGGCATTCGGCGATGTGGATTCCCACCGCGCGCGCCTCGGCGCGCGGCTGGCCTGGCAGGCCACGCCGGTGGTCAACCCCTATGCCGGATTGGCCTATGAGTATGAGTTCGACGGCAAGGCCAAGGCCAGCGCCTACGGCCAGCCGATCGACGCGCCGGAACTCAAGGGCGGTACGGGCATCGGCGAGGCGGGGCTGAGCTTCCAAGCGGGCAAGAACGCCGTCCTGGATGCGGGCGTGCAAGTCTATACGGGCAAACGCGACGGCGTCACGGGCAGCCTGAGGTTGAATGTCGCGTTTTGAGGCGCCGCCCCTTCTCCATAGGGAACCTGGCGGGCCTCAAGCGCTAGTTCGGGAATTTTGAGAGGGAAAGCGTTCGGGAAGATAGGCAAAGTGCATCCCTCTTATGTCCGCGACGCTTCAGCCGCAATGTGTCCGGCGAACTCCGTTACGAAGGTGCGCAGCCCCGTCATTTCAGAAAGCGCCGCATATTCGCCGGTCGCTACGGCGGTGCGCGGTGAGGCCAGGATGCACGCCACCGTGTAAAGCTGTTCCTTCATCAGCTTTCGACAAAGGAGGTTGTAGCGTTGGGCGTATGAGGTCTCCCTAAAATCCGGGAATATCGGGAAATGCGGTGATGTGTCCCGGACCGGCGCGGTGGATTTCGGGCAATCCTCCAGCAGCAGTCCGCCAAATCAAGCGCCATGCTTTAGTCCCCATTCCCGCCGAGCACCGCCTTTTCCTGGCGGCTCAATCCGTACAGTTGAAATGTCGCGGCATTGCAAGCCGCAAGGTCGCGAGATCCGGCCGCGTTGATGAGTGCGGTCTTAATGGCCTGCGGCACGTCGCTCCAGCGCGGTAGACGCAGGCGGCGCAGGTACTGCGCCTGAAAGCGCAGGAAGCCGCCGTGCATTTTGGTTGAGTACGTTGTGATGAAGAGCCGGGTTACAGACGACAGGAGGACGGCTTGCAATGCCTTCAAATCCCACTGGCTCGCCGTGATGTAGTAGAGGTTGTGATGAGGGTAGAGCTTTCCCTCCTCGAAAACGATGTGGGCCTGCCCTTTGATGTCCGGGATCAGGAGCTTCGGCGTTCCGGCAATGGACGGCGTGATCCGGTCGATGGTGCGATACCAATTAGCAGGCGCTTTCTTTGCACAATGCCGCCCGGCGACCTGGTCCTTCCGTGTCTCCAGATAGCGTTTGAGCAGCGGATAGCGCGCAAGATCGACAAGCTCGCCATCGCCGGTGAACGGGTTGATGACGCCCAGGCCGCGCCACTTCACGATGCCATCCGCGATGTCCTTGGTCATGGCCAGCGGAAGCTTGCGATCCTCTTCGACAGTAAGCTCGTCCATCGGCCCGATGAAGGCTTTATCCGCTCCGGTCGCGACGCCGATGCCGACTTTGCAGCCGGTTTCTTCGAGAAGTGGAAAGGCCGCTTCAAGCCGCCTGATGACGGCTGTCTGATCGGGCGAATCTAGAATCCACGGCTCCGCACCGCTCACCACGCCGTCGATCACCTGCACGGCGCCGCCCTTTACAGGGCGGCGCGATGAAGTCAACTCCAGGGCGAGCGCGTGTAATGTCTTGCGCTCAACGGATGGACGATGTGCGATGCGTGTGGTCTTGCCGCGCTCTCGCGCTATGACGGTAATGGCCGGATAGGCGATTACCTCCGAATGGAAGGCCGGTGTATCGGCCATATCGACGTGGAATTTCAGGTGGAACTGGCCGGAAACTAGGTTCCTGAGCGGCCCGCCGTAGCGGTTCTTCATCCAGCGGTCCGCGCAAATGAAGCCTAGGACGCCGCCGTTGGTTAACGAGCGCAGCGACCGCTCGATAAACGGAATGTACAGATCAGCGCGATCATAGATCGTCGTGTAGCGCGAACGGTATTCGGCCATTAATACATCGGGAACCCGCTCTTGCCTGACGTAAGGGGGATTGCCGATCACGACGTCGAACGGACCAGGAAGATCGGCCAGCAGGAAGTCGTCATTGACCAGCCACGAATCGGCCAGTTCGATGGATTGCGAAGCCGTCAGGCCGTTTCGGGAGAGCAAGTCGATGACTTGGCCTCGTGTCCGCGCGAAGGTCTCCCGATGAAGCTCGACCGCGCGAACACAACCAGCCAGGGTCTTGACGGACAAACGCGGGGCATCCGATGTCTTCCATGCCGCTAGAAGCCGTTCGATCGCCGGCAACAGGAAATCCCCGCCGCCAAACGACGGTTCAAGGAGCTTGAGTTTGTGTAGCGGACGGCTGGCCTCGTAGCCACTGAGATCGAGAAGAAAATCGACGATTTCGCGGCGCGTGAAGATGGCGCCGCGCGCCTCGATGCCGGCGCCGGTTGCAAGGATTTCGACGGCCTGCGTGACCGGGCAAAGTCCCGGCAGGGACGGCTGCCGGGCGGCAAGCCCCCTGGCACTTCGCGATGCAACGGGCACGGAACTCATTGCGGCCTTCCCAGCAGCGGCCACTGTTCCGCGACATACCGCTCCGTAGCATCGCGCACGACCCACGCGACAGAGACTTTCTTGCTCCGGGCGATGGCTTCGAGCATTTCGTATAGCTCGGGAGGAAAGGTCACGGACGTCCTCGGAGCAGAATCACGCTTGGGCTTTGAGGTAGCAATGTCTTTTGTCGCAGGCATGGCCTAAACACTGTCGAATCAGATAGCGCACCACTTTACACCAAAGTGGTGCAAAGCGACCGCAGGCGGCACAGGAAGCGGCGCATCGCTGGGGCTTGCGCCTGCTGGAAGACCCGGCGCCGGATGCGGGCGTGCAAGTCTATACGGGCAAGCGCGACGGCGTCACAGGCAGCCTGAGGTTGAATGTCGCGTTTTGAGGCGCCGCCCCTTCTCCCCGCCCGTCCCGGCAACGCCGGGACGGGCGGTTTTTCGCGCCCCGTCCGCTCCGCCCGAAAATGACTGCACTGATTTTTGAAAATGGCCGCACGCATTTTCGGAAGCCGCTAGAATGCCGCGTCCGCCCCCGCCAGATCGACCGCCTTGGCTTCTTCCCGCCGCGCTTCTCCCGCCACGTTCCGCATCGCGGTCAACGGCTATGGCCGCATTGGCCGCTGCTTCGTGCGCGCCATCCACGAGGCCGGGCTGGCCGAGCGCCTCCGGGTCGTGGCGATCAACGAGCCGGCGGATCTCGCCAGTATGGCCCATCTCACCCGGTTCGATTCCACCCATGGCCGCTTTCCCGGCACGGTGGATTGCCACGGCGAGACGCTGGTCCTCGATGGCCGCCCGATTGCCGTCACTCACGCCGTTACGCCCGGGAACCCCGCTTGGCGCGCGCTCGCGCCCGATTTGCTCGTGGAGTGCTCGGGCCGCTATGTGACGCGCGCGCCGTTGCAGGCGTTCATCGACGCGGGCTGTCCGCGCTTGTTGCTGTCCAACCCCGGCGCGCACGCGCATGATGTCGATGCGACCGTGGTGTACGGCGTCGCCCACGACAGGCTGGACCCGCGCGCGCGGCTGGTTTCCGCCGCTTCTTGTACGACGAATGCCGTCGTCCCCGTGCTGGCGTTGTTGCAGCGCGAGGTGGGCCTTGAGCGGGTCTTGCTCACGACTTTGCATTCGGCGATGAACGACCAGCCGCTCATCGACGGCTATCACCATCGGGAGCTTGCCCGCACCCGCTCGGCGATGCAGTCCATCATTCCGGTGGCGACGGGGTTGGCGCGCGGCGTCGAGCGGCTCTTGCCCGCGCTGGCGGGGCGCGTCGAGGCGAAGGCGCTCCGGGCGCCGACCCATAATGTGTCGGCCATCGATATGGCGCTCGTCTTGCGGGAGGATGTCGCGGCCGAGCGCGTCAACGCGCTGTTGCGCGAGGCGGCGCGCGGTCCTTACGCCGGGATTCTCGATTGGTCGGACGCGCCGCACGCTTCCATCGATTTCAACCACGATCCGCATTCGGCCATCGTCGACGGCAGCCAGACCCGCGTTTGGGGGCCGCGCATGGTGAATCTTTTCGTGTGGTTCGACAATGAATGGGGGTTCGCCAACCGCATGGCGGCGCTGGCCCGCCATTGGCTGGAAGCCGCGTCCGCCGGGCCGTGAGGGGCAGGGGAGGGCGCCGCCGCCGCCCGGCGTTTCTTCCTCTTGACACGCGGGGCGCGCTCCCTATAATGGCGGGCTTCCCGAGCGGGAATAGCTCAGTTGGTAGAGCGCAACCTTGCCAAGGTTGAGGTCGCGAGTTCGAGACTCGTTTCCCGCTCCACGCGCTTTTGCGGTGTTCGTCCGGTTGTTTGCCGCCCCGGCGGCGCGGGCCGGGGAAGCGGCCCGTGTCCGGGCTGTTAGAATCCGGCAATCATGCCTGGAACCGCCATGCTCCCGCTCGATACCCGCTCACGGGTTTTGCTCAAGACGCTGATCGAACGTTATATCGCCGACGGTCAGCCGGTCGGCTCGCGCGCGTTGTCGCGCAGTTCCGGCTTGGAGTTGTCGCCCGCGACGATTCGCAATGTGATGAGCGATCTCGAGGAAATGGGGTATATCGCCAGCCCGCATACGTCCGCCGGGCGGGTGCCGACCGCGCGCGGTTATCGTTTTTTTGTCGATACTTTGCTGACGGTGCAGCCGATGGAGACGCAGCGGGTGCGCAAGCTCAAGACGCAGCTCCAGCCCGGGCAGCCGCAGAAGTTGATTAATTCGGCCTCGCTCTTGCTCTCGGAATTGACCCGTTTCGCGGGCGTCGTGCTGGCGCCGCGCCGGGATGCGGCGCTGATCCGCCAGATCGAGTTCATCGGGCTGGCCGGGAACCGCATCTTGCTCATCATCGTCACGGCCGACGGCGATGTGCAGAACCGCCTTTTGCTCACGCGCCGCGCGTATTCGGCGGCGGAGCTGGCGGCGGCGGCGGGTTATCTCAATGAGCATTACGCGGGACAGGCTCTCGACGATATCCGCCAGCATCTCCAGGCCGAGCTGCGTAAGTTGAAGAACGATATGGGCGAGTTGATGGCGGCCACGGTCGAGGCCGGTTCCGCGGTTGCCGGGGAGCCTTCGACCGATTATGTGATTTCGGGCGAGACCAATTTGCTCGATGTTACGGATTTGTCGTCCAATATGTCGCGCCTGCGGGAGTTGTTCCGCCTTTTCGAGCAGCGCACGGGGTTGATGCAGTTGCTGGATCTTTCCCGGCGCGCCGACGGGGTGCAGATTTTCATCGGCGATGAGTCGGGCTTGACGCAGCTCGACGGTTGCAGCGTGGTGACGGCGCCTTACGAGGTCGATGGCCGCGTGGTCGGCTCGGTGGGCGTGATCGGCCCAACCCGCATGGCCTACGACCGGGTGATTCCGATTGTCGATATTACCGCGCGCTTGTTGTCGAGCGCGCTGTCTTCCGGCGCTTGAGCGCGCCATGGCCCATTTCCGGCGCGAACCCGTTTTGGATCCGGCGAACGCGCGCCGGGAGCGCATCGGGGTGTTGCTGGTCAATCTCGGTACGCCCGAGGCGCCGACGGCGGCGGCCTTGCGTCCGTGGCTGCGCCAGTTTTTGTCCGATCCCCGGGTGGTGGCGTTGCCGCGCTTTGTTTGGCAGCCGATTCTCAATGGGATCGTCCTTGTTGCACGCCCGGCAAGATCGGCCCGGAAGTACGCGCGGATCTGGACGGCGGCGGGGTCGCCGCTCAGGGTTCACAGCGAACGCCAGGCGGCGGCGCTGGCCGCCGCTCTCGGGCAGGGGGCGGCGGGCGAGGGGGTCGCCGTCGCGTGGGCGATGCGCTACGGCGCGCCCGGTATTGCCGGGTCGCTCGCGGGGCTGTGGGCGCAGGGTTGTCGCCGCATTCTCGTCGTGCCGCTGTATCCGCAGTTCGCGGGCAGTACGACGGCCAGTACGCTGGATGAGGTCGCGCGCGCCCTGCGGACGTGGCGCGATCTGCCGGAGATGCGCTTCGTGCGCAGTTTTCCGGATGACGCGGGGTATATCGCCGCGCTGGCGGCGAGCGTGCGCGAGCATTGGGCGCGCCATGGGCAGGGCGAGCGCTTGGTGGCGAGTTTCCACGGCCAGCCGAAACGCTTCGACGATTTGGGCGATCCGTATCGGACGGAGTGTTTTGTCACGGCCCGTTTGCTCGGCGAGGCGCTGGGCGTGCCAGCGGGGCGGCTGGTGGTGACGTTCCAGTCCCGCTTCGGGGCGTCCGCCTGGCTGCAACCTTATACGTTGCCGGCGCTGGAGGCGCTTGCCGCGTCGGGCGTGAGGCGGGTCGATACGATCTGTCCGGGCTTCGCCGCCGATTGCCTCGAAACGCTGGAGGAGATCGCCATGCAGTGCCGCGACGCTTTCGTCGCCCGCGGCGGGGAGGCGTTCCACTATATTCCTTGCTTGAACGAGCGCCCGGATTGGATCGCGGCGCTGGCCGCGCTTGTGCGGCGGCATCTGGGCGGCTGGCGCTGAAACGGGGGTGTTCAGCCTTTGGCGAGGTGCAGGCCAAACCCGCCCGGTGTATGGCCGCCGGTCGCGTCCAGATGGCTTTCGGCGGCGGGCGGGCAGTGTTCCGCGTGCGCGGCGGCGAGCGCGCCCAGGCGGGATGCGACGGCGGCGGCGACTTCGCGGGTGAAGATTTTTTGTATTTCGTCGCTGGCCAGCGCCAGGGCGGCGGGATTGATTTCCAGGTAGACGAGAGGCGCTAGCGATACGACGGAGAATGCTTGGCGGCCCCTGGCGCGGTCGAGCCAGGCCGTTTCGCCGAATACCGCGCCCGGCCCGAGTTCCATGATTCGCCGCGCGCCGATCGATAATTCGATCCGGCCTTCCAGCAGTACGCCGAAGCGTTGGCGGACGTCGCCTTCGCCGAGCAGTTTTACGCGCGCCCGCGCCGTGCGCCATATGCTGATGCGCAGTATTTCCCAGAGTTCGACATCGTCGAATTCGGAGAAGAAGGTTTGTTCGCGCAATGTCGAAAAGCGCACGGCGTCAAGCCGCGCGCTTTTGTCTTCGACGATTTCGTAGCGCGCCGCCGATAGGTCCTTGGCGAATTCCGCGCCGTTCTTGTAGCGCGAGTACAGGTCTTTTTCCATCGCTTTGCGGATGACGGCGTTCATTTGTTCGGAGGCGTCCGGGTTGAGTTGCGCCACCGACGGCGGATCGGTGTTGATGATCTTGTAGACGAGCTGCGCCGGATTGACGGCGCGGAATGGCAGCCGCCCGGTGAGAAGGTGGAATGTCACCACGCCAAGCGAGTACAGGTCGGTTTTGTGGTCGAGCGGGTAGCCCTTGACTTGTTCGGGACTCATGTAGGCCGGGGAGCCGACCCCCATGATGAAGGTGGAATCTACTTCGATTTGTTTGTCGACATCGAGCGCCAGCCCGAAATCGGTGATCCGCACGTCGTCGTTGTCGTTGACCAGGATGTTGGCCGGCTTGATGTCCCGGTGCACGATGCCCTGGCGGTAGATGTAGTCGAGCGCCATGCAGCATTTGAACATGATGCCGATGACGCGCGGCACGGGCAGGCGGCGTTCAAAGCCGCAGAATTTTTCCAGGGTCGCGCCCGGGAAATATTCCATGACCACGTATGCCTGGTCCGGCTCGGTGACGACTTCGTAGATGCTGATGATGTTGGGGTGATCCAGCCGCCGCGCCACGGTTTCTTCCGCCCGCAGCAGTTTGAGAAGACGGCGGTTGAGCTTCGATCCGTCCCGGCTCCCGCCGTCGAACCTGACGAGCTTGATGGCGACGGAGCGGGATAGTTTCGGATGCCGGGCTTCGTAGACGGTCGCGGTCGCGCCGCGCCCGATTTCGCGGACGACCTGGTATTTGCCAATGGTTGCGGGCGCTGGTTCCATTACGTCGTATTGCGCGCTTGCGCGGTCGATCCCCTTGTTGCTACCCGCCAATGTTCTTGCGCGTACGCGGAAATGTATAGGGCGATTCTTGCATGTTTGCGTCGCCGCAAGGCTATTTGTCCGGTCATGGGGAGGAATCCGCCACCCGCCCGGTAGTACACTCCCTCACCGGCACTTTCCCGCCGCCGCATTCCCCGCGCCGTTTCCACGGAGGCCCCGCTTGAGCATCGACGTCGATTTCCTCGTCCATCCCCGCTGGTTGATTCCGGTGGAACCCGACCGCACGGTGCTGGCGCAACACAGTATCGCCGTGCGCGGCGGCGGCATCGTCGATATCTTGCCCCAGGCCGACGCCCGCGCGCGGTATCGCGCCGCCGCTAATCATGAATTGCCAAACCATGTGTTGATTCCAGGGTTGGTCAATCTCCACACCCACGCGGCCATGAGCCTGATGCGCGGGCTTTCCGACGATCTGCCGCTGGCGCGCTGGCTCCAGGATGTCATCTGGCCCGCCGAGGCCCGCCATGTATCGCCCTCTTTCGTGCGCGACGGCACTTTGCTCGCCGCTTATGAAATGCTGCGCGGCGGTATCACCACTTGCAATGATATGTATTTTTTCCCCGGCGACGAGGCCGAGATTTTCGCGGAAACCGGCATGCGCGCCGTCATTGGCCTGATCGCGCTCGATTTCCCGAGCGCCTGGGCGCGCGATCCCGACGACTATTTGCGGCGGGGACTCGCCGTCCGCGACAAATGGCATGGACACCCCCGCATCGCTTTCTCCATCGCTCCGCACGCGCCGTATTCGGTCTCCGACGCCGGACTGGAACGCGCCGCCTATTTTGCCGCCGAACTCGATTTGCCGTTGCATATCCATATCCACGAAACCGCGTCCGAAATCACAGGCAGCCTCGCCGCCCACGGCGTCCGCCCGCTCGCCCGGCTCGAACGCCTGGGACTTCTCGGCCCCGGCCTCACCGCCGTCCATGTCGTCCACGCCAACGAGTACGACCTCGCGCTGCTCGCCCGCCACGGGTGCAGCGTCGCGCATTGCCCAAGTTCCAACATGAAGCTCGCCAGCGGCATCGCTCCGCTGCCCGCCATGCTCCGCCGCGGCATCAACATCGGCCTGGGTACCGACAGCGCCGCGAGCAACAACCGCCTCGATCTTTTCCAGGAAATGCGTCAATGCGCGCTCCTGGCCAAAGTCGGCAGCCTCGACGCCACCGCCGCGCCCGCGCACACGGTGTTGCGCATGGCCACGCTCGGCGGCGCGCGCGCCCTGGGGCTGGAGGCCATGATCGGCTCGCTCGAAATCGGCAAGCGCGCCGACTTTTGCGCCGTCGCGTTCGACAGCCCTTCCGCAAACCCGTGTTTCGACCCAATCTCCCATCTGATCTACGTGTGTGGCCGCGAACAGGTATCTCATGTATGGGTCGATGGCGAGATCCGCGTCCGAAATGGTGAAGTTCTGTTGCAAACAAACGACAATGAATTGCTTGCTCTTGTATCGCTATGGCAAACTAGGCTCGTTTAGCTGAGTTGGATTCCTGCTCGCCAAACGCCGTTGGACGACAAACGGGTTGTCCGGCAGCGTTCCCGCGGCACTGTCTCGCCCTTTACAACTGAGGAAACCATGACCAAACACAACCAGAAGCTGTTCGCGCTGGCCGCCATTGCCTCAATCGGCCTGTCCGCTTCCACCGCATTCGCGCAAGATGTCGTCGTTGACGGCCAGGGTGAGATTCCCTACTTGATCGACAATCGCAACACCGTCTCCCGCAGCGGGAGCGAATTGTGCTGGCGTACCGGCTACTGGACGCCCGCCGCCGCCGAAAGCGCCCCGGCCGGCGAGTTTCCGGTGGGATGTGGTTGCGACGGCGATATCGTGCCGAAAGATAAATGCGAACCCGCCCCCGTCGCCGTCGCGGCGGAGCCTGTCGAGCCGGTCGCCGTGGAGCCGCAACGTGTCGTCGGCCAGGAAAAAGTCAGGCTGAACGCCGACTTCCTGTTCGACTTCGACCAGGCCCTGCTCAAGCCCGATGGCCGCACGGCCCTTGACGACGTTGCCGCCCAGGCAAACCAGCTCCAGCTTGAGGTCGTCATCGTCACCGGTCACAGCGATCGCCTGGGTTCCGATGTCTACAACCAGCGTCTCTCCGAACGCCGCGCCGCGGCCGTGAAGAGCTATCTGGTCACGAGGGGCATCGACGCTTCCCGCATCTACACCGAGGGCAAAGGCAAGGCACAGCCCGTGACGGGTACCCAGTGCGCTAGTGTCCGGGCGCGTCAGGAACTCATCGAATGCCTGCAACCGGATCGCCGCGTCGATATCGAAATCATCGGCACTCGGTAATTCCCGATTGTCCGTTTCCGGAAAGCCCTGCTTCGGCAGGGCTTTTTGTTTCGCCTTGTTCCCGCCATGACCGCACCCAACGCCGACCCCGCGGAGCTGCAAAAATTCAGCGATCTCGCCCACCGCTGGTGGGATGCCGATTCTGAATTCAAGCCTCTGCACGACATCAATCCCTTGCGTCTCGACTGGATCGACAGCTTGGCGGCGCTTGCTGGCAAGGAGGCGCTCGACATCGGCTGCGGCGGCGGCGTGCTGACTGAGAGCATGGCCGCGCGCGGCGCGAACGTTACCGGCATCGACTTGTCCGAAAAGGCGATCAGCGTCGCGCGCCTCCATCTGTTTGAAAGCGGGCTGAAAGTCGATTACCGCCACGTTGCCGCCGAAGATCTTGCCGAAACGCACGCCGGCCGGTTCGACGTCGTCACCTGCATGGAAATGCTTGAACACGTCCCCAACCCCGCCAGCACTGTCGCCGCCTGCGCACGCCTGGCCCGGCCCGGCGGGCAGGTATTTTTCGCCACGCTGAACCGCAACCCGAAGTCTTATCTTTTTGCCATCATCGGCGCCGAATATACGCTCAAGCTGTTGCCGCGCGGTACGCACGACTACGCCCGTTTCATCAAACCTTCCGAACTCGCCGGTTTTTGCCGCGCCGCCGGGCTTGTCCCCGCCGCCATGAGCGGACTTTCCTACAATCCCTTGAATCGCGGCTTTCGCCTGGGCCGGGATACATCGGTCAATTACATGATGCAAGCCTTGCGCGGCATCTGACTCTCACGCCCCCCAGACCGTAATCGCCCGTTCTCCCTGCTTTTCTTCTCGCCGCCAGATTTTCTCGTCCCAGGATTTATCCGGGGCGCGGTCGAAGATCACCAAATGCGCCTCGTCCGCGCCGACGCTTTCGGCGTATCCGGCGGTCTGCGCCAAACCCTGTTCGATAACCGTCTCCAAGCTGCCGCGCAAGATCTTGAGTTCGATCACGATGCGCTGCATGGGGCCGTACAGCCCTTGCGCCTCGTCCAGCGGCCATTCGATGAACAGATCGGTGCGCCGTCGACCCAGACCGTATTCCCGATTGATTCGCCCGCCGCCATTGACGATGCGTTGCAGGAACGCCTGCATGAGCAACTGCGGCCCGGCCTCTTTGTAATCGAAGCGCCCGATCCACGCCTCCACGTTCTCGCGGAAGAATTGCTGGAACGCGGCGAGCAACTTGGGCATGTCGAGCCGGTGATCGGCGGTGACATACCATGCCTGTTCCTGATTGGCGATGCCGATCTGTATTGCCCAGGTCAGTTCGCGCGGGATGACTTCGCGGTAGATGCGGTTGCTGATCCGCACGCCGGGGCGGGTGCGAATCAAACCCAGGTCGGCGACATATTCATAATCGTGTGGCGAAACATTGAGTTCATCCTGTTCGCTCGCCAGCAGGGCGCTGATGACCGAATGCACACGCGGCTCCCGCAGCTTGTCAATCAACTGATCCAGATGCGTGGCGCGCGACTGAATCAGCCGCTCGCGCGCTTCCTTGTAATCGGCAAGGGTGATGGGCTGGCGGCGGTCGCGTTTCTCGCGTAGTTCCCAGGTCACCTCGTAACCCAGAGCATTGACCAGCCACGGCTGCCCGGCAGTGTCTTCCCACAACTCAGGAAAGATTGCTTCGTCGAAGATTTGGCCCGTCGCTTCCGTATGCTGCAACCACAGCGCCCTGACTTCCTCGGGCGAAAAGTTGCCCATGCGCAGGGAGACGGTCTTGATGTTGAAGGCGCTGCCGCCCGTGATGACCTCGCCGCCGCCCTGATGAATCCGGTAATCGCGCACGTCGCGCACGCCGCACAACACGATGCTTTGCGGAAAGTCTTTCGGGCGCTGGGCGTAACCGGCGCGAATCTGACGCAGCAGGGAAATCAGCGTGTCACCCACCAGTGCGTCGACTTCGTCGAGAAAGAGCACAGTAGGGCACGGAGAAATGCTGGCCCAGTGTTCCAGCAGCAAAAAAGCTGGTTCTCCGGCGAGAAACCACGGCCTTCCTGGCGATACCAGTCCGCTGCCGGGCTGGCGAGGTAACGCGCCAGGGAACTGGCCACGGCCTGGCTCGCGGCGGGAATCCCCCGCGTCGCGTCCCCCCGCGCCGCCTGCGCGGCCTCGATATTGGCGTAAGCACAGGCGTATCTCCCCTCCTCGTTCAGCGTCGCCATCATCGCCAGCAAGGTGCTGGTCTTGCCCGTCTGGCGCGGCGCGTGCAGCACGAAATAGCGTTGCCCGGCAATGAGCTGCTGGACTTCGGCCCAGTCGAGACGGGTGAGCGGGTCGATGTGGTAGTGGTTCTCCGGCTGGATGGGGCCGGCATTGTTGAAGAAGCGTTCCATGGCGGATTCGGTCGGGGAAGGCGCGGGCAACAAGGGTAGCACTGGACACGCCGCCGCGAGCGCATTCATGTGGGAATGACCTTTACACCCATCACGCTGGCGGGATAGGTCCACACCAGGCTGATAGCCGCTAGAAGGAAAATGGCCTGAAAGGGGATTTTGCAGGAGCGCTGATGGTATTCATGTGAAGGTGCCTCCATGCTGTTGACGCTTTGGGGCGGGTCGGCATAAACTTGAAAAACAAGGTACCTTGCAAACGAATATTTCCAACCTTCATCGAGGAGCTGCTCATGCTGTCCCGTTTTTTGTCCCGTTTCAAATCCCGCCTTCGCGCGCATGAATGCGTCAACCGCCGCGTTAGATCCGTGCATTATCATTCCGCTTTCACTGGATATGTCAATGTCCAGAAAGGTGGCTGTCCCCCGGAATGCCCACTGTGCGATAAACGCTGTATACTTGCCAAGCCTCGTTGTAAACATGGCGAGGCATTTGTTCAATTCATGCGTGCTTATGCCGGAGAACAGCAAAACCGAACCCTGTAGCGATGAACAGTTGTTGTATCTTTTTCATCGCGCCGCTAAATGGATGGTACGCGGACATCATTTTCATCGGGGTGGCGCGCGTCATGCTCAAGGGCATATCCTCTCCGTTCTTGCCGAATCCGAAAGTGTCAGCCAGCGCGAGTTGCTGGAGCGACTCCATATCCGCTCCGCTTCCTTGAGCGAACTCCTGATAAAACTGGAAAAAAGCGGTGCCATTACCCGGCGGCGCAGCGAAAAGGATAAGCGCAATTTTCTTCTGCAACTGACTGGACAGGGGCGTCTTGAATTGGCCGAACAGCATCGGCATCGGCAGCAAAGCGCCGGGCGTCTTTTTTCCGTATTGAGCGATGCCGAACGCGAATCCCTGGCGGTGCTTCTGACTCGCCTTCTCGATGCCTGGGAGGCGGAGGAAAGGCAGCGGGAACACAGCGAGGACGGGTGGGGACAGATCAAGAGATGGCTCAAGCGTGAAATCCGCCAGAAAATAAAAGGCGGTTAGGTGGCTTCAGGGAAACGTTGGACACGCTATTGCCGGGATTGGGGGGATTCGATCTCATGGAAGCAAAAGTAGATGGGCGAGTGACGGTTGCCGGGCAATGGACGCGCTGTTGTTTTTCCGGCAAAACAGCAGAGGTAATGTATTACCAAATTCCGGCGGATAAGCGCGTTGAACGCAGGCGCGATGGCGACTCATGGTAGTGTCATCTCTACTGGCGCGGCGGGTGGCAGCGGCCCGATGACGCGGTGTAGTTCGTCGGGCGAGGTACTGCCGTCGAGCGCCTTGCGGCGGCCATCGTCGCTGAGTGCGGGGCAGCCCTGGGCGCGGGCTGCCCGCGCGAGTTCGGCGGGCGCGGCGTTTGCGGCGATGCGTTCGTCGAGCGCATCGTCGATGGGCAGCGCCTCGAAAATCGCCTGGCGACCGCGATACCCCCTGCCGCCGCAGGCCGGGCAGCCGGTGGCGTGACCAAGGAGGATTTCCCCGCCGCCGCTGGCAGATAGGCCAAGAGCGTGGCGCTCCACGGCGCTTGCCGGGGCGAGGCGGCGGCAGTCCGGGCACAGGCGGCGCACAAGGCGTTGTGCGATTACCCCGCACAAATTGCCCGCGAGCAGCGCCGGGCGGATGCCAAGGTCGAACAGGCGGGCAATGGCGCCGATGGCGGTGTTGGTATGCAGGGTGGCGAAAACGCGATGCCCGGTCATCGCGGCGCGCAGGGCCATTTCGGCGGTTTCCGCGTCGCGGATTTCGCCGATGAGAATGACATCAGGGTCTTGGCGCAACAGGGCGCGGACACCGGCGGCGAAGTCGATCCGCGCGGCTTCCCCCACGGTGGTCTGGCGAATGCGCGGCATGGGGTATTCGACCGGGTCTTCCAGTGTCATGATGTTGAGCGCTTCGTCGTCAAGGTGTTCGAGCATGGCGTAAAGAGTGGTGGTCTTGCCGCTGCCGGTGGGGCCGGTGACGAGGATCAGCCCCTCCGGGCGGGCCAGCATGCGGGCGATGGCGCTGTGCTGCGCGGGGTCGAAGCCGATCCGGTCGAGGGCGACGATGCCGCGCTGGCGGTCGAGGATGCGTAGCACGATGTTCTCGCCGTGCAGGGTTGGCAGGGTAGAGACGCGGAAATCAATGGGCCGTCCGGCGACGGTGAGCGAGACGCGGCCATCCTGCGGCGCGCGCGTCTCGGCGATGTTCAGCCCGGCCATGACCTTGAGCCGCACGGTCATGGCTGGCCCGTGCCCCGCGTGCAGGGCGCGCACCTGGTGCAGGATGCCGTCCATGCGGTAACGGATGCGCAGGAAGCCGGCTTCGGGTTCAAAGTGGATGTCCGATGCGTCGGCCTTGACCGCGTCGATGAGCAGTGCGTCGACGAGGCGCATGAGCGGATGGGCGGCTTCGTGGCGGGCGCTTGCGGTGACGGGCGTGGCGGTTTCGAGTTCCTGGAGGATGTCGTCGATGGCAAGGCGGTAGCCGTAGTGGCGGTCGAGCGCCTCGCGGATGTCGGATTCGGCTGCGAGCGCCGGGCGTAGCCGCAGCGCCGGGCCGCAGTGGGCGGCGAGCGCGTCGAGGGCGATGAGGTTTTGCGGATCGGCCATGGCCACCGTAAGCGTGGCGGCGGCCTCGTCATGGGCGAGCGGCAGCGCGGTATGCCGCCGGGCGAGCGCCTCCGGAACGAGCGCCAGCGTCGCGGGGTCGATGACCGCCCCGGCGAGTTCCACCGCCTGTCGCCCGAGCCGGGCGGAGAGCGCATCGCGCAGCATGGCCTCGGTGACGAAGCCCAGTTCCACGCATATCTGGCCGAAGGGGCGATGCGCACGGCGCTGTTCGTGTAGGGCGATGCGTAGCTGGTCGCAGCCGATCAGTCCGGCGGTGACCAGGGTCTGGCCGATGGGCGTGGCGGCGGTAGTGGTATGGGGTGCGTTCATGGCATGTCGGGATGCGGTGCCAGGGGCGAGGCGGCGGGTAAACCGTGTTCCTGCCCGGCGGGGAAGTTGCGTCCGCCCGGATCGGGCATCGTGCGCAGGAAGGCGGCATCCGGCAGCGCCGCGCGTTCGGCGGCGTAATCGCCGTCAAGTCCTGGGCGGCGGATCAGGCGTGGGCGCAGGAAGATCGCCAGTTCGGTGCGGCGCACGCTGTTTTCCCGCCGGGCGAGCAGTTCGCCGAGCAGGGGTATCGCGCCCAGGATCGGAATGCGTCCGGTGTCGTAATCGATCTTGTCTTCCATCAGACCGCCAAGGACGGCGATTTCGCCGTCGGCGAGCCGGAGCACGGATTCGATTTCGCGCGTGCGTATTTGCGGGACGCGATTGGGGATGTTCTGAAGCGCGGGATTGGGGTCGTCCTTGAACCCCGAAATGCTGGAGATGGTGGGCCGCACGCTGAGGATGATCTCGCCGCCGCGCCCGATCTGGGGCGTAAGCGCCATGACCAAGCCAACCGACACCGATTGTGGTCTGGTGGTGGCGGTGATTTTCTCGCGCTCGCTCTCACCGTATTCCGTGGTCGAGGCCTCGACGAGGAAATAGACGACTTCTTCCACCACTTTGAGAATGGCCGTCTGGTTGTTGAGCACCGAAAGCCTCGGGCTGGAGAGTACTTTGACCGTGCCGAAGGTCTCCAGCCAGTCGAGCCGCAAGCTGAATCGATCCGTGAGATAGGCGATGGCGGGCGTCATGGCAATGGCATCATCCGTGCCGAGCGGGCGCACCTCTGCCGAGCGTGCGCCAAAGCGGCTCCAGTCGATGCCTTGCCGGTAGCCGTCGGCAAGCGTGACCTCCACGATGGTGGCTTCGACCATCACCTGCTGACGCGCCGCGCCTTGCACGAGGTCGATGAATTCGGCGACTTGTCTGTGCTGGCGGGCGTTGGCGAGCACCATCAGAACGCCGGTCTCGCGGTGGCTGATGACGAAAGCCGGGTCATTGCCGCCGCCATCGCAGGCGGGCGAGGCAGCGCTCTTGGCGGACGGCGTGCGTTGGCGCAGGGCTTCGCAGCGCGGTTTGCGGACGTGATGTTCGTGTTCTTTCAACAGACTGCGGATGCTGGCTTCGAGCGATTCCCAGAAGTGGTTGGTCGTTTTGGTTTCGATGCGGGTGAGCGAAGTATTGCCGCTGCTGCTGTCCCGCACGCCTTCGACGGCGCTGGCGCTGGTGGCGATTTGGGTGCTTGTGGCGACCGCGCCGTTCATGTCGCGCGAGAGGTTGAGGTAATCGACGTGGTAGGCGCGCAGGAATGGCGTATCGGGCATTGCGGCAAGGCGGCGACCGTCGAAAGGGCAATGCAGCCCGGCTTGCGCGCAAATGCGCTCGATCAGTTCCGGCAAGGGGCGGTCGAGGGCGCTCAGGCTGATGAGTCCGTCAACGCCGGGATGGAGGTCGAAATCCAGCCGTTGATCGCGTGCGATGGCCGCGAGCAGTTGCTCCGCTGGAACCAGATGTACGTCGAGCGAGTAAACAGGCTCAGGCGGATGCGCGGCGGGGGCGGATGGACGGGCAGCCGCCGGCGGCGATGGTTGTCCAGCGTCATGAACGTCATGGCGCGCGGATCCGCCTGGCGAAACCGACGCTTCTGTCCGCAACGCCTGCAAATGCGTGAAGGCGGGCATGCGGGCATCGTCGCGCGGCGGCGCATGCATGCATCCTGCAAGTATGATCGACAGAATTACGAATAGTATTGGCATATGCTCGGAATGCTGCGCTGTATTGTCTCAGGCATAATATCATCCGCATTCATTCAGTCAATAGGTATTTCAGGGATAATGTCGAAATAGTGAAACGAGATGCTAGTCCGCCTCGACCCACGCGCCTTTCTTGATTGTGATTTTCCTGCCCGCCGCGTCATGGAAATTCACGGGCAGCGATTTTTGCGCCACAGCGCCGCCCGGCCCGACCGCCGCCCGGCGCACGTCGAAATGCAGGTGCGGGCCGCCGCTGTACCCGGTGTTGCCGGAATGGGCGATTGCCTCGCCGACGCCGACCCGCTGTCCGGGGCGCACCAGCACCCGTTTCGGCGCGAGATGCAGGTAATGGCCGATGGTGTTGTCGGAATGGACGATGATGACGCGGTTGGCCCGCCCGGCAAGCGCCGGATCGAGCCGACCCACGGTGAAGCCATCCTTGACTTCGATCACGGTTCCCGCGCGCGCGGCGGTCACGAGCGTTCCTTCGGGAAGACCGAAATCGACGGCGTTGCGGAGACGGTCACTGTTGTGGGTGGTAAGCGTGCCGCCGGGTTCTTGGACGATTTGCGTTCGCACGCCTTTCTCGAAGGGCAGCCGGTAGCGGTAAGCCTCGTCGGGCGGCGTAAAGGCATCGCCAATAATGGCGGAATGCTCGTACTGGAAACTGAAGCGCTCCGAACGCTTGCGCGGCGAAACCCGGACGATCTCCTGGGATGTGCGCGGAGCGATAGCGGTCGCCAGTGGTAACTTCTTGTTGGCCTGGATGTTGCTTCCGTCCAGTTTGAAAAAAACCGTCATCGGCGCCGGGCCGTCATTGATGGCGATGAACCGGATGCCCTGCGGGGATCTGGCTTCTTCGATCCTGAACGGATAATCATCGCTGCCGGACGCCTGGGCTGCCGCGAGCGGGCGGAAAAGCAGGAATATCATCAAGCAAAACCAACTTTTCATCAGGAGTCTTCCCTTGTGGCTATCCGCCCGACAACATCCGGTAAGCCTGCGCCCGCGCGCCCGGATCAGGCGCATCGAAAACATCGGAAATGACCGCCACGAGATTGGCCCCCGCGGCGAAAACTTCGCCCGCGTTGGCAAGCGTGATGCCGCCGATGGCCGCCACGGTCACCTTCAGTTCGCGGCGCGCCCGCCCGAGCAGCGCCAATGGCGCGCGCGCCGCCGACGGCTTGGTAGACGAAGCAAACATGGCGCCAAAGGCGACATAATCCGCACCCGCCGCCGCGCCCGCCATGGCGCGCGGCCACTCGTCGTAGCACGATACCCCGAGGATGCGCCCCGGCCCCAGCGCATCAAGCGCGCGCCGCGCCGCCGCCGCATCACCGTCGCCGCGCCCGAGGTGGACGCCGTCGGCCCCGAGATCGAGGGTAAGCGCCAGATCGTCGTTGATGATCAACGGCGTCCCCGCGTCGCGGCAAAGCGTTAGGAGATGTTTCGCTTGTTCGCGGCGCAACGTTGTAGTGGCAAGTTTGTTACGATATTGCAACAGACACGGGCGAGCGGCCAGTACGCGGGAAGTCTTCGCCAGCATGCGCCCGGTATCGGATTCGTCCGGCGTTACCGCGTATAAGCCGCATCCGCACAATAAGTTGAACCTATTCATTCTTTTCTCATTTCGTTTTCGCGCTTCCTTCCGATTGGTGTCGTGAAAATAAACCAATATGCCGTTGTTACCGTGCCGCCGTGACAGGTTTTTTAGAGAGTGGCATCCTTGCTGTTTCGCGGGGACTTATATCTGTATCAGGGCGGGTCTTTTGCGGTATCCTTGCCGGAGATCGTAACAATTCCGACGGTGCCGCCGAGGGCGGTGCGTCTCTGGGGAGTGGGATGCATGGATCTGAGCGGACTCAAGGTGATGGTCATTGATGACAGCAACACCATCCGCCGTAGCGCCGAGATATTTCTCAGGCAGGTAGGTTGTCAGGTGCTATTGGCCGAAGACGGTTTCGATGCTTTGGCCAAGATTACCGATCATCACCCTGATGTCATTTTCGTTGACATTATGATGCCTCGTCTGGATGGTTATCAGACTTGCGCTCTCATCAAGAAAAACCCAAGACTGGCGACAACGCCGGTGATCATGCTGTCTTCCAAGGACGGACTTTTCGACCGCGCGCGCGGTCGCATGGTGGGGTCGGACGAATATCTCACCAAGCCTTTCACGAAAGACAGTCTGATCAAGGCTGTTTCCGAACATGGCGGGAGCCACCCGCGTTGAAGTTATTTGCAATACCCGATGGAAAGTTCCGACGATGTCAATCAAAAAAGTGCTCATAGTCGATGATTCGCCCACCGAGCGGCTGGCGTTGACCGAGGTTCTCTCCCGCAGCGGTTATCAAGTCGTTACCGCCGAAAGTGGGGAAGATGCCATCAATAAAAGCCGCAGCGAATTGCCCGACCTGATTCTGATGGATGTCGTCATGCCCGGCATGAATGGCTACCAGGCCACGCGCACGATATCGCGGTGGGAAACCACGCGCGGTATTCCAATAATCATGTGCACCAGCAAGGGACTTGAGACCGACAGGATTTGGGGTATGCGCCAGGGCGCATACGACTATATCGTAAAGCCTCTCGACTATGGCGCTCTGCTTGCACGTATCAGGAGCATCGGCTGAGCGAAATGTCCAAGCGAATCAGTCTGCGCCAGTTCCAGGAAAATCTCGCCCGCCGTCTGGCCGAGTCCCGCACAGGCGAGCGCCGGGGGTTGTTGGGGGTGCTGGCGGGAAACGAGCACTGGCTGCTCGGTCTGCCCGACACAGGCGAAATCATAGCGCCCCCCGCGTTGGCGCCGGTGCCGCTCACGCACGAGTGGTATCGCGGCTTGGTGAATGTACGCGGCGTGCTGTACAGCGTCGTCGACTTGTCGCGTTTCCATGATGGCCCGCCCATTCCCTCGCCCGGCGCGCAATCCCGCCTGTTGCTGATTGGCGCTAGGCAGAACATACACAGCGCCATCCTGGTGTCGCGTGTGCTGGGGCTGCGCAACGAGGACGATTTCGAACCGGACGCGAGCGAGGCGGACCCTCGCCCCTGGGTGAGCGGGCATCTGCGGGATGCGAACAACCAGCTTTGGCTGCGGCTGGACATCTCGCAGCTCTTGGCGAATAGCGTTTTTCTCGATGCGGGCCTCGGATGGGGGCACGACATCGTTCCTTCCAATATCCTCAATCAAAGATCGGCGAATCAATAATCGCGGCGGAGCAAGGCAAATGGCATTACAGCTCTTTTCGGATCGTTCGGCTGAGCAAGGGCAACAGCCCTCGGACACCACAACCACAACCTTTCTGGAAAACCAGACGGCGGCGGCGCGATCCCTGACCGCCGAACGGATCGCGGCGGCATCCGGAGAACATCAGCAACCGGCGGGTTCCGGGCGGGTGCGCAGCTTGGCCTGGCTGTTCGTGTTGCTGGGCCTGGCGACCGCCGGTCTGATGATTTTCCAGAACTGGCGCATCAGCGAAGTGGCGAACCAGGTTGCGGTGACAGGCGAGTTGCAGGCGCTCTCGCAGCAGATCGCCAAGGCGGGACAACTGGCGCTTCAGGGGCAGGTCGGCGCGTTCCAGGAACTGAGGACGAGCCGCGACCGTTTCAACGTCCTCAAGGAGGCGCTCTTCCAGGGCGGTGAGCTGGATGGCCGTCCCGTGCGCATGGTCGATACCAGCGAACAGCCCTTGCTCGAAGCCGTTGTCAACGGTTGGGGGCAGATGGAGCAGGATATCCGGCTGATTCTCGACAAAGAAAACGAACTGACCTCGCTCACCTCCTCGTCGGATAGCGCCATCATGTTGCAACTGTCCAGGCTGATGGCCGCGCGCGAGGCGATGGACAGCGGTTCGCAGGATGTCCAGGCCGCCATACAAAACCTCGAAGGCGACCTGAAACTGCTGTTAACGGTCCAGGCGGCCAGCAATCGCCTGAACAGCCAGGCGGCGACGATATTCAGAGATGTCGGCATCCTGGGCAACGCCTTTGCCAGCGCGTCGAGCATTTTCGGCGCGCTCTCGATGGCGACGCTGGTTTGTGCGCTTGCCGCACTGCTGGTGCTGATTCTCATCACCAAGGTCTATCGCAGCGAAGTCGTTGCCCGCCAGGCCAGCATCGACCGTCAGCGCCAACACTCCGAAGACGAGCGCAACCATACGCAAGCGGCGATCCTGCGGCTGATGAACGAGATGGGCGACCTTGCCGACGGCGACCTCACCATCCGCACCACGGTTTCGGAAGATATTACCGGCGCGATTGCCGACTCGGTGAACTACACCATTGAAGAATTGGCGATGCTGGTGAGCCGGATCAACGACGCCGCCGGTCGCGTGACCAGCGCCACCCAGACCGCGCAGCACACGTCGGCGGAACTGCTCGACGCCACCGAACGCCAGTCGCACCAGATCGAAGAAGCCGGTGCCACTGTGCAGAGCATGGCGCAGCAAATGACCCAATCGTCCGAACGGGCGCTGCATACCGCGCAGGTCGCCCGCCGGTCGCTGGAGTCGGCGCGCAAGGGGGCCGACGCGGTGGAAAACACCATCCACGGCATGAACGCGATCCGCGAAAAAATCCAGGAAACCTCAAAGCGCATCAAGCGCTTGGGCGAATCCTCGCAGGAAATCGGCGAAATCGTGGAACTGATCTCCGACATTACCGAACAAACCAACGTGCTAGCCTTGAACGCCGCCATCCAGGCCGCCTCCGCGGGCGAAGCCGGACGCGGCTTCACCGTGGTTGCGGAAGAGGTGCAGCGTCTGGCGGAACGTTCCGCCGAAGCGACCAAGCAGATCGCGGCTATCGTGAAGACCATCCAAACCGACACTCAGGATGCCGTCGGCGCCATGGAAAACGCTACGCGCGACGTGGTGGAGGGCGCGCGGCTATCGGACGCGGCCGGTCAGGCGCTGGCCGAGATGGGACAGGTGTCGATGGATGCCGCCCACCTGATCGAACAAATCTCCACCGATACGCAGGATCAGGCCGCCGAGGCCATCCGGGTCGCGGAGACCATGAAGGACATCCTCGCCATTACCGAGCAGACGACCCATGGCACCAAGCAAACGGCTGAATCGGTTGGTCAGTTGGCCGACCTCGCAATCGAACTGAAAGGTTCGGTTTCCGGTTTCAAAGTTTGATCCAGGGAAACCAGCACGGAATTGCCTTTATGACGCAAGCCAACGAACCGGATCTCGGCCCGCTTAACTGGGTCAGGGGGGAGATCGACCAGGCGCTGTCGCGTGCGGCGGACAGCCTCAAGCTCGCGGCGGAATCGGACGACGGCCCCGCCAGGATCCAGTTCGCGCAGACCCATCTGCACCAAGTTAACGGCGCGCTGTCCATCATCGGGCTGGATGGACTGACCAAGTTCGTCGCGGCCCTGGATTTATTCTTCGGCGCGCTTGTTCGCGGCGAATTGCCGATCGGCGAAGCGCAGATCGCGCTTGCCCGCCGCGCGCTCGCCAGCATTGGCAATTATCTTGACGAGCTGGTTCATGGCGCGTCCGACCAGCCCTTGCGGCTGCTGCCGCTATACCGCGAACTGGTGGTCGCCCGGGGCGAGGCGGCTCCGTCGCCTGCCGATCTCTTTTTCCCCGATCTGGGCGTGCGCATTCCCCGCCGCGACGGGACGCCGGAATTCGATGCGATACAGCGCCAGCACCAACGCCGGGTCATGCGCCTGCGCTTCCAGCGCGGCTTGCTCGACTGGCTGCGCCATCCGGATGCCGCCCACACCGGCGCCATGCGCGCTGCCCTCGCCGGGCTTGAAATCTCCGAAGACAGCCCCGGTATGCGCGCCCTGTGGTGGGCCGGGCAGGCCTTCATCGACACGCTCCCCGCCATTCCGCCCGACGAGCTGCTCGCCGCCAAGCATGTGCTGTCCCGGCTCGAATCCCAGTTGCGCCACGTTGGCGACGCGCCGCAAGTGTTGCCCGAACGCCTGCTGCGCGAAGTCCTCTACAACATTGCCAGCCGGCCCGGCACGACGGCGATCCAGTTGGCGGCGCGCAAGGCATGGAAGCTGGACAACCTGATTCCCGAGGAAGGCTCGATCGTCAGCGATCTGCCCCTGGCCCCATTGCTTCAGGAATTGCACGCCCGGCTGACCAGGATCAAGGAAGAGTGGAACACCTTCGGCGAGCAGGGCGCGACGGCGCTGTCCGAATTCACCGCCCAGATCGAAGACCTCACGAAATCCGCCGCGACGCTTGGCCGTCCCGTCCTTTTCCGTCTGCTTGGCGGCATGAGCCGCTTTGTGATGTGGCTGAGCGCGAATCCGCAACGCTATTCCGAACCCATCGCGCTGGAATTCGCCACCGCCCTGCTGCTGGCGGAAACGGCGCTTGATCTTACCCAGGCCGACGCCGGTTTCCAGGCACAGGTCGGCGATGCGCTCGCCAGGTTGGAGGCGCTTGCCCGTGGCGACGAGCCTGGCGATGCGCCCAGTGCGGCGGCGGCCGAATCCGCGCGCAAACAACAAGAAAAAGAAGCGATGGCGCAACTGTCGCAGGAAATCCTTTCCAGCCTCGCCGCCATCGAACAGACCCTCGACGACTTTTTTCGCGACCACGCGAAACGCGCGCCGTTGGAAAACCTTTCCGCCCCTCTGCACCAGATCGAAGGCGCACTCACCCTGTTGGGTGAAACGGATGCCATCGAGATTATCCGGAAAGCCGGGGAAACCGTCAGTCGCCTGGCCAAAGGCGAAGAACCCATCGACGACGCTGAACTCATCGAACTTGCCCGTCATTTCTCGGCCTTGGGTTTCTTCGTTCAGTCCCTGCAATACAGCCGGACTTCCATTTCCCAATACCTGGACCCGAAAAAAGCCGTCGCCGCGGCGAAGGTGGCCGAGATCGAACTCCCCGATCTGCCCGAGATTCCCGCCGTCCATTCCACGCCGGAGCACGAGCCTCATGCGCATCCCGCGCCGTCCGATGGCATCGAGGCTTTCCCGACGTTCGAGATCGAAACCGACGGGGAAGCGGACATCGAAATCGCGCTGGAGCCGCCCGTTCCCATTCCTCCCGCCGCAGCGGAAATCCAGCGCTTGGCCGAAGTGCCGAAAGAAGAACTCGACGCCGAACTGCTGTGCATCTTCATCGAGGAAGCACGTGAAGTGCTGGATGCCGTCGACACGCGCCTTGGGCAGTTGCGGGCCGAACCCGGCAACCGCGACTATCTCACGGAAATCCGTCGTGGCTTCCATACCCTCAAGGGCAGTGGGCGCATGGTTGGCCTGAGCGAACTGGGCGAAGCCGCCTGGGGGATGGAGCAGACGTTCAATCGCTGGTTGCAGCTCGAATGGCAGGTCACACCCGCCTTGCTGCGGCTGATTGACAACGCTCACCGCGAATTCGTCGCCTGGGTTGCGCAGATCGAGGACGAGGCCAAGTATCACCGGGACGTCTCGGCCTTGCTGGCGGAGTCCGAACGCCTGCGCGACAGCGTGCCGTTGATCGAGGACGCTGTTGTCGCCCAGAGCGCCACGCTCATTCCCGAAGCCAAGGCGTCCGAACCCGTTGCGCCGCCCCCAGAGGAAGACCTGACAGAAACCCTGGTCGATGTTTCCGGAGTCTTCTCCAAGGATGCGCTTGTCGAGACAGAGACGCCTATTGTGTCGGAGCCTGCCCATGAGCAAGTTTCGTCCCAGGATACGACGTTCGAGATCGAAGGCATCGACTTTGGCGGGTCTGACGAAGCCCCTGCGACCGACGCCGAACCGGAAACCGTCCCGCTCGCCGATGCCGAAGCGGACACCGCCGATCAAACCTCGTCGATCACGGTGCCGGAGTTCAAACCCTACGATTTCGGCTCGTTCCAGCCCTATACCGGGCTGGAAAGCGAACCGCCCGCGGAAACGGACGATCTTGCTTCCACGCTGCTCCCGACCGAATCCGGGTATGACACTCTGATTGTTGGCAATGTCGAGATTTCCAGGCCGCTCTTCGAGCTTTACGTGGCCGAAGCGCAGATGCATATCACCACGCTGCATCAGGAATTCGACCACCTCGCCGCCAATCCCACTCTTTTGGTGCCGGAAGCGGCCCTGCGCGCCGCGCATTCGTGCGCGGGCATTTCCGGCACCGCGCGCTGCGCGCCGCTCTATCAGCTCGGCAAGGCGCTGGAACATGCACAACAACGGCTCTGCGACCAGAAGCGTCCCCCCACGGCCAACGAGCTGGCCTTGCTCACGGCCAGCGCCAACACGCTCGACGCCATGCTGGCCGAGGTCATTAGCCTGAACATGCCGCTGGAGACGCCGGAACTGGTCGAACAGCTCGACCGGATCGGGCATGCGCCGACCGACATCGAAAATGCCGCCGGCGCGCCCGACGACAAGGCCATCGTGGAAGTCGCGGCGAAGATATTCCCCGAAGCCGCCTCGCAGCTCGCGCCGAAATCCGTCGCTGCGCTGGAAAGTCCGACGCCCGTGGTGAGCGACGAAGTCGACGAACAACTGTTGCCGATCTTCCTTGAAGAAGCTGGGGAACTGCTCAACAATCTGCATCACACCCTGCGCGCTTGGAGCGGCGATACCGATAATGACGAGCACGCCACGCTCGTGAAACGCTACCTCCATACCTTCAAGGGCAGCGCGCGGATGGTCGGGGCGATGACTCTGGGCAACCAGATCCACCAGCTCGAATCCCGCGTGGAATCGGCCCTCCATGCCGATCAGGACGTTCCCGCCCTGATCGACGAAGTCGCTTCCGCGCTGGACATTGCCGAACAGGCCATCGACACGCTCATCAACGGCCCCGCCGCTACGGCCGAAAGCGTGGCGGCCCCTTCTTTTTCGACCGAGACCGCCGCGCCGTTCGTGTCCATTGCACTTGCGAGTGTTCCGGCTGCTTCCCTGGCGCCGTCCGTCGAGACCGAGTCCGCCAATGTGGCCTTGCGCGTGCGTGCGGACATGGTTGACAACTTTGTCAACGATGCCAGCGAAATCGGCGTGGCCCGCACCCGTATCGAAGGCGAGTTGCGCCAGTTGCGCCGCAGCATGCTTGATCTCACTGAAAACGTCATCCGCCTGCGCAACCAGTTGCGCGAGATCGAAATACAGGCCGACGTGCAGATGCAAACCCGCATCGCCCAGGCCGAGAGCAGGCATGTCGAATTCGATCCGCTGGAAATGGATCGCTACACGCGCCTGCAAGAATTGACGCGGATGATGGCCGAGAGCGTCAACGACGTCACCACGGTCCAGCAAAACCTGCTGAAGAACCTGGACAGCGCCGACTTCGCCCTGCACAGCCAGGCGCGCACCACCCGCGAATTGCAACAGGCGTTGATGCAAGTGCGCATGGTGCCGTTCGACAGCCTCGCCGTGCGTCTGTACCGCATCGTGCGCCAGGGCGCCAAGGAATTGGGCAAGCGCGCCAACCTCGATATACGCGGCGGCGGCATCGAAATCGACCGCAGCGTGCTCGACCACATCGTGGCGCCGCTTGAACATCTGCTGCGCAATGCGCTCGCCCACGGCATCGAGCCGGTGGAAGTACGCCGCGCCCAGGGCAAGCCCGAGATTGGCCAGATCACGCTCACGGCGTGCCAGGAAGGCAACGAAATCGTGATCGAACTGGCCGACGACGGCGCGGGACTGAACTTCGAGCGCATCATCGAACGCGCGCGCGAACGCGGCCTGCTCGGGCCGCACGAAGCCCCCGACGAACGGCGGCTGGCCAATCTGATCTTCGTCCCCGGTTTCTCGACCGCTGAAACCGTATCGGCTGTTTCCGGTCGCGGCGTCGGCATGGATGTGGTGAAAGCCGAAACCGCCTCGGTCGGCGGTCGCGTCGATGTTTCTTCCACGCCGGGAATCGGCACGCAGTTCAGCATTTTCCTGCCGCTCACGCTGGCCGTCACCCAGGCCCTGCTGGTGCGCTCAGGCGGCTACCACTACGCGATTCCGGCGAGCATGATCTCGCAGGTCATGGAACTGAAGGCCGACGCCACCGCACGGCTGCGCGCCGACGGCGGCATCGAATGGCTTGGGCAGTGGTATACCTATCACTACCTGTCGAACCTGCTCGGCGACCGCGCGGCTGAGCCGGAAATCGGTCGCTACAGTTGGGTGCTGCTGCTGCATTCCGGCTCGCAGACCCTGGCGCTGCACGTCGATGCCCTGCGCGGCCATCAGGAAATCATCGTCAAGAACGCTGGCCCGCAACTGGCCCGCATCGTCGGCATGTCCGGCGCTACCGTGCTCGGCAACGGTGAGATCGTGCTGATCATCAATCCGGTCGCCATGATGAGCCGCGAAATCATCTATGGCCAGACCGTCGCTGGAACTGATTCATCCCTGCCGACAGAGTTGCCGCCGCCGCTGCAATCGCCGCCTCACGAGCCGACGGTCATGGTGGTCGACGACTCCCTCACCGTGCGCAAGATCACCAGTCGCATGCTCGAACGCGAGGGCTACCGCGTCATTACCGCCAAGGACGGCGTCGATGCCATCGAATCGCTGATCGACAACATTCCGGATGTCATCCTCTCCGACATTGAAATGCCGCGCATGGACGGCTTCGACTTCGTCCGCAACATTCGCGCCGACGCAAGGCTGAAGGATGTGCCGGTCATCATGATTACCTCGCGGCTGGCGGACAAGCACCGCGACTATGCGATGGAAGTCGGCGCCAATTACTATCTGGGCAAACCCTATCAGGAAGAAGAACTTCTCGGCCTGATCGCTTCCTATGCCCATCGCGCCGCCCACCCCGCCTGAATGCAAGCCGCGCCGGGCGGAGCGTCGCCATTCACCACGTCATGTCCAATTCGCACACGACGCGGTATCCATGGCAGCGTAGAATGCAGCCATGGATACTGTCTCAAGCAACCTTACCCACCATTTCCTGGTCGCCATGCCCCACATGGCTGATCCCCATTTCGCGCGCACCCTGACCTACATCGCCGAACACAACGACCAGGGCGCGCTCGGCATCATCGTCAACCGCCCGATCGACATGACACTCGGGACGCTTTTCGAGCGCGTGGATCTTCGCCTGGACGTTGCGGGTTTCAATGCACAGCCCGTCTATTTCGGCGGCCCGGTGCAGACCGATCGCGGCTTCGTCCTCCATCGCCCGACTGGCGACTGGCACTCGACGCTGAAAGTCAACGACGAAGTCGGTCTCACCAGCAGCCGCGATATCCTGCAAGCCATCGGCAGCAAGGGCGAACCGCGCGAAGTGCTCGTCAGCCTCGGCTTCGCGGCCTGGACGGCGGGCCAGCTTGAACAGGAACTCGTCGATAACGCCTGGCTTACCGTTCCCGCCGACATGTCGATCATTTTCGATCTGCCGCCTGAGGAACGCCTGGCCGCCGCCTTGCACAAGCTCGGCATCGACCTTGCCCAACTCAGCGTGGTTGCCGGGCATGCCTGAGGGCGCACCGGCCGTCTCCCATCCTCCTTCCTTGCCGATGCACGGTTGCCTTCTCGGTTTCGACTTTGGCCTGGCCCGCATCGGCGTTGCCACGGGTGAACTCGAAACAGGGCTTGCCAGCGCGCTTGCCACCGTCGGCGGTGAAGTCAATGCCGCCCGCTTCGCCGCCATCTCCCGCCTGATCGAAGAATGGCGGCCCGTCGCCCTCGTCGTCGGCCTGCCTCGCCCGCTCGACGGCGAGGGCACGCATGCGCTCGAACCGCGCTGCCGCCGCTTCGCCAACCAGTTGCATGGCCGCTTCGGCCTGCCGGTCTTTTTCGCCGATGAACGGCTCAGCTCGGTCGAAGCCGGGCGTACCCTGCGCGGAGTCGGCGTGCGGCGCTGGCAGGCGCGCAAAGAAAAGCTCGATGCCGTCGCGGCGCGGCTCATCCTGCAACATTTCCTGGATATGCACCGACATGCAATTGCCTGACGCAGAAACGCTTTGCCGCCAACTGGCCGAGCAGATACGCCCTAACTTCCAGCCGAATACCGTTCTCATCGGCATCCGCACCGGCGGCGAATGGCTGGCCCGCCGCCTGCACACCCTACTTGGCCTCAAGGGCGCGCCCGGCGCCATCGACATCTCCTTCTACCGCGACGACTATGGTGCAAGAGGCCTGCATGGCCGTCCCCAGCGCGCCGATATCCCGTTTTCGATCGAGGACGCGGCGGTGATCCTCGTCGACGATGTGCTCTACACAGGCCGCACCACTCGCGCCGCGCTCAACGAAGTCTTTGACTTTGGCCGCCCGGCCAGCGTCGAACTCGCGGTGCTCGTCGATCGCGGCGGGCGCGAGTTGCCGATTGCCGCCCGCTACTGTGCCCACATCCTGCCCGAACCACTGCCCGCCTCGCAAAACCTGCAATTGGAACAGGCGGAAGACGGCAATTTGTTCCTGAGGTTGGTCGATGCATAATCCGCAACTCAATAAGCACGGCGAATTGCAACATCTGCTCACCCTCGACGGCCTGCCGCGCGAGGTCATTACCGCCATCCTCGACCACGCCGCGCCGTTTACCGAAGTCGCCGAACGCGAAGTCAAGAAACTGCCCCTGCTGCGCGGCAAGAGCATCTTCAACTTGTTCTTCGAGAACTCCACCCGTACGCGCACTACCTTCGAGATTGCTGCCAAGCGCCTGACGGCGGACGTCGTCAACCTCAACGTTTCCACCAGCTCCACCGCCAAGGGAGAAAGCCTGCTCGACACCGTCGACAACCTCTGCGCGATGAATGCCGACATGTTCGTCGTGCGCCACGCCGCCAGCGGTGCGCCAGTGCTGATCGCCCAACATCTGGAAGCCACGGGCCGCGACCACATCCACGTCATCAACGCGGGCGACGGGCGGCATGCCCATCCGACCCAGGGCCTGCTCGACATGTACACGATCCGCCACTACAAGCGCGACTTTGGCAATCTCTCCGTCGCCATCGTGGGCGATGTGCTGCACTCCAGGGTGGCCCGTTCGCAGATCGCGGCGCTCACTATCCTCGGCGTGCCCGACGTGCGGGTCATCGCCCCCAAGACCCTGCTGCCCACCGGTATCGAGAAAATGGGTGTGCGCACCTTCAACGACATGCGCGAAGGCTTACGCGAAGTCGACGTGGTCATGATGCTGCGGCTCCAGAACGAGCGCATGGCGGGTGCGCTGCTGCCCACCCCGCAGGAATACTACAAGGTCTGGGGGCTGACGCCGGAAAAACTCGCGCTCGCCAGGAAGAACGCCATCGTCATGCATCCGGGGCCGCTCAACCGCGGCATCGAAATCGACTCCGCCGTCGCCGACGGCGCGCAGGCCGTCATCCTGCCGCAAGTCACCTTCGGGATCGCCGTGCGCATGGCCGTCATGAGCCTGCTTGCCGGTCAATAAGGAAACCGCGATGAAAATCCGCATTGTCAATGGCCGTGTCATCGATCCCATGCACCAGGTCGATCGCGTCCAGGACGTATTCATTGCCGAAGGCAAGATCGCCGCCCTCGGCAGCGCCCCCGCCAGCTTCGAGGCCGAATGCACGCTCGACGCCGACGGTCTCGTCGTCGCGCCCGGCCTGATCGATCTCGCCGCTCGCCTGCGCGAACCAGGCTTTGAATACCGCGCCACCCTTGAATCCGAAATGGAAGCGGCCATGGCGGGCGGCGTCACCAGCGTGGCGATCCCGCCCGACACCGACCCCGCCCTGGACGAACCGGGGCTGGTCGAAATGCTCTGCTACCGCGCCAAGAAACTCAACCGCGCCCACATCTACCCTGTCGGTGCACTGACCATCGCCCTCAAGGGCGAACGCTTGTCCGAGATGGCCGAACTCGTCGAGGCGGGTTGCGTCGCCTTCTCGCAGGCCAACATCCCCATCGTCGACAACATGGTGCTGATGCGCGCCATGCAATACGCCGCCACCTTTGGCTTTCGCGTCTGGCTGCAACCCATCGCCCCCTTCCTTGCGCGCGGCGGCTTTGCCCATGATGGCGAAGTCGCAAACCGCCTCGGCCTGCCCGGCATCCCCGTGGCCGCCGAAACCGTGGCGATCTTCACCTATCTGCAACTGGCGAAAGTCACCGGCGCGCGGCTGCACATTACCCGGCTCTCCAGCGCCGAAGGACTTGCCCTGATCGAACAGGCGCGCGCCGATGGCATGGACGTCACCTGTGACGTCTCCATCAACCACCTGCACCTGTGCGACTGCGACATTGGCCACTTCAACACCCACTGCCACCTCGTCCCGCCCCTGCGCGGGCAGAGCGACCGCGACGCCCTTGCGCGCGGCCTGGCCGAAGGGTGCATCAACGCCCTGTGCTCCGACCACACCCCCGTCGACGACGACCACAAACTCAAACCCTTCAGCGAATCCGAACCCGGTGCGACCGGTCTTGAACTGCTGCTCCCGCTCACACTGAAATGGGCTGCGGAGCACGCCGTGCCGCTGCCCGTCGCGCTCTCGCGGATCACCCTGGACGCGGCGCGTCTCGTCGGCATCACCAAAGCTGGGCACCTCGCCCCCGGCGCCCGCGCCGACATCTGCGTGTTCGACCCCGCCGCCCGCGCCGTCGTCAGCCGCGACAGCCTGAAAAGCCAGGGCAAGAACACCCCCTTCCTTGGCGAAGAACTGCCGGGACAAGTGCGCTATACCTTGGTAGAAGGGCAGTTGATGTTCGAGCGTTGACACGGCTTCCCGGTTGATCGCAAAACCGTGTCAGCCCGCGCTGGCCGCCGGAGCGCTTCACGCCGCGCTCGTCGACCAGGAAAAACAGGACGCGGGCTTCCGCGTTGCGCCACAGCCCGCTTTCACCAAGCGGCAATTGACCGTGAAGCCTGAATCTTCAGGAGAAGTTTACGGTCTATAATTTCTGCCCCCCTGGAATCCGGATTATGGATATTGCATTCATCGGCGGCGGCAACATGGCCACTGCCTTGATAGGCGGCATGGTCGAACGCGGTTTCGCGGCGGATGCCATCCACGTCATCGAACCGGACGCCGCTGCCCGCGAGCGTTTGCAGGCGCGTTTCGGTGTGCGCGCGCTGGCCGTGCCCGATGACGGAACGCGCCGCGCCGACGTATTGGCGCTGGCGGTCAAGCCTCAACAGATGCAGACGGCGCTGACGCCGTTTGCTGGAGCATTGCGGCGCACGCTGGTCATCAGCATCGCCGCCGGTCTGCGCCTGGCCGACATCGGGCGCTGGCTTGGCGGCGCGGGCGCGCCCTACACCCGGCTGGTGCGCTGCATGCCCAATACGCCCGCCCTGATCGGCGCGGGCGTGACCGGCATGTACGCCGCCCCGGCGGTCGATGCCGTTGGGCGCGAAACCGCCGAGCGCATTCTTGCAGCGGTCGGCGGCATCGTGTGGGTAGACGACGAAGCCCGGCTTGATGCGGTGACGGGCATCTCCGGCAGCGGCCCCGCTTACGTCTTTCACTTCATTGAGGCACTCGAAGCCGCTGGCCGCGCGCAAGGGTTCGATGCCGCCGATGCCCGACGGCTGGCAGTCGATACCGTGCTCGGCGCGGCGCGGCTGGCCTCGGCGTCGGATGATCCGCCCGCCGTGCTGCGTGAAAAAGTGACCTCCAAAGGCGGCACTACCGCCGCGGCGCTCGCCCGGCTCGCCGCCGCTGGCTGGTACGATGCCCTGGTTGACGCGGTGGCGGTTGCAAGCGCGCGCAGCCGCGAACTGGGCGAACAATTCGGACAGGATCGAACGTAGGGACGAAACAATATGCTTGCCATCCAGATCGTGCTTCTCCTCGCCAGCACGGCGTTCGGCTTCATCACCCTGGCGTTGCTGGCGCGGTTTTTCATGCAATGGGGGCGGGTTTCCTTCCGCAATCCGGTGGGAAATTTCGTGATTGCCGTCACCGATTGGGTGGTGATGCCCTTTCGCCGCATCATCCCCGGACTGTTCGGACTCGACATGGCAAGCCTTCTGCCTGCCTGGATTGCGCAGGCACTCTACGCCACGGTCGAACTGGCCTTGTCCGGCGTACCGGCGGGAACGCTGGCCGCCGTTCCCCTGTTTGGCCTCATCGGTCTCGCGCGCATGGCGACGTATCTGGTTTTCTTCATTGTCCTGGCGGCGGCGGTATTGTCCTGGGTGGGCCAGCACTCGCCGATGACCATGGTGTTCGACGCGCTGGCGCGGCCCTTTCTTGCCCCTTTCCGGCGGCTGATACGTCCGTTCAACGGCATCGACCTGTCGCCGCTGGTGCTGCTGGTGCTGCTGCAAATCATCTTGCTGGTGCTCAATCGGATGTGGCTGGGCACGCTGGCGCTTTCCCCGGTTTCCTGACGTGGCGGGCGGCTGGCTGACCGAAACCCACGACGGCGCACTGATCCTTGCGCTGCATGTGCGGCCGGGGGCGAAACGCACCGGCTTTGTCGGTCTGCATGGCGAAGCCGCCAAGATTCGCCTCGCCGCGCCGCCCGTCGACGGCAAGGCCAATGCCGCGCTGTGCGCGTTTTTGGCGGAAATCTGCGGCGCGCCAAAATCGGCGGTCAGCCTCGTGAACGGCGAGGCTTCGCGTGCCAAGCGGGTACGCATCGCGCCGGGGCCGGGCCGTGCCGAACGCCTGCGCGTTGCGCTGGTGGAGTCCGAGGGTTCCCCGCGCGGACATTCATGACAGCGCTCCGGCGGCGGCGCACGGCGCGAATTTGGCGGATGAATGTCACAGTCATGGTTGGGTTTGCAAAACCGCATGACTCCCAGGTTCCCCCGCGCGGCTGGATTTTTTAGCAGCGGATTGACAATCCGCACTGGAGTAGCGTGAAACCCGATGTTTACGCGCTGTGGTTTGGTTTTTGCCGTTCGCCGAAAATGGCCGTGCCGACTCTGACGAGGGTGGCGCCTTCGGCGATGGCCGCTTCGAGGTCGTGCGACATGCCCATCGACAGGGTATCGAGCGCGAGTCCCTCCGAGGCCAGCCGTTCGCGCAGTTGCCGCAAAAGCGCAAAGCGCCGCCGCAGCGTGTCCTGGCCGCCGTCCGGCTCCGGAATGCACATCAGGCCGCGTAGGCGCAGGCGGGGCAGGGTGGTGACCGCGTGAGCCAGGGCGGGCGCTTCTTCCGGGGCGACGCCGCTCTTGCTTGCCTCGCCGCTCACGTTGACTTGCAGGCAGACCTGCAAGGGCGGGCGGGCGGCATCGCGCTGCGCGGACAGGCGCTCGGCGGTTTTCAGGCGCTCGATGCTGTGCACCCAGTCGAAGGCATCGGCCACGAGCCGGGTCTTGTTGCTTTGCACAGGGCCGATGAAATGCCATTCCAGCCCGAGTCCGGCAAGCGCCGCAACCTTTTTGACGCCTTCCTGCACGTAATTTTCGCCAAAGGCGCGTTGCCCGGCCTCGAATACCGCGTGCACTTGGGCGACGGGCCAGGTTTTGCTCACCGCGAGCAGGCTCACCGAGGCTGGATCGCGCCCAGCGGCCTGGGCCGCGGCGGCGATGCGCGCATGAACAGCGCGCAGATTGGTAATAATCGACGCCATGCCTTCGGTTTTTTTGCCTTTGGATTTTCGAGGCGGCAGTATACACCAGAGCTATCCGGCGTCCGATAAACGGGCATCTTCCACAAGCCGCGCAAGGCTTTCGCCAGGCCACCAAACACCATGGATATTACCGAGCTGCTGGCTTTTGCCGTCAAGAACCAGGCTTCCGACCTACACCTGTCCGCCGGGCTGCCGCCCATGATCCGCGTCAATGGCGACGTGCGCAAAATTAATCTTCCACCCATGGAACACCAGGCCGTGCATGCGATGGTCTATGACATCATGAACGACCGCCAGCGTAAGCAGTATGAAGAAACGCTGGAATGCGATTTCTCTTTCGCCATTCCCAACCTCGCGCGTTTCCGGGTCAATGCCTTCAACCAGGAGCGCGGCGCCGCCGTGGCGGTGCGCACCATTCCGTCCAAGGTACTGTCCTTCGAGGCGCTCGAATGCCCGCAGATTTTCCGCAGCATCGTGGAGCAGCCACGCGGCATCGTGCTCGTTACCGGCCCTACCGGCTCCGGAAAGTCGACCACGCTTGCGGCGATGGTTAACCACATCAACGAAAACGAGTATGCGCACATCCTTACCGTCGAAGACCCCATCGAGTTTGTCCACGAATCCAAACGCTGCCTCATCAATCAGCGCGAGGTGTTCCGCGACACGCTTTCATTCGCCAACGCCTTGCGTTCGGCCTTGCGCGAAGATCCGGATGTCGTGCTAGTGGGCGAAATGCGTGATCTCGAAACCATCCGCCTCGCGCTCACTGCGGCGGAAACCGGGCATCTGGTGTTTGGCACCTTGCATACGTCCTCGGCCTCCAAGACCATCGACCGCATCGTCGATGTGTTTCCCGCCGCTGAAAAAGAGATGGTGCGTTCCATGCTCTCCGAATCCCTGCGCGCGGTTATCTCGCAGATTCTCATCAAGACCAAGGACGGATCGAGGCGGGTGGCGGCGCACGAGATCATGATCGGCACCCCGGCGATCCGCAATCTGATCCGCGAAAACAAGGTCGCACAAATGTATTCCTCGATCCAGACCGGGCAAAGCCATGGTATGCAGACGCTCGATCAATGCCTGATTGATCTCGTGAGGCGCAATGTGGTCTCTTCGGTGGAGGCCCGGCAGGTCGCGCAAAACAAGGACAGTTTCGCCGCCTAAATAAAACAAAAAGGGGAGGTTGCTGTGGAACGGGACCAGACGCTTAAATTCATGCATGACCTGCTGCGCCTGATGGTGCAGAAGAACGGTTCCGACCTGCTGGTTGCCGCGGGTTTTCCGCCCGCGATCAAGATCGACGGGCGCATCGTGCCGCAATCGAGCCATCCTCTGTCGCCGACGCATACGGCGGAGCTGGCCCGCGCGGTGATGAACGACCGCCAGGCTGCCGAGTTCGAGGCGTCCAAGGAATGCAACTTTGCTATTTCGCCCGCGGGGATTGGGCGTTTCCGCGCCAACGCCTTCGTGCAGCAAGGCCGGGTCAGCCTTGTGTTGCGGATGATCTCCGGCAAAATCCCCACGCTGCAAGATTTGCGCATGCCGCCCATTCTCCAGGAGATCACCATGTCCAAGCGCGGGCTGGTGATTCTCGTCGGTGGCACCGGCACCGGCAAGACCACCTCGCTTGCGGCCATGGTCGACTACCGCAATGAAAACTCCTATGGCCACATCATTACCATCGAAGATCCGATTGAGTACGTTCATCAGCACAAAAATTGCATCATCGAACAACGCGAAGTCGGCATCGACACCGACTCCTGGGAGGCCGCGCTGAAGAACACCTTGCGCCAAGCGCCGGACGTCATCCTCATGGGCGAAATCCGCGACCGCGAAACCATGGATTACGCCATCGCCTTCGCCGAGACGGGTCACCTCGCCATGGCGACGCTGCATGCCAACAGCACCAACCAGGCCATCGACCGCATCGTCAACTTCTTTCCCGAGCAGCGGCGGCCACAATTGCTGATGGATCTTTCGCTCAACGTGCGGGCCATGGTTTCGCAACGCCTGCTACCGATCAAGGGCCAGAAGGGGCGGGTACCGGCGGTCGAGATCATGCTCAACACTCCGCTGATTGCCGACTTGATCTTCAAGGGCGACATCCCGGAGATACGGGAAGTCATGAAACGCTCGCGCGAACTGGGCATGCAGACCTTCGATCAATCGTTGTTCGACCTCTACGAGGCCGAACTGATCAGCTACGAAGACGCCCTGCGCAATGCCGACTCGGTCAACGACCTGCGCCTGCAAATCAAGCTCAGCAGTAAGCACAGCAGACCCGGCGAACTCACCGATGCCACGCGCAAACTCGACATTGCTGGCATCAGGGATCAGATTTAGCCTGCGGCGCGTTTGCGCCGTTTCTGATCCCTGATCCTCGCCCCGCGACGATTCTGTATTCAAACAGGCGACACTCCAGCGCCCCGTTGAAAAGCGGCGTGCGGCGGCTGGCCCGGAGTCCGATGACCTTGGGCAGATTCATATCGGCGGACAGCAGATAACAGCGCCAGCCCGGCCAGCGTTGTTTCAGCGCGTCGCCGAGACGGGGATAAAACGCGGCGAGGGCCTCCGCCTCGCCAAGCCGCACCCCGTAAGGCGGATTGGCGATCATTACCCCGCCTGGCGCGGGCGGTGCGAGATCGAGCAGGTCGGCCTTTTCGAGACTCACGCAGCCCTCCAGCCCTGCGGCGGCAAGGTTTTCGCGCGCGCGGCGCAACGGGCTGCCCGCGATGTCCGACCCATGGATGGGCAAGCGGCGCGGACGCCGTCGCCGCGCTTGCGCCTCCCCGCGAAGGGCGGCCCACTGCCCGGCGTCGAACGTGCGCAGATGCTCGAACGCGAAATGCCGCCCCAGTCCGGGCGCGATGTCGAGCGCGATCTGCGCCGCCTCGATCAGGAAAGTCGCGCTGCCGCACATCGGATCGACCAACGGCTCGTCCGTCCGCCAGCCGGAAAGCGCCAGAATGCCCGCGGCGAGATTTTCCTTGAGCGGCGCTTCGATCGTGCCCGGCTTGAACCCGCGTTTATAAAGCGGCTCGCCCGACGTATCGAGATACAGCGTGACGGCATCGCGGCTTAAAAAAGCGTGGATGCGCACCATGGGCCGCGCTGTATCCACACTGGGGCGGCTACCGCGGACGGCGCGGAAATAGTCGCACACGGCATCCTTGATCTTCAGCGTAATGAACTCCAGGCTTTTCAGCGGCGACTGGCGCGCGGTGACGAAAACGCGGATCGTCTCCTCCGGCGTAAACCACTTCGCCCAGGTCGTGCCGTGTGCGAGCCTGTAAATATCCGCTTCGTTCCTGTAACGGCCATGCCCCACGCGCCACAGCACACGGGTAGCCAGACGGCTTTCGAGATTCACGCGCCAGCACATCGGCCAGTCCCCGGCCCATTCCACGCCGCCCGCCGTCGCATGGGGATCGGTCACGCCGAGCGTGCGCAACTCAGCGGCGAGCGTCTCTTCCAGGCCGCGCGGCACAGGAGAAAAAAAGATCTCGCTCATGGGCGGCGCTCAGAACGGCCTCATCACCACCAGCACCAGTACCGCGAGCAGCGCCAGTACCGGCAACTCGTTGAATACGCGATACCACACATGGCTGTGGCGGTTAAGCCCCGAAGCAAAATCGCGCAAAAGTCGCCCGCAATAAACGTGATAAGCGGCAAGCCCCGCCACCAGCGCCGTTTTGGCATGCAGCCAGCCGCCGGAATAAAGCGCCGGAAACGCGATCCACAGAGCTAGCCCGCAAGCGACGGCGAGAACGCCGATGGGCGTCACGAAACGGTAAAGCTTTCTCTCCATTGTGCCGAGTCGCTCGCGGGTGGGTGCATCCTCGGCTATGGCGTGATTCACGAAAATACGCGGCAGATAAAAAAGTCCGGCGAACCAACTGATGACGAAAAAGATGTGCAGGACTTTGAGGACGCTGTAGAGAGACATGAATGACCCGGATCGGAAAAAAACGCAGATTCGCGCGCAACGGGATTGTAACGCCCCCGTGCGGATTCGCCCGGAACGGTTTGGGGTTTCGGTTGGAGCCTCGCGGATTGCCGCCTGGAATGACAATTAACTTTATCGGCGTTTCTCCAGTATCAATATCCGCATGAACATTCCATTTGGTGAACGTCGCGAATCTCGCTCGCATGCCATTCCCGTCTCGAAACCGTAAGATGGGCACCCGTTTTTGGAAGGCTTCGCGGGCTAGGAATACCGACCATCAGTCGTGCAATTGCGGGCTTTTATGTAGGCTAAAATTAAAGCAGCTCACAACTCATTGATTCTATTATATCCGTGGCGGAGAGGGGGGGATTCGAACCCCCGTCAGGGTATTACCCTGAACACGCTTTCCAGGCGTGCGACTTAAACCACTCATCCACCTCTCCGCGAGGGTGCGCATTTTAACGGTTCCGAGGGTGGAGGGGAAGCGCCGCGCCAGCTTCGCCAACGGATGATCGAGGTCGATCATCTCCTCAAGGGCTTGCTTGAATAGTTCGCTGCTTCGCGGATGCTTCGGTTTGGGTTCCATCGTCCGCCTCTATTGCAAGGGAATGAGCACATTTTACCTCTGTCCTTACAATAAGTTATCGACAAATGCCGCATTAATATAATTTAATTAATACATTATTTGTTATTCTATTCAATACTGAGAAAATACCCTAAATAGTTACTCTTGAGATCCGAAGCAAGAGTGGAGTCTCAAGCCTGAGCCGGTCTGGCGATGAATCGTCTAGCATCCCTTGATGCTGATGACTATATTCTGTCATTTCGATGTGATTGACTACTATTTCACGTTTGGCTATTGGGATGCTATCCAGGCTGCCTGTATTTGTCCGTATAGTGCATGCACAGATTACCAAAAGGGGTATTGTCATGAACTGAAACCCATTGACGTCTGGCAGATTCACGGTTTTTCAAAAGTTTCTTTTAAACAGACTGTGGAGAATTCATCATGTTGAAGCCCGCTTTATTGAAAACTGTGTCAATTGCGTCACCTGCGAGCATGGACAAAACTGTCCGGATGGTGTA
>JAIRMC010000044.1 GCA_031258965.1 Azoarcus sp. | reverse complement strand
GGTCACAGGCAACGAGCGCGACATCTCGGGCGGCGCGGGCAATGACACACTCTACGGCGCGAGCGACGCCGACACGCTCAGGGGCGATGGCGGCAACGACACCTTGTACGGCGACGGCGGCAACGACATCCTGATCGGCGGCGAAGGCAACGACAAACTTCAAGGCGAAAAGGGCAACGATACCTACTACTTCGCCCGTGGCGACGGTCAAGACACGATCTACGACTACGACACGACCACGGGCAACGTAGACGCCATCGAGTTCGCCGGGGATATTGCGCCCGACGACGTCCAGTTCCTGCGCTCGGGCAGCCACCTGATCCTCGAGCTGGCTGAATCAACCGACCAGATCATCGTGTCGAACTTCTTCAGCAACGCCGCCTACGAAATCGAGGAAGTCCGCTTCGCCGACGGCACGACCTGGAATCAAACCGACCTGCTTGACATCCTCGGCATCTGAACCTGACGGCGGAGAGCCGCCCTGCCCCGATACGGCTTGCGCGCGGTATCGGGGCGGCCAGACTTCAAGCCGTCAGGCCCGCGCGTTCGTCGGCGTTCGTCGTGTTCAGATGATTTCCAGCTCGGCGCGCAAGGCCCCCGCCGCTTTCATCGCCTGGAGAATGCTGACAAGATCCATCGGCTTTGCGCCGAGCGCGTTGAGCGCCTTCACCACGTCTGCAAGCTTTGCGCCGCCGCGCAGTTCCATGATCACCCCGCCTTGCTGGTCGATGTTGACCAGTCCGGCGCGGCTCGCCACCGTGCTGCCGAGCGTGCCGGGCAAGGGCTGGCTCACATCGGTGCGCGCCTCTATCGTCACCGTCAGGTTGCCGTGGGCAACGGCGCAGTTTCGCAGGGTCACGCTCTGGTTCATCACGACCGAGCCGGTGCGCGCGTTGACGATGACCCGCGCCACGGACGGGACAAGTTCGACGTCGATGTTTTCGAGCTGGCCGAGAAAGGCCACACGCTCCGGCGCATCCGTGGGCGCGGCAACTTGGATGCTGCGCCCATCGAGCGCCCGCGCCGCGCCCGGCAGCGCTTTGTTGATGGCATCGGCCACCCGGCGCGCCGCGCTGAAATCGGTTTCGTGCAATTCGACGGTGACGCTCCCGCCTTCGCCAAGCATCGCCGGGACGGCGCGCTCGACTGTCGCGCCGCCGGGGATGCGCCCCGCGAGCAGGTGATTGATGGTCTGCGAGGCGCCGCCCGCGGCCTGCGCGCCCGCGCCGCCGATGGTCATGTTGCCCTGGGCGATGGCGTAGACCTGGCCGTCGACGCCCTTGAGCGGCGTCATGATTAAGGCGCCGCCCTTGAGGCTCTTGGCGTTGCCAATGGAGGAAACCGTTACGTCGATACGCTGGCCGGGCCGCGCGTAGGCCGGAAGGCTGGCCGTAACCATGACGGCGGCAACGTTCTTGAGTTGCAAATTGGTGCCCTGCGGCAGGCTCACGCCGAGGTTGCCGAGCATGTTGAGGATGCTCTGCACGGTGAAAGGCGTCTGCGTGGTCTGGTCGCCCGAGCCGTCCAGGCCGACCACGAGGCCGTAGCCCACGAGCGGGTTGTCGCGCACCCCGGCAATGGAGGCAATGTCCTTGATGCGCTCGGCGCTGGCGAGCGGGGGGAGAAGAAGCAGGACGAGACTGGACAGGACGGCGGCGGCGCGCATGGTTTTCTCTTTTTTCCAGGTCTAGAACGGGTTGATGGCGACGAAGAAGCGGTGCAGCCATCCCATTACGTTCGATTCGTCGATGAAGCCGCTGCCCCGGTATTCGATGCGGGCGTCGGCTACTTGCGTGGATTGCACGGTGTTCGAGGCGCTGATGTTGTCGGCGTTGATGACGCCGGAGAAGCGGATGAATTCGTTGCCCTGGTTGATCGCCAACATCTTTTCGCCCGAGACGAGCAGGTTGCCGTTGGCGAGCGCGTCGATGACGGTCACGGTGATGGCGCCGCTGAATACGTTGCTGGCCGCCGCCGCGCCCTTGCCGGAGAAGTCGGATTCCACGCCCGCTTCCGCCGATAGCCCGGCCAGGCCGGAAAGCGGCAGTTTGCTGGATGCCTTGACGCCGCCCGTCAGGCTGGAGGCGCGTCCGGCGCTGGCGTTGGCGCTTTTCTGCGCGCTGGTGCGCTCGACGAGATTCACGGTGATGATGTCGCCCACGCGGTTGGCGCGGCGATCCTCGAACAGCCCCCGCGCCGCGCCGGGCCGGTAGATGGCGCCGTTGGCGGCGAGCGCGCGCGGCGCGTCGGCGGGGCGCGCCGTCATTGGCTGGTGGACGGCGGTCGGCGGCGTCGGCATCACCGAGGCGCAGCCCGCGACCAGCCCGAGCAGCGCCAGGGTAAAGAAGGTCGTGGCCAGTATCGAAACGACGCGCACGAGGGTTTTCATGGCCGCGCGCTCCTCACAATTGGGTCAGCCGGGAAAGCATCTGGTCGGACGTGGTGATGGCGCGCGAATTCAGCTCATAGGCGCGCTGCGTGATGATCATGTTCACCAGTTCTTCGGCGACGTTCACGTTGGATGTCTCCACATATTGCTGGTTGATGACGCCTGTGCTGTTGGCGCCCGGCTGGCTCGGCGTCGCCACGCCGGAGGAGGCCGTCTCCAGGAACAGGTTTTCGCCGGCGGCCTGCAAGCCGCCCGGATTGATGAAGGTCGCAAGCTGGATGGCGCCGATCTGCACCGGCGTCACGTTGTTGGCCTGCAACACGCTCACGGTGCCATCCTTGCCAACGGTGATCGACACGGCGTCGGCGGGGATATTGATGTTGTCGGCAAGCGGGTAGCCGCTGGCGGTCACGACGTTGCCCTGGTTGTCCCGCTGGAAAGCGCCGTCGCGGGTGTAGGCGGTCGTGCCGTCGGGCAGCGCGATCTGGAAGAAGCCCTTGCCCTGGATCATCAGGTCGAGGTCGCCGCCGGTCTGTTGCGGGTCGCCTTCGGTGAAGATGCGCTCGGTTGCCACGGGCCGCACGCCGGTGCCGATTTGCAGGCCGCTGGAGATTTGCGTCTGCTGCGTCGATTGCGCGCCGGGCTGGCGGATGGTCTGGTAGAGCAGATCCTCGAAGACCGGGCGTTGGCGCTTGAAGCCGTTGGTCGAGACATTGGCGAGATTGTTGGCGATGACGTCCAGCGACATTTGCTGGGCGTCCAGCCCCGTGCGGGCGATCCAAAGCGAGCGGATCATGATAGGTCCTTTTATTTTCGCGGCGGGTTATCCACGCGGCGCGATGACCTGCGTCGCGCTGCGGTCGTTTTGTTCGGCGTTGGTGATCAGGCGCATCTGCATCTCGAACTGCCGCGCGAGCGAGATCATCTGCACCATTTGTTCGGCGACGTTGACGTTGCTGCCTTCCAGGTAGCCGCCCGCCACCGTCACCGCTTCATCGACCGGCGCGGGCAGCCCGCTTTGCAGGCGGAAGAAGCCATCCTCGCCGCGTTGCAGCTCAGCCTCGGGCGGGTTGACCAGCTTCAGGCGGCCCACTTCGTTGACGATGCCTTCCTGTATTTGCACGGCCGAGATCGTGCCGTCCTGGCCGATGACGATCTCGCTGTCCGGCGGAATCGCGATAGGACCGCCATCGCCCAGGACCGGCAGTCCGGCGCGGGTTTGCAGCGCCCCGTTCGCGGAGATTTCCAGCGAACCGTCGCGGGTATAGCCTTCGCCGCCGTCGGGCGTCCGCACCGCCAGCCAGCCCGGCCCGCGCACCGCCACATCGAGTTCCTGCCCTGTGAATGCCAGCGGCCCCGGCGCGAAGTCCGATGCCACGCTGGCATCGACCACGAAAGCGCGGGTGTGCATCGCCTGCGTCTGCACTTCCACCGCGCGCATCTTGTGCAATTCGGCGCGATAGCCGGTAGAGCTGGCGTTGGCGATGTTGTGAGCGACCGCCGCCTGTTGACCGAGAGTGCTCTTGGCCCCGGTCATCGCGGTGTAAATGACGCGATCCATGATGCTTGCTCCCAGCGGCGGACCGTGCCGCGCCCGCCGCCGCTATCCCAAGGGGTCAGCGCAGGTTCACCAGCGTTTGCAGCAGTTGATCCTGGGTGCGGATCGACTGGGCGTTGGCCTGGTAATTGCGCTGCTGGATAATCATCTTCACCAGTTCCTCAGTGAGATCGACGTTCGATTCCTCGACTTGCCCGGCGGAGATCACTCCGTTCAAGCCCGTGCCCGGGCGGCCAATGATGGCCGAGCCGGATTCCGGCGATTCCGCCCACAGATTGTCGCCCAGCGAAAGCAACCCCTGGTCGCTGCGGAAGGTCGCCAGCGCGATCTGGCCGAGATTCTTGGTCTGGCCGTTGGTGTAGCGCCCTTGGATGATCCCGTCTGAACTGATGACGAGTCCGGCGATCTGCCCGGAGGTGTAACCGTCTTGCGACTTGTCGTTGATCGAGAAGGGCGAGCCGAATTGGGTGACTTTATCGAGATCAATGCTGATGTTCAGGTTGTCCGCGCCGTTGGACAGCGCCGTCACGTTGTAGGTGAGCGCGCCGGGCGGCGGATCGAGCTTCCCGTAGCCGTCGAAGGAAAGCGTGGGCGAAGTACCGAGCACTTGCGCCGTCGCCGCATCGCCATCGAGCATCGCATGGACATCCCACTCGCTCGGATTGACGCTCGTCCGCACGAAAAATATCGATAGCGAATGTTGCCCGCCGAGGCTGTCGTACACGGTCTCCGAAGTCGTGTAGTTGTAGCTGTCCACATTCGTCGGGTCGAAGGTCGTCACGGAGGGCAGTTCATCGTCGGCGGAAAGGTTGGCCGCCTTAACGTCGAAGCGCGTGGTCGCCTTCGGCGCGATCTCGTTGCGCGGCACGAAAAGCGGCTCGATCGTGCCGCCGGAAGACGAAATGTATCCGCTGTCGTCGGCCTTGTACCCGAGCACCCGCTCCCCCGTCGGCGTGATGACGTAGCCATCCTTGTCGATGTCGAGCTGCCCGTTGCGGGTATAGGCTGTCGAGCCGTCATGACGCTGGACGACGAAAAAACCGTTTCCGTTGATCGCCACATCGAGCGGGTTGTTGGTCGTGCTCAACGGGCCTTCGGTAAAGCTCTGGTAGACCGCGGTCACTTTGGAGCCGATGCCGACCTGTATCGACGACGTTGCGCCGGTGAGCGCCGAGGCATACACATCGGCAAAAATCGTGTTGCCCGCCTTGAAGCCGACGGTGCTGGCATTGGCGACGTTGTTGGAGATGACGTCGAGCGCGCGGGAAGACGAATTCAGCCCGCTGAGTCCCTGTTGGAAAGCCATGATTTTTTCTCCTTGTTCTCTTACAAGATTTGTTTGATGTCATCGAGTTTGAAGATACCGAGCGCCCCCACCTGCAAATCGGCGCCGCTCGCGCCGCGAATCACGCTCGTCACCAGACCGAATTCCAGCGTCCTGCCCGTTACCGTCTTGCCGTCCAGGCTTGCTTCCATCGTCACGCTGTACATGCCTTCTGCGGCCTGCGAACCATCGGCGGCCAGGCCGTCCCACATATAGTTGTGGCTGCCCGCATCCACGTTGCTCAATTCAATCGTCGTCACCGGCACGCCGCTGGCGTCGCGCACGGTCAGCGTCACCGTATCGGCGGCGCTGTCCAGCTCGAAGCCGCCTATCGCGCCCGCCTCGGTCAGCCCAAGCCCCTTGCCTTCGACCAGCACCCCGCGCCCGACCATCGCGGCGCTCTCCGAAAGCTCGACCGAACCGAGCAGGGACTGAACCATCCCGTTCAGCCGCTCGATACCGTCTACCGTGCTCATCTGCGCCAGTTGCGAAGTCAACTCGGCATTCTCCAGCGGGTTCATCGGGTCCTGATTGCGCAACTGGGTCATGAGCAGCGTCAGGAAACGGCTCTGTTCGCTCTCCTCCTGGCTCGTCACCGGCTCCGTGCGCCCCAGCGCCGTATAAAAGTTCGCGGTTTGCGAAACCGTATTATCGTAAGTGCTCATCAATCATTCTCCCGCTGTCCAGTTACTCCGATTCTTGCCGGCCGATCCTCATTGACCGATCTGCAAAGTACGTTGCAGCAAGGTTCGTGCCGTGTTCATCACCTCCGCGTTGTTCTGGTACGAACGCGAGGCGGAGATCATATTCACCATTTCCTCCACCACATTCACATTGGGCATCTCCACATAGCCATCCTCGCGGGCGGCGGGGTTGTTCGGCTCATAGACGAGGCGCATCGGCGCGGCGCTCTCCACCACCTGCGTCACCCGCACCCCCACCGAACCCGGCCCGGCATCCGGCAATTGCCGGGCGGCAAAAACGACCTGCTTGGCGCGGTAAGGCTTGCCATCCGCGGATGTGACGCTATCGGCGTTGGCCAGGTTGGAAGCCGTCGTATTGAGGCGCATCGACTGCGCCGTTAGCGCCGAACCGGCGATACTGAAAACGTTGAACATATTGCCGTCCATGGCATCCTCCTTCGTGTTTTACCCGAACGCCGCGGCATGGATGGCTCGCCACGCCCACAATGACATCGATCCAGCCAGGGCCGCCCTTACTGGCCCGTAATCGCCTGCTGCATCGTTCGCAACAGCCCGTTGATAAACGTAATACTGGCCTCATAATGCGTCGTGTTTTCCGCAAAAGCGGCGCGTTCCGCATCCATGCTCACCGTGTTTCCGTCAACCGCGGACTGCCATTCAGTGCGGTAGCGCACAAACGCCTCCGCGGGCATCCCTTTCGTGCCCGCCAGGTGCCGGGCATGCGTCGCCGCCAATTGCAACCCGTTCCCCTGCCCTCCCCCCCGCGCCGCCGCCAGCGCCTCGCGGAATTGCAGATCGCGGGCCTTGAAACCCGGTGTATCCGCGTTGGCGATATTCGAGGCCAGCAATTGCTGCCGGTACGCCTGGAGGTTCAACGCGGTTCGATGGACAAATAAATCACGTTCAAGCAGGTTTTTCATCGCCACTCCCAATATCGCGTTTCGCGTTGCATGATTCATGCCAGCCAGTCAACACGAGCCACTATAAAGTTATGGTAACGACGATCCTAATCCCGATTTTCTCGTGGCATTACGCAAATAAAACCGTGGAATACCCATCAATTCAATTGCAAAAACATTCGTGACGATATGGCTTCACGGCAAGAATTTCCGATATTGCCGGTTTCGTGAAAAAGCACCGGAAAACCACCTCTTGCCAGAAACAATAGCGGCGGGAAACTTTTTACAAAAACCCCGGAACAACAAAAAGGATGGCTGCCGTAACGAGTAAAAATCCCATTTTGCCGATTTCCCGATTTCAGAAATACCCCCCAAAGACACTTGCTACCCCTTGCCCAGCATCGGAAGTGGTCAGTGTATGGGTTGGGGTTTCGCCGAGGGTGAACCGGACGCTCCCGCGCATTTGCTCGCTGCCGTGGACAACGAACGGTCTGCGGTTCGATCCTCAAACCCGGAATCGAACTGGCGCGCTGGCCTGACGTCAGGCCACATTCCATCCCGCGCCCGCGCGCCACTGGCGGTCGAAGGCTTCATCCGGCTGTTAAGGATACCGTCGTCGCTGGCGATCTGGCTGATCTTGCGGAACAGGTTTTCCAGATGCGGGATTTCGGTGGAGCCGAACCCAAGCAGGTCGGCGTCGTGCGTTGGGCGATGCGGCATGCCGAACCAGGTGTCGAACAGCAACGCGCCCTTGAGCAAAAACTACCCACGTGCTCCGAAATGCTTAGGCGGTACAGCATCCGCCGCCTCACCTCCATCCACGACACGCAGCAAGAGGCGATTGACCGTGCGCGGGACATCGCCATCAAGCAACAGAGCGAGTTGTTCATCCAGGGGCGTGACGGCCAGATCCGCGAGATCAACAGCTACGGTCATGATCCGTTCCCGCCCAAGGGCTGACGGGGAAGCTGGCCTCGCGGGTTTGCCATGCTGCTTTGCCCGTGCAAACCCGCGAGCCAACCATTCGCGTCGGCACACGCACAAGCGGTTGATAAATAACGTCGTCTGCGAGTGCCACGTTGAGCCAGTTTGCGCAGGTTTCGAGAGAAGATAGGGCGGAACAGGGGCAAACCGGGTGGGTCATGCCGCCCGTGCCCGCAACGGCTGGCACACGCAGAACGGTGCACAAGCCCGCGTGCCGGGCGAAACCCGCAAACAAAAACGCCCAACTGATAAGCGTTGGGCGTCCATGAATGGTGGTGTAGTTCCCCGTTAGAGGAAACTTCCCTGCCACACGGGCATTGCCAGCGTGGGCGTGATTCTGCACTGATCGCACATCCGAGGGAAAACGGGCCGCCCCCGCGCATTTGCTC
>JAIRMC010000121.1 GCA_031258965.1 Azoarcus sp. | reverse complement strand
TCGATGCCTTCGATCTTGACGTAGATGCTCATTGCGCTCTCCTCAGGTGGTCACTTCCGTGGATGAAAGTGTGAAAGAAGTCGCAGTCTAACCGGTTATACGAATGTTTTGCCAGGCGGACAGCGCAAACCCAAGGCGATCACATGACGTTGCGCCTTGCCGCCGTCAGGAACGGTGCATTGGGCTTTCTTGCGCTTGCTGTTGAAAGGATTGCGAACAGCCTCTCAAGACTCTTTCACCGCCGCGCCTGCCGCGAAGGCGCGCTGCGGCGCGCATGCCCGACAGTCGCCACGAATAGCGCGAGCGCCAGCGCGATCTCCCCGCGCGCCAGCGCGCCCATGATGCCGGGATCGTCGAAGCGCCAAGCGCCTTCGATGAAATAGAGCAGGCTCAACATCGACAGCCATTGGCTGGTATAACGCCGTCCGCGCAGCGCGCCGGACACGGCGCAGAGCAGCGGCAACGCCTTGAGCGTCAGCCACGATCCTCCCGGCCTGAGCGGCGCGAGCCAGCCTTCCCACAGCACGCACAACGCGATCAGCGCCAGCAAGACCGCCCGCGCGAAAAGCGACCAGGAACGCGGACTCATGGCCGCCCCTCTAGCGCCACGGCGTGCGCGCGATATACGCAAAAAGCGCTCATGCCAATATGGAAGCCCATTCAATGCCAACACCGACCGCCTGCATGGCGGGCCAAAGCCTATAGAATCGCGGCATTGTATCCGACTCCGGTGACGGCCATGTCTGCGCGAACCCTTTCTCGATCACTCCGCGATTTCATCGTGATCTTCCGGGAACGTTTCACCGCCACCCGCTGCACGCGGGTCGCGGGCAGCCTGGCCTATACCACCATGCTCGCGCTGGTGCCGTTCGTCACAGTGGCCATCACCGTATTCGGCAGCCTATCCGGCATGGACGCCATCGGCGCGTCGCTCAAGGTTTTCCTGCTCGACAACCTGCTCCCGGAGAAGGCGGGTGGCATCATCGCCACCTACGCCCTGGAGTTTTCGGAAAAGGCCGCCCGTCTCACCATGATCGGCGTCGCCATGCTGGCAGTAACCTCGCTCATGCTGCTGGCGACCATCGAGCGCGTATTCAACCACATATGGGGCGTGCGCCAACCGCGCCCGCTGTTGCTGCGCATTACCGTATATTGGTTCGTCCTCACGCTCGGCCCGGTCATCGTCGGCGGCAGCATCGTCGCCACGGGCCATCTGGTGAGCGCCTCGATGCAGTTGTCGCAAAACCTGGGCTGGCTCGATATGTATTACACCCGGCTCTTGCCGCCCGCGCTACTCAGCGTGCTGTTCGTCTTCCTGTATTTCGCCGTGCCGAATCACAAGGTGCGCTTCACGCACGCTCTTGTCGGCGGACTGGCGGCGGCGGCGGGGTTCTTCCTGATGCAGCGCGCCTTCGCGCTATTCATCGCCCGTTTCCCGACCTATACCCTGATATACGGCACTTTCGCAGCGCTGCCGATATTCCTCGTCTGGCTTTATCTGTCGTGGCTCGTAGTGCTGCTCGGCGCGCTCATCGCCGCCACCCTGCCCGCTTTCGCTGAACGGCAGCGGATCGTCAGGGATTTTCCCGGCTGCGAAGCCTGGGCGGCGGTAACGATGCTGGTACAACTGGCCCAGGCGCAAAAAGGGGGCCGCCCGGTGAATTTCGCGGCGCTGCGCGACCGCGCGCCCCTGTCGGAACATCACGCCGAAGCAGTGCTCGGCAAGCTGGCCGAAGCGGGCTGGGTAAGCCGCACGGACGACGGCGACTGGGTGCTTACCCGCGCCCCGGCGCAAATCCCGCTCGCGGAAATCGTCCGCCGCTTCGCGCTCGACATCGACGCCTGGAAAGAGGCGACGGGCATGCTGGAGGCAGAGCCAGACAGCAAGATCGCCCACAGCCTGGAAGAAGGCTTGCGTCTCGGCAACCAGACCCTGGCCGAACTGGCCGACGATCATTTGGCGTAGTGGTCGATCTCGAACTGGAACAGTTCAATCGTGGCGGTCTGCATGTCCAGCCCGAGGGCCGCTCCCTGGGCCAGATAAACATTGCCCGCGGCCTCATGCACCATCACGAAGTGGTTCGATACGTAAGCGCCCGCCTCCGCGATGATGGTCTGCTCGCCGCGCGCCGGGGAACCGCGCCGGATCATCAGGGCCGGAGTCATCGTATCGTTGCCGTGAAAGCAGATCAGCACCGGGGTAAAGCCCTGCCCCAACACCTGCAAGCCCAATTCGATCTGCTGCGCGCTATCGGCTCGCACCCAGCGCACCACGCAGACCGTCCATTCCTGCGAAGCCTCGCGCCGCAGGGCCAGCACCGCTCCCGCCAATACAGTGCGCTGCACGCCGCCCACGCACAAAATAGCGTAGCCGCCGGGACTCTCGTTATAGACCGTCCACTCATCGGTAATGACGGACGTTTGTCGACCCATAGCCCAGACGTTCTTCAGCCCGGCACAGACCTGCACCGTGTAATGCTGGCGGCTACGTAACTCGCCACGTTCCGGCGGCGACGACCACTGCTCGCGCAGGCGGCGCAACAACGAGAGGATTTCGACCGGCGTCAGCCCCAGAGGCAGGATGCCGGAGCCGACTTCCAGGATTTCGCTGTCGCCGCTTCGGCGCGCGCCCGCGTCGAGATCGAGCAAACCCTTTTCGAGCCAAAGTATCTGCACGCCGATGCGGTGAATGATTTCCTCCAGCCGGAAATACACCACATCCTGCCCCTTCTCGGGCACGCGCCGCACGCAGGCCAGGGGGGGGGCGTCCTGATTGGGATCAAACCAGTAATTCGACGATTCGGGCGGCAGGGGTGAAGGCGACAACATCAGGTCGCCGCCCACCGTCTCCAGATAATCGAACAGCCATTGCTGCTCGCGCACCGTCAGGCTTTCCGGCTGGCTCACCGCCATCGTCAACAGGCGCTTATAGAGCAGATTGGCCTTCGAGGGCTGGGGATCGGACGCATTATCCTTCAAGCGTTCGTACTGGCCCGAGGAAATCCAGGCATCGTGGATGCGCTGCCAGAGGCTGAGCGACGCGGGCGCGCCCAGCAGGACGTTCAGGAGATACGTCTCACCGAGAATTCCCAGGGACAGGGCGCACAACTCGGACAAATCGGCATTCCGCGTCCAGAGTTTGCGGTGCCGCATGTCGTCGTACAGGGCGCGCAACTGAGCGGAAATTTCCAGCAAGGTATCTATCAGGATTGAAGCCTGCGCGCGCAACTCGGCGGGCGTCGGCAAGGCACACGTCAACAGACCCGGACGAAAGCGCCCGCAAACGTCCTGTGCGCGCTGGCAAAGCAGGCCAAGCACTTCCTGGCGCTGCGACACGGACAAAGTCTCCGAAGCGGCGGCCCCGACACAACGGCCCAGAACCGTCAGTTCGGCGTCGAAATCATCGCCGGGATCGGCGGAAAGCCAGGATAGCGCGTCTTGCAAGGGATTTGGGGAATGCTCTGATGTCATGCGTCCCGCATCGGCAGGTTTTCGGTACCCAAGATTCTATGCAACTTTGCCACGCCGTGCTCCCCTTCCGGCAAGGTTTCGCAAAATACTTGAAGCGTGCCTGCAACTAAGTCGTATTCACACTAGAGATTCAAAATCCAACATGCTTCGGAAATGGAACCGACCGAAGCGCAATATCACCAGATCGAGGACTGCCTGCCGCGCCAGCGTGGAAACGTCAGCCCGCCGAACCCTCAAGTCCTGAATGCGATCCTGTCCATAGCCGAGCACGGCTGCAAATGGCGCGGGCTGCCAGAGCGGTTTGGGCATTGCACACGGTCTGCACGCGAATAGCCGTTGGTCCAGGGCGGGCGTGCTGGAGCGGGTTTTTGAGCGGCTGCAACACGCCCAGATCATCCGGCTCAAAATTGAGGCCGTCTCGTTGGACAGTACTTCGGTCAAAGTCCATCCGAACGCAACCGGGGCGCTAAAAAAACGGTGCCCAATCCATTGGAAAATCCCACGGAGGATGGAATACCCCAATTCATCTGGTTGCCGCGGATGATCGACGAACGGCCATAGCGTTTTCGCTCCCGCCTGGGCATGCCCAGACGCGCCGGAAGGCCGCAGCTTGCCGCGTCGGATCGAGGCGGTGGCTCGCCCTGTTCATCTGTTGATGGATCGCGCCTACGAAGGAAGCTTCCGGCGAGTCTTCTCCCGTTTCGAGAAGCTCGCCTTGATGTTCCTTCATCTCGCGCTCATCGTCGATGCTTTGCGATAGCATGAACACTCCCTAATTGTCCGGATACGCCCTGCTGTATATACGACAACGCCTGCGTCAGTTTTGTTTACGTCTCCAATCGCCGCTTGCCGCTTTATATCGCTCTTGACCGCCACCGCCTTTGCCCGGCTGTTGCACCGCCCGCCAGATCGCCTGCGCATCCGCCGCATCGTTCTTGTGTCGCTATCAGCATCGGGTGAAGGGAAGCGTTAGTTTCATTTTCTTTGAGTTATTCAACGTTCCCCCAGGAATCAGAGAATTTTCCGTACTTGGCAGGCGGGGTCATACGTTGAATAGGAAATTCATCACATCCCCATCTTTCACCACGTAATCCTTGCCTTCGGCGCGCATCTTGCCCGCTTCTTTCGCGCCCGTTTCGCCCTGGTACTGGATGAAATCCTCGAAGGCGATGGTTTGTGCCCGGATGAAGCCGCGCTCGAAATCGGTGTGGATGACGCCCGCGGCCTGTGGCGCGGTGTCGCCCTTGTGGATCGTCCAGGCGCGCACTTCCTTCACGCCCGCGGTGAAGTAGGTTTGCAGGCCGAGGAGTTTGTAACCGGCGCGGATGAGGCGGTCGAGGCCGGGTTCTTCGAGTCCCATGGAGGCGAGGAAGTCTTTTTTGTCGGCGTCGTCGAGATCGGCGATTTCGGCTTCGATCGCGGCGCAGAGGGCGACCGTTTCCGCGCCTTCGGCGGCGGCGCGTTCCCGCACGGCTTCCAGATGGGGGTTGGCGGTGAAGCCTTCC
>JAIRMC010000089.1 GCA_031258965.1 Azoarcus sp. | reverse complement strand
ATCATTGCCGAATTCAAGGCCGTGCAGGGCAAGCCCGCCGACCTCGGCGGCTACTACCGCGTCGATCCGGCCAGATGCGCCGCGATCATGCGTCCGAGCGCGACCTTCAACGCGGCGCTTGGACAGGCGTAGAAGGCAGCGGGAAATCAGCGGCAGTCCTCCAGGGCTGCCGCTGATTTCCCGCCCGGCGTTTTCCTGGCGATATTCTTACTGCCAGCATGGTCATTCAGCGCTAAACTTCCGCCGCTTTTCGTTTCGCTCGGATAACCGCCATGTTGCTTGCGCTTGTCGCCATTTATCTGGTCGTCTCAATCGGTATCGGGCTGGTCGCCGCCAAGGAGGTGCACAGCGCCCGTGATTACATTACCGCTGGTCGCCATCTGCCCATGTCGGTCGTGTTGGCGATGGTATTCGCTACTTGGTTTGGCGCGGAAACGGTGCTCGGCAACGCGGGCGCTTTTCTTCGGGACGGCCTGGGTGGCCTGATCTCCGACCCGCTCGGGGCTGGGGTGTGCCTGATGCTGTTCGGGCTGCTCTTTGCCCGCCCGCTTTACCGGATGAACCTCCTCACGCTGGGGGATTTCTTCCGCCGCCGCTACAACCGGGGCATCGAACTGGTGCTGTCGGTCTGCATCGTCGTCTCCTACCTCGGCTGGGTCGCGGCGCAGATCACCGCGCTGGGGCTGGTGTTCAACATGCTTTCTAATGAGACCATTTCGCAGGGCTGGGGCATGGTTCTCGGCGCGGGGGTGGTGCTGCTCTACACGCTGCTTGGCGGGATGTGGTCGGTGGCTGTGACGACTTTCGTCCAGATGATCGTGATCGTGGCCGGGCTGCTGTACGTGACCTGGATCGCCAATGATATGGCGAACGGCGTCTCCACGGTCATCGCCCACGCGGTGGATGCCGACAAGTTCAATCTCGCCGCCCTGGGCGCTTCCTGGCGCGACATGCTGACCTGGGTGGCGGCTTTCTTTACCATGGCGCTTGGCTCCATTCCGCAACAGGATGTGTTCCAACGGGTCAACTCCTCCGGCAACGAACGCATCGCGGTATGGGGAACAACACTGGGCGGATTCGTCTACATCCTGTTCGCCCTGGTGCCGATCTACCTTGCCTACACCGCGCTGGTCATCGACCCCGACATGGTGACGCTCCTTGCCAATGCGGGCGAGGGCGAGCCTTCCCAACGCATCCTGCCGACGCTGGTGATGAAGCACATGTCCACCGTCACGCAGGTGATCTTTTTCGGCGCGCTGCTCTCCGTCATCATGAGTACGGCCTCGGGAACGCTGCTCGCGCCCTCTGTGACGTTTTCCGAGAACGTGGCGAAAAGCTTTTTCCCGCAGATGAACGACGGGCAGCTTCTGTGGGTGTCGCGCGCCACGGTAGTGGTGTTCACCTTGCTTGTCACCTGGTACGCGCTTACCTCGGACGCCACCATCCACGAAATGGTCGTACGCGCCTACCGCATCACACTGGCCGGGGCCTTCGTGCCGCTGGTGGCGGGGGTGTTCTGGAAGCGCGCCAACGAACTCGGCGGCGCGCTCGCGGTCTGTTTTGGGCTGACGACCTGGGTCGTGGGCGAGATACTGATACACATCGAAGCCATTTCCGACCTCATCGAACCGCAGGTCTATGGCCTCTTTGCCAGCGCAATCGGTATGCTGCTCGGTGTCGCCCTGGGCGGCTGCGCCGCCCAGACGCCTGGCGGCTCCCCCGCTAACGCATGAACCCGTGACCCACCGCCGATGAACATGCCGCACCCGCTCGAACTCGTCTGCCCCGCCGGGGGACTGCCCGCCCTAAAAGCCGCCGTCGACAACGGTGCGGATGGCGTCTACTTCGGCTTCAAGGACGCGACCAACGCCCGTAACTTCACGGGCTTGAACTTCGACCTTCCCCAGATCCGCGAAGGCATCGCCTATGCCCACCACCATGGCCGCAAAGTGCTGCTCGCGCTCAATACCTACCCGCTTGCCAGCAATCAGGCGGACTGGAACGCCGCCGTGGATCGCGCCGCGGAACTTGCCGTCGACGCGGTCATCATGGCCGACCCCGGCCTGATGGCCTACGCCGTCCGCGTCCACCCCGAACTGCGGCTGCACCTGTCGGTGCAAGGTTCGGCGACCAGCCACGAAGCGATCAACTTCTACCGCGAACGTTTCGGCATCCAGCGCGTGGTGCTGCCGCGCGTGCTCTCGCTGGCGCAGGTCAGGCAGCTTGCGGCCAATACCTCCGTGGAAATCGAAATCTTCGGCTTCGGCGGCCTGTGTGTGATGGTCGAAGGCCGTTGTGCGCTCTCGGCCTACGCTACCGGAAAATCGCCGAACTGCAACGGCGCTTGTTCGCCGGATGCTTACGTGCGATGGGAGCAAACGCCGCAGGGCATGGAAACCCGTCTGAACGGCATCCTCATCGATCGCTATGCGGACGGCGAACGCGCGGGCTACCCGACCCTGTGCAAAGGCCGCTTCGTCGTCAACGACGAAACCTATTACGCCATCGAGGAGCCTGCCAGCCTCAACACCCTGGAACTGCTCCCCGAACTCGTCCGTGCGGGCGTAGCAGCCATCAAGATCGAAGGGCGGCAGCGTAACCCGGCCTATGTCGCCCAGGTCACCCGCATCTGGCGGGCCGCCCTGGACGCCCTCGCGCGCGAGGGCGAACATTTCGCCGTACAGGATGCCTGGATGAGCGAACTCAACAAGATTTCCGAAGGCCAGAATCACACCCTGGGCGCATACTACCGTCCGTGGAAATGAAGCCCGCAAACCGATGAAACTCTCCCTCGGCCCTCTGCTTTACTACTGGCCGCGCCAGCGCGTACTCGACTTCTACAACAAAGCCGCCGACTTTGATGCCATCGACACGATTTACCTTGGCGAAACCGTCTGTTCGCGCCGTCACGAACTGCGGCCTGAGGACTGGTTTGCGCTTGCCGCCGAACTAGGCGGGGCGGGCAAGGAAGTGGTGCTCTCCACCCAGGCGCTGATCGAATCGGAATCCGACCTCAAAACCCTGCGCCGTCTCATCGACGCGGAAAACTTCCGCATCGAGGCCAACGACATGGGCGCGGTCAGGCTGCTGGCCGAAGCAGGCCGTCGGGGTTGGATCGCTGGGCCGACGCTCAACATCTTCAACCCGGTCACGCTCGCCCTTCTCGTCGACGAGGGTGCCAGCCGTTGGGTTGTCCCGCCCGAAATGGCCGGGGAAAACATCGCCGGACTGCGCGCGGGCATGCCCGTTCCCATCGAAACCGAAATCTTTGTCCATGGCCGCTTGCCGCTTGCGTACTCCGCGCGCTGCTTCACCGCCCGGCATTACAACCTGCAAAAAGACGCCTGCGAATTCCGTTGCCTGGGCGACAGCGACGGCATGCTGCTGCGCACGCGCGAAGGCGAAGCCTTCCTTACGCTCAACGGCATCCAGACCCAATCGGCAAAAGTCCACAACCTGCTCGCCGACCTGCCGGAGATCGCCGCACACGCGGAAATCCTGCGCATCAGCCCGCAAAGCGAACATACCTTTGAAATAGTAACCCTGTTCCGCGCTGTGCTTGATGCGCGCCTGGCCCCGGAAGCCGCCTTCGAGGCCTGCCGGGCGCTGATGCCGGAAGCGCCCTGTAACGGCTTCTGGCATGGCCGGGCGGGATTTGAACACATTCCAGCCGGAACCGCCCTCGCATCCGCCGCGCTCGTCTCCATACCCGCCGTTTCCGCGCCCAATCCCGTCTCGTCTCTCGCGCCTGTGGTAGCGATTCCGCGCTTGGTGCGCCTGCTGCCCGCCGCCGTGCGTAGCCGCATCGCGCAAAAACTGCGGCGCGCGCGCTTTCCCGCTTTTACCGTGCCCGAACCGCTTGCCCGGTTCAATGCGAAACTGCCGCAACTTCCCGCAACGCTGGCCCTGACCACCGCGCTCAACCTCGCGCCGGAAGCCCTGCTGCCGCGCGCCGTCCTCTCGCCCCTCACTGGCCGCTGCGTGCGCGTGCGCGTGCTCGATGCCGGGTTCAGCCTGGATTTCACCCTCGGCATGAACGGGCGCTTCCGTCCCTGCCGCGCGGACGTGCCCGCCGACCTGACGATTTCCGCCGCGCTACGCGATTTCATCGCCCTTGCCTTGCGTGAAGAAGACGCCGATACCCTCTTTTTTGGCCGCCGCCTGCACATGGAAGGCGACACCAAGCTCGGCGTGCTGGTCAAGAACACGCTCAACACGGTTGACTGGAACAGTGTCTTCGCTGAAGTTTCGGGTTGACATCAGGGACCGGGGATCAAGATTTGAACCGATCCCGCGATACGAAAAAAACCGAGACTACACAGTTAGGCTTTTATTCGACCGGCGGTTCGGTGAACTGCGCGCCCGCCTGGTTGACCAGCCAAGCCACGCCCCGCCGGGCTTCGGTATCGGTCAGGTCGTTCGAGCCGCCCCTGGGCGCCATGGCGCCCTTGCCGTTGATTACCGATTGCACGAGCGCGTCGTGGCCTGTGGCGATGCGCGGCGCCCACGCTGCGGCGTCTCCTGTTTTGGGCGCATCCGCCACGCCGGTGGCGTGACATGTCGCGCAAATGCGCTTGTAGACTTCCTCGCCCGTGCGATTGCCGGAGGGAACCGCGCCGGACGCGCCGCCGGAAGCATTGTCGGATGCGCCCTGGAACTCGAAACGCGCTACGGGCCTGGTGAGCGCGTCGGATTCAGCGGCTTTTTCGGGATCGATCGTTTCCTGCCCGCAGCCGACAAGCGGCGCGATGGCGATGACCGAAACGAGAACGGAAAGTGGACGAAACAGCAACATGCCGGAACCTTCATGACATAAGGAAAGAAACAAAAACCGCGCCGGACGGACTGTCTGGGGACGCGACTCCGGAAAAGTAGCCAAATCTCGTGGGCGCGACATTCTAGCATCGGATAGGTTCGTATAAAATTCGCTTTTTTTCGCCGCAGCCCGTTCGATATGATGGAAAATGCTGGCACCGCCCATCCGCCGTCACCATGCAGTTACGATCCGCCGGACGGCGGTTCCTGGCACGCCCCGAGTGAAAACATCAATAATGCCGCGTCCCGCAAGAAAATTGCCGCATTGCCTGTTGTCAGCCCTGCTGGGGCTGGCGGTTCTTGTATTTGCGGGCAATGCGCGGACCGCAGACGCTGCCGTCCCCACGCGCGCCTCGAAGGTGGCAACAGTGGTATGGGGTATCATCAGCTACACGCGCTGGTCTGGCGAACAAAAATCCCTGCGTATCTGCCTTCCGGAAGACAGCGCCTATGCGGTGGCGATTCGTGAGTCCGCCAAGGTCGTCACCCCCGGGCGACCGGTTGTCGTCCGTACCACGCCGCCCGATGCCGCAACCGCGTGCGACGTTGTTTACTTTCACGACATATCAAGCGAAGAAGCAAGTCATCTGTTGAAAACATTCATCGGCGCGCCGGTGTTGACCATCGGCGAAGGCCGGGCATTCTGCACCGCGGGCGGCATGTTCTGCCTGCTTCCCGGCAGTGGCGGCGAGACCGAAGGCGGCGGCGCGAGGTTCGCCGTCAATCTGGACGCCACTTCGCGCAGCCATTTGCGGATCAGTCCGCAAGTCCTAAAGCTGTCGAAACATGGGCGGGAGCGATAAAGTGCAAGCCGCCCGCAAGACCCTGTTCAGCGTCCTTCGCCACGTTATTTTCTGGCCGGTGGCGTTGACATTGGTCGTCAGCGCCGTAGTGTTCGTCACGGTGTCTTTCCACGCCCTGCGCCTCAAGCACGAAAGCAACATGACGCTCATCGCCCGCACGATTGCCTATTCGACCGAGGCGGCGCTCGTGTTCGGCGACAAAGAGACGGCAGGCGAGATCCTGAACGACATCATTATCCGGGAACATCTGTGCAACATAACCATCCGCGCCGCCGACGGCAGCCGGTTCGCGCAGACCGACAATTCATGCGACGGCGCCATCAGCCGCGTGGCGGACGCCGTTGCCCGGATCGCTTTCTTTGACGACACAACGAGCGTCGACATCATCCGTAACCAGCAACGCCTGGGCAGCGTCGAGATCAAAGGCGATGGTTCCGAGTTCACAAGTTTCCTGAGCCAGAAACTGATCATATTCGTCGCCTGCCTGGTCCTGGCGTTACTGGCGGCCCGCATACCGGCGCGTTGGATGGAGCAACGCTTCGCCGCCGAACTCGCCGCGCTCTCCAATATGGCGCGCGCGGCGCGGCTCGAAGGCAATTTCACCCGCCGCCTGCCGCCGTTCGAGATCGCCGAATTCAATAGCCTTGGGCAAGATTTCAATGCTCTGTTCGGCGAAATCCAGACACGCAATGCCGAACTCAAATTGCGGCAATCTCAACTGGAAATCGTCAACAACACGCTGTCGCGCATGGCCATGCGCGACACCCTTACCGGTCTTGCCAACCGGAGCTGCTTCAGCGAGCAATTAGAAAAAACCATCGAGAAGGCGCGCACGGCCAACGCCAAGGTCGGCGTCCTATACATCGACAACGACCACTTCAAGGAAGTCAACGACAATCACGGCCATGCGGCAGGAGACGCGCTACTGGTCAATATTGGTCATCGCCTGAGCGGCGCCGTGCGAGAAAGCGACCTCGTGGCCCGGCTCGGCGGAGACGAATTCGCCATTCTTCTCGCGCCGGTCAGCAGCGAGGACGACCTTCAACATGTGGCGAACAAAGTTCTTGCCGCAACGGCGCGCAAACTGCGCTTGGTGGAAAAGGTGGATATCGAACTGGGAGTGAGCATTGGCATGGCGCTTTTCCCGGATCAGGCAAACGATCCGGCCACACTACTTCGCGCGGCGGATCATGCCATGTACCGTGCCAAACGTCTCGGTCGTGGCCGTGCCTGCCTGTACGATCCATCCGTGGATGTATCGCTGGAAGAAACATGACCTCCCTTTTCCCCTTCCCCGCCGCCGCGTACCGCCGCCTGACAGCGGCGTTGTGCCGGAGTCTGCTGCTGGGCCTGCTCTTTACCGGCTGCCAGTCGCCGGACTGGTCTCTGACCAAAGACCAGATCGAGACATTGCGCGGAGCCGGTTTCCGCGAAGAAGGCGACATCTGGGGCATCGACCTCGACGGGCGCATCCTTTTCGGCAACAACGAAGCGACGCTCTCCGAAAAGAACCGCAAGACCATCGCTTGCATCGTGAAAACGCTGAAAGAAATCGGCATCGAGCACCTCGTCGTCGAAGGGCACGCCGACAGTATTGGCGACAGCCGTTACAACCAGGCCCTGTCCCTGCGCCGGGCCAGGGCGGTCGCGCGTGAAGTGGCCCGCAACGGACTGCCCTACCGCAACATTTCCATCATGAGTTATGGCACGAGCCAGCCGATAGACGACAACAACACCCGGACAGGCCGCGCCCAAAATCGCCGCGTCGTCCTCATCGTGCCGACGGAGTGAGCACGAAACCGACGATCCTGTTCACCCAGCGACGCGCCTGGAGCACGCCGGACTCACGAATGCCCGGATGAAACGCCGTTTCGCCCGCCCATGTTCTCGGCCATTTTTTCCAACCGCTGCGAAAACCTGCTCGACATCCTGCTCACGCGCCTGAGCGACGAGCGGCACGATCCGTTCGCGCGCAGCCAGGTGATCATACCGGGCAGCGCGCTGCGCCGTCGCATCGAACTGTCCATGGCGGATCGCACCGGCATCTGCACCGGCATCGACTTCGATACCCTGGCGCCATGGCTATGGCGGCAGATCGGTCACGTCGTCGAAGCGCCGGAAACCTCGCCCTATGCCACGCCCGCGCTAACCTGGCGCTGCCTTGCCGCGCTCGGCGAACCCTGGACGAAGCGGCACGAACGGCTGGCGCGCTATCTGGACGACGCGGACGTGCGCAAACGTTTCGATCTGGCTGGACGGCTGGCACAACTCTTCGGGCATTACCTCAGCTATCGCCCCGTCTGGCTCGAACACTGGGCTAAAGGAAAAACCGTATTCACCGGCGTCGACGCGACAGCGGACAATCGCGCCGATGAAGCCTGGCAAGCCGAACTATGGCGGCGAATCCACGATGGAAACAAACCGCCTTCCCTGCCGTTCATGCAATTCCTGCGCCGCGCCGCCCAAATGGACGATGCCCAACTCGCCGCCGCCGGTCTGCCCGCATCGGTTCACTTCTTCGGACTCCCGGCCCTGGCGCCGCTCTATCTGGAAACACTGCGCACCCTGGCGCGCGTCATGGACGTGCGCCTGTATATCCCCAACCCCTGCCGCGAATATTGGTTCGACATCGTCGACATGCGCCGCCTATCGTGGCTGACGCGGCGGCAGCGCGATTTCTTCCTCGACAGCGGCAACAAACTGCTCGCGGCATGGGGCAAACAGACACAGGCCCACATCGAATCCCTCTACGAAGGCGAACACCCGGTGCTGGAAGAAACCGCCTTCTCGCCGCACCCGGCCCGCCATCTGCTGGCGCAACTGCAAAACGCCATCCTCGAGCTGCGCGAACCCGAAGCGGGCAGCTTCCGCCTCGACGGCAACGACCGCAGCATCGAAGTGCACCTATGCCACTCGCGCATACGCGAACTGGAAGTGCTGCACGACCGCCTGCTCGGCCTCTTCAAAGGGCCGAAACCGCCCCGCCCCGACGAAATCGCCGTACTCACGCCCGACCTTGCCGCCTGCGCGCCGCTCATCGAAGCGGTTTTCGGCGCGGCCCTTCCCGAGCGCCACATCCCATGGCGCATCACCGGCTTGGGCACTGCCGAAGAAAACCCGGCGGCGCAGGCCCTCGACTGGCTTCTGGCCCTGGCCGCCGGGCGAGCGCCCGCCAGTCGGGTCTTCGATCTCCTGCAACACCCATTGGTCGCGGCGCATTTCGGCCTCGACGAAACCGGACTCGGACAAATCCGCGCCTGGATGAACGGTTCGGGCATCCGATGGGGGCTGGATACCGCGCAAGCCCGTGCCATCGGCGCCAGCGGCGAACACACCCTGGAAAGCGGACTCGACCGCCTGTTCCTCTCTTGGGCAGCGGGAGAGGCCGCCGGGCGAGCGCCCTTCGCCGGGCGCCTCGGCGCGATACATGCGCCACAAGGCAGCGCCAGCCTGATGCTCGGCACATTCTGGCGATATGCTCGCGTCCTGGGCCGCCTGCGCGCCGGGCTGCTGCAAGCGCGCGACGCCGAAGGCTGGCGCGCCATCCTGCTGGACGCGCTGGCGACTCTGACAGGCGAAGCCGTCGAACATGCCGAAGAAATACGCAGCGTACGCGAAGCCATCAACGCGCTCGCCGACGACATCGCAGCCGGTCTCAGTGCCACCTCCGGCACACTCCCGCTCGACGTCATCCGCCCCGCCCTTGCCGCCCGCCTCGGCGAAAACACTCGCGGCGGCGTCCCCGGCGGCGCAGTGACATTTTCTGCCCTGTCCGCCTTGCGCGGCCTGCCTTACCGCGTCGTATGCGTCATCGGCCTCGACCGCGACGCCTTCCCCGGCGCCAACCGCGCCGACGAATTCGACCTCATGGCCGCCCGTCCGCAAAAAGGCGACCGCCAGCGCCACATCGACGAACGTAATCTCTTTCTCGACACCGTGCTCGCGGCGCGCGACGTCCTGCACCTATCCTGCGTGGGCCGCAGCGTCCGGGACAACGCCGAACTGCCGCCCTCGGTACTGATCGACGAACTGCTCGACACGCTCGCCGCCGCTTGCGCCGAAAACCCGGAACAGACAACCTCGTTTGCCAGTGCGCACGCGCGGCTGACCGTCCAGCACCCGCTGCAAGCCTTTTCCCCCGACGACTTCGTCGCGGACAAAAAAGACAAACGACTGGAAAACTTCCGTGGCGAATATGCCAAGGCCCTCGCCCGCCGGGAACAGGCCCGCGCCGTGGCGGCGACCGGCAGCGAAAGCGTGGCAGGCGTGGAAAGAGAAGAAACACCCTTCTTCACCGCTCCGCTTCCGCCGCCGACCGAAGATTGGCGCCGCGTCGACCTCATCCAGTTCAAACGCTTCTTCAACAACCCTGGCCGTTTCCTGCTCTGCGAACGGCTTGGCCTCGATCTCCCCTGGGACGACGGCGAAACACTCCCCGATGTCGAACCCATCATTCCTGGCAAACCGGCCCGCACTGCCCTTGCCGAACGCCTGCTGCCCATCCTCCTTGCCGAAGAAAACACCGCCAGCGCGGACAACGAAACCAGCGACGACACCCTCCTGGCCCTCGCCCGCGCCGGGGGCGAATACCCGGCGGGCAGCCTGGGCGAAGTCGCGTTGCGCCGCGAACTGAGCGCCCTGCGCGAATTTGCTGCCCGCATCAACACGACCCGGGCGCAGCCCCGCCTGCCCGCGCACGCCATCAAGCTCGACTTCACGCTCGACGGCGAAATCTGGACGCTGCAAGCCGCCTTCAGCGCCTTGCGCGTTGACGGGCACATCCTCCACCGCTACGGCGAAGCCCGTGCGCGCGACTACCTCTCCGCTTGGCTCGACCACCTCGCGCTCTGCGCCGCCCCACCTCCTGGCATGACGTGCCAGACCCGCAGCCTGACACGCGACGCTGATTTCGCCCTGCGCCCGCTGACGCCCGCCGATGCCCGCGCCCATCTCGAAGAACTCCTGAAGCTCTACCGCGAAGGACTGACCCGACCGTTGCGCTTCTTCCCCAAATCCGCCTGGGAGTACGCCCGCCACGCCGACGAAGCCAAGGGTCTGGCCGAAGCGGACAAAAAATGGACGGATGGCGAATACCCCGAAAAAGACGACGCCGCTTGGCATCTGGCGCTACGCGGCATGGACGACACGCTCGACGGTGGCTTTCGGCACAACGCCACGACGATATTCGGCGCCTTATGTGAACATCTCGACAAACCGTATCGGCGATAATGCATCTGCCCGGCTCATCCTCCTCGCGGCGCGGCACATCCAAAACAGGCATCCAATAAAAAGGAACCCCACGACATGATGATCGTATTCACCATCATAATCAGCGCGATCGTTATCCTGCTGCTCGTCAGGAGCAAACAACTGCAAGACCAGCGCAGGGCGCGGGAAGCCGCCTGGTTCGCGGCGGCCCGGAAACAGCAGAGCAAGCCCGGAACCACGATTGGCGGCCTGGGAAACTCTCCCGGTACTTTTCGGGTCAGGCCCGCCTGGCTCTCCCCGGAAGCCATCCGTCTTTATGAAACGTTGGCATCGGCATTTCCCAAAATGATCGTATTCAGCCATGTCAGCGTTGCGCGCATCCTTTACCTGAAAGGAGAAAGCGGTTGGGAAAACCAGAGCGAGACCGCCCGCCAGTCCGTCGACTTCCTGATCTGTAAAAAAAGTGACACCGCCATCCTGCCCACCGCCGCTGTCGAACTAGACGACCCCGCGAGCGCCAAAAAAGACCTGCGCGGCATCAGTACACAAAAACGCCAAGCTTTCAAGGAAGCAGGCATTCCCCTGCTGGTTTATGCCGTCAACAATCTCCCCGGCGTGGAAACCTTGCGCCGCGACGTGGCAAACGCTGTCGTCGCCCGCAACCGCACGGTCAAAAGACCTGGCCTGGCGTGAGCGGGAACCGCTGACTAATCGTCATGGCGAGCGGGCAGCGCCGAAGCGCCGAAGCGGCGAAACGACGTTTGTGTCATTTCCCGGGTATCGGCGTTGATGCCATGCGATTTGCTTGTTTCGCGGTTTCGTAACTCAGCTTCGCGATGCTCTCTTTCAGCTTCACCGCGGGCGTAAAAACGATCCGTTCGCCCTTGATGTGATGTATCGCCAACGCTTCCTTTTCGGGCGTCCCGGACAGCGCGCGGCGACCGGGACGTCGGCGGGTATGGCGCGGGTGTGTCGGTCAGGCATGGGAACTATGTCAGTCCGAGCAGAGCCTTGTAGGTGTCGTTCAGCTTGAGGAAGTCGTCGAAGCCGCATTTGGGGGTCGTCGTTCAGAACAATGTAGATGCCATCGCCCAGCCGCTCGGCGCTTTGCCTTGCAAGCGTTTGATGACTTCGTCCGGGCCGTAGCCTAGGGCGTGCCGGCACAGTTCTGCTTTGTTGGGGGATAGGGATTAGTGTTCCGCCGCCCTATGGGCCAAAGTCTTGTGACGACACAATCTAGTGAAAAATGATAGCGATATGGCACGGGAAATAGGCGTCATGCGCGCCGCAATATCAAACTGGCGAACTAGCCTATCAGTACCGAACGAAGACCAAGCCGCTGCGCTGGCTAACCTACTAGGGAAGCCGGAGATCATGGCCGAATGCGCCGCCGCGCGGGCAAAAACACCGCAGGGGCGGGCAATGTGGGAACGCGCCGCACAAATGCTAAGTGCATTTAATGATGGTGGGCGGTACTGGGATCGAACCAGTGACCCCTGCCGTGTGAAGGCAGTGCTCGTACCAACTGAGCTAACCACCCGTCCCGAAAGGCGCACATTACACCATAGTTGCGCAACACCGTCAAACACGCAGGCAATCGCATGAATGCCATCACCGTATTTTCAGCTCGCGCCGTCGCCTGCCGCCCCTTCTCCCGGCCTTTGGCCATACTCTCCCTTGATGCGGGATAGGGGAAAAACGGGTATTCATGCGATTGCCCTGTCCGCGGCAATCCAGACGGTCTTTCGGCTTGAAGTCAAGGTAGAAATCGCCCCTTTGGAATGAGGTATCGGCATTTGCGCCGCAGGCATCTGTCGCTTGCAGCGAAATCATTTTCCCAACCAAGCAAAAATTAGCGACAGCCCTTCAGGGCTGTCGGTCTAACTCCATTGGGAAGGGGTTTCTCTCCCCTCGAGAATGGCTACGGTCGAAACCCCGGCCGCGGCCGGGGTCTCAACCTTCGCGTCTTTCTTACGGGCGAGGTTTCAAACCGGAGTT
>JAIRMC010000008.1 GCA_031258965.1 Azoarcus sp. | reverse complement strand
TTCTTGCCGAACTGAATGCTGATCTGCTCGGCGGAAGCGTCCAGCTTCACGATGTCCCAAGGGCGCAGCAGCAGGCGCAGGCGGTGGGTTTCGATCAGGGTTTGCGTCTGCGGGGGGAGTTCGCCGAAGCGGTCGACCAGTTCTTCGCGCAGGGCGATGAGTTCATCCTCGCCCTCGCAGTTCGCCAGCCGCTTGTAAAGCGTCAAACGTTCCTGCACATCGGAACAATAATCCGTGGGCAACAGCGCCGGGGTGTGAAGGTTGATCTCGGAGACCGTCTCCAGCGGGCCGGAGAGGTCGGGTTCCTTGCCCGCTTGCAGGTCGCGCACGGCGCGCTTGAGCATTTCGCTGTAGAGCGAAAAACCGACCTGGGCGATCTCGCCCGATTGGTTCTCGCCCAGCACCTCGCCCGCGCCGCGGATTTCAAGATCGTGCATGGCGAGGTAAAAACCAGAGCCGAGTTCATCCATCATCGCAATCGCCTCGAGCCGTTTTTGCGCCTGCCGCGAAGGCCGGGCCTCGGCATCGGTCAGCAGATAAGCATAAGCTTGGTGGTGGCTTCGCCCGACGCGGCCCCGGAGCTGGTGCAGTTGCGCCAGGCCGAAACGGTCGGCGCGGTTGATGACGATAGTGTTGGCGGTGGGAATGTCGATGCCGGTTTCGATGATGGTCGTGCACAGCAGCAGGTTGGCGCGCTGTTGAGTGAAATCGCGCATCACCCGTTCGAGTTCGCGTTCGGGCAACTGCCCATGACCGACGACAATCCGCGCCTCGGGCAACAGCGTCTCGAGCATGGCGCGCATGTTCTCGATGGTATCGACCTCGTTGTGGAGGAAATACACCTGCCCGCCGCGCTTGAATTCGCGCAGCACCGCTTCGCGCACAACCCCTTTGTTCATCTTCTGCACGAAAGTCTTGACCGCCAACCGCTTCTGCGGCGCGGTAGCGATCACCGAAAACTCGCGCAAGCCCTCTATCGCCATCCCCAACGTGCGCGGAATCGGCGTCGCGGTCAGCGTGAGAATATCGGCCTCGCTTCTCAGCCGCTTCAGCGTCTCCTTCTGGCGCACGCCAAAACGGTGCTCCTCGTCGACGATCACCAGCCCCAGGCGCTTGAACTTCACATCCTTTTGCAGCAGGCGATGGGTGCCGATGACGATGTCGATCTTGCCCTCGGCCAGCTGCGCCAGCGCCTCGGTCTGCTCCTTCGCCGATTTGAAGCGCGACAGCTCGGCGATCTTCACCGGCCAGTCCGCATAGCGGTCGGCGAAAGTCTGGCTGTGCTGCTCGGCAAGCAACGTCGTCGGGCACAGCACCGCCACCTGGCGACCGTCCTGTACCGCGATGAACGCTGCCCGCAAGGCCACCTCCGTCTTGCCGAAACCCACATCGCCGCAGACCAGGCGATCCATGGGGCGTCCCGATTTCATATCGGCGGCCACGGCGTCGATGGCGGCCTGCTGGTCGGGCGTCGTCTCGAAACCGAAGCCCTCGGCGAACGCCTCCAGATCGTGCATGCTGAAATCGAAACGGTGTCCGGGCCGCGCGGCGCGCGCCGCATAAAGAGCGAGCAATTCGGCGGCGGTATCGCGCGCCTGCATCGCCGCCTTCCGGCGCGCCTTCTCCCACTGCCCGGAGCCGAGCCGGTGCAGCTCCACCGCTTCAGGGTCTGCTCCCGCGTAACGGCTAATGACGTGCAATTGGGAAACCGGCACGTAGAGCTTGTCGCCCGCGTTGTATTCGAGATGCAGGAATTCCGCCTCGCCCGCGCCCAGATCCATGTGCACGAGACCAAGATAGCGCCCGATGCCATGCGCGGCATGTACAACAGGATCGCCGATCTTCAACTCGGAGAGATCGCGCAGCCAGCCTTCCATCGTCGCCGCCTTGCGGCTGTCGCGGCGTCCGCGCCCGCGCGCGGCGGCGGCGTACAACTCGGCTTCGGTGACGATGGCGAGCTTCGTTTCCGGCAGGACGAAACCGGCGGCCAGCGGTGCGGCGGCCAGCGCGAAATCCGGCCCGGCGGCATCGGCGAAGGCGGCGAAATCGGCACAGGCTTGCGGCTTTTCGCCATAACCGGCGAGAAACTCCGCCATGGTCTCGCGCCGCCCCGGTGAATCGGCCAGCAACAGCACGCGCCCGTCGAACCCGGCGCGAAACGCCTTGAAGCGCCACGGCGGATCGGACGCCTTACGGTCGACGGCCAGCGGCGGCAAGGGCAAGGCGGCTGGCGCGCGCTCTTGCGCATCGGTCTCGGTAATCGTCACCCGGGGGCGCTCGCGCAACGCGCCGAAAAAATCCTCATCGCGCAAAAAGAGCGCCTCGGGCGCGAGCACCGGCCGGGCGCGATCGCCGTGCAGCAGCTCATGGCGCGAACGGGTATCGCGCCAGAACCCGGCAATCGCCTCCGCCACATCGTGATGCAGCAGCACCGGCGCCGCCGGGGGCAGATAATCGAACAGCGTCGAGGTCCGCTCGAAAAAGAGCGGCAAGTAATACTCGATCCCCGCCGGAGTGATGCCGTTGGAAACATCCTTGTAAATCGCCGCGCGGCTCGGATCGCCCTCGAACACCTCGCGGAAACGCCCGCGAAACCGCGCCCGTCCGGCCTCGTCGAGCGGGAATTCATGCGCGGGCAACAGACGGATTTCCCGCACCGGATACACCGTGCGTTGGGTATCCGGGTCGAAAGCCTTGATACTCTCGATGCACTCGTCGAACAGGTCGATACGCAACGGCAAGGGCGACCCCATCGGATAAAGATCGACCAGCCCGCCCCGCACAGCGAATTCGCCCGGACCCGCCACTTGGGTGACACAAGCATAACCCGCCACCGTCAATTGCGCGCGCAGCGCGCCGACATCCAGCGTATCGCCCTGCTTGAGAAAAAAGGTATACGCGGCGAGGAAAGCAGGCGGCGCCATGCGGTAAAGCGCGGTGCTCGCCGGAACCAGCGCGACATCGGCCTCGCCCCGGCTGATGGCATACAGCGTGGAGAGCCGTTCGGAGATCAGATCCTGATGGGGCGAGAAACTGTCGTAAGGCAGCGTTTCCCAGTCGGGCAACAGGTGTACGCGCAGTTGCGGCGCAAACCAGCGGATTTCCTCCAGGAGCCGCTGCGCCTCGGATGGACGCGCGGCGATGACCGTCAGCATTTGCCCGCGCGCGGCCAGCTCCGCAATCGCCAGCGCATCGGCGGAACCCGCCAACGCGGGCAAATCGAGCCGCGCGCCGGGTTTCGGCAAAGCCAGCGCGGCAAGCGTTGGCAACAGGGAGGCGAAAGGAGGGGGCATCGCGGCGACGGCACGGGAAAGACCGCGATTATAGGCGACGGGATCAGGCATCAGAGATCAGACCAGAGCAGCCAGGGCCATCGCATTTCCCCCGCCAGAACCTATGGTTTTACACGGCAGCGTCACCACGACAGAGGCAGTGTGTCAAGCGATGCCGAGCGGGTTGTGTTGGGGGCGTTTATTCCTTCGCCGCGGTCGCCGTGCTGCCGCGCGTCCAGCGGTTTGCGGAAACCGTCCCCACCTGAGGGGCGAGCGGCGCCACGCATGAAGCAAGGAGGAAGAAGCCAAATCAATCGCGCATACTTTCTGTCTCGAATCCGATCACATTACGCGCTTTCTTGCTGAATCCGATCCCGATTAGATGGATAGGTTGATCGAGCGAGCGATATTTGTCGGCGTATTGTTCCGCCTTGATCCGCGCTAACGCTTTGCCTTCTGCGGCATCCTTCACTACTTTGAATTTAAAAAGATAAACCTCTCCATTAAACTTGACGGCTATATCCAGCCTCCCTTGATTACTCACGTCTTCTGGAATGACCTTCAACCCCAGTGCGGCAAAGGAAGCATAGAACACACTGGCGTAGTGACCCTCGAACTGGTCAATGCCGTTCTTGCGGAACCAATCGTTTGGAATGCTAGCGTAGAGGGAGAGGAAGATTTCCCGGATTTGCGTGAAATCATTGCGTTCCAGGGCTTCGTAAAGTGCGAAACTGGTCTGTTCCGCCTTTTGCGGATTGCCGACCCAATGCTTCAGGATATTGCCTGTCAACGCGCCGCGAACTTCACGATTAGGATAGACCAAGGTAAACATGATGTTGTATAGACAGCTCTGCCCGGCTTGCCATGACGCCATCCGAGAAGCTGATGCGGATCACCGGATATTCGACCGACCAGTCCCATTTGTCGTGACAATATAGCTCCCGGAACAAGGGTTCATTGCCCGCACAGCCCCATCAGACGAAACTTTCGTTTTCGCCCAGAAAGCGCCATTGCCCGGACGATAAATCCCCCAGGCACACGCGGCCAATGCGTATCCGTTTGAGACCTGTCACGCGCAGGCCCACCTGTTCGCACATGCGCCGTATCTGGCGTTTGCGCCCCTCGCGGAGTACGAAGCGCAGTTGGTCGCGGTTGATCCACTCGACCTGCGCCGGACGCAACTGCCGCCCATCGAGTTCCAGACCGTGACTGAGCAGGGCAAGGCCGTTTTCCACCAAGCGACCCGCAACCCGCACGAGGTATTCTTTCTCGACCGCGCCGTCACCGCCGATCAGTTGCCGGGCGATGCGGCCATCCTGCGTCAACACCAGCAGGCCGGTGGAGTCGATGTCCAGCCGCCCCGCTGGCGCAAGCCCCTTGAGCATGCCAGGCTGGAAGCGCCGTGTACCGGCGGCGCCAAACTGCGTATCCGCGCGGATCAGGCTTGCGGCAGGCTGATAGCCCGGCTCCGGCTGGCCGGAAACATAACCCAGCGGCTTGTGAAGCACGACGGTAACCCTTTCGCCCTGAAGCCTCCGCGCTTCCGGCGACAAAGTGACCCGCGCTTGCGGCGGTACGCGGACGCCCAATTCGGAAACCCGCTCCCCATCGACAAACACCCATCCGCGTTTGATCAGGTCGTCCGCCTCGCGCCGGGAGCACAGGCCGCGCCCGGCCATGAGTTTGGACAGACGCACCCATTCTCCAGGCGTTTCATCCATTGATTCCATTAATGTCACAACTCCATCGGCAATTCATTTGCGTCACTTCGGAAAGTTTACACACTTTATTCAGTGTAAATTATTTCACATTTTGCGGGCGTTCAAATAAAATAACGTATCACCGTTTTTATTTTGCGCCGGATGAAGGCATATTTCACTCTGAAACAAACGCTTGAACATATATCGAGAGAATAGAGTGTCGTTTTACCTCAGCATATTCTTCAGCGCGAACTACCATTACCGCATGAAGTGCGCAGACATGCAAGACGCCCCGATTCCTGCTTGCGCGCCTGTGCCTTGCTGACCGCCGTTACCGCCCAGATATATGCCCGCTCCCATATCTTCTCCCCCCGTACCCGGCATCGAAAACACCCGCTGGACCGGATGGCGATCCTATCTCCTGCTGGTGCTGCTAGGCATAACGATTTTGATGTCCACCTGGTTCGCGTCCTCCATTTCCACCCCAAAAGACGCGGAATGGTTCCCCGCGCTGCTGATCGGCGCCGTTATCACGCTCGGCTTGGCCATTATCTGGGGTGTCACCCAAATGCGCCAGGAACTCACCGACCACCTGGGCATGGAAACCGCCTTGCGGCAAGCCAGTATTTTTCGCCAGGCGCTGGAAGCATCGACCGCCGGCGGTATGCGCGCCCGCGACAACGAAGGCCGCATCACCTACGTCAGCCCCGCCTTTTGCCGCATGACAGGTTTCAGGAGTGAAGAACTGATCGGCACGCGCTTTCCCGATATTCCCTACTGGAATCCCCTGCAAGCCGAGCGCAACCTGGAAACCTTCAATCGCGCGATGAACGGCGACATCCCGAGCAAGGGCCTGGAAGTATCCATGCAGCGCAAGAGCGGAGAGACATTCGACGCCCTTGTCATCGAAAGCCCGTTCATCGATACCGTCGGTCAACACATCGGCTGGCTGGGCGCGGTCATCGACATCACCGAGCAAAACCGCGTGCGAGAACAAAGCCGCCTGCAATACGAGCGCTTGCAAGCCACCTCACGGCTCGTCACCATGGGCGAAATGGCCTCGACCATGGCCCACGAACTCAACCAGCCGCTGGCCGCGATCTCCAGCTACGTCACTGGCTGCATAAACCAGCTTGACGCCGGTCACTCCAACGTCGTTGAACTGAAGGAAGTCCAGCAGAAAATCGCCCGCCAGACCCAACGCGCGGCAACCATTGTCGGTCGCGTGCATGCCTTCGTGCGCCGCACCGACCCCAGCTTCACCCTGAGCGATCTCAACGCCCTCATCCGGGATGCCGTCGCCCTGATCGAAACCAATGCCCACCGACAGCAGGTGCGCATCGTCTGCGACCTCCAGGAAGACCTGCCGCGGGTCGTCATCGACGCCCAGATGATCGAGCAGGTCATCATCAACCTAATGGGTAACGGCATCGACGCCATGAACAGCGTCCCGCCGGACAAACGGATCCTCACCCTCGCCACCCGCACACAAGAACACGGCATTTCCCTGAGCGTGGCGGATCAGGGAAGCGGTATCGCGCCGGAAATCGCCTCGCACCTGTTCGATCCCTTTTTCACCACCAAAGGCAAAGGCATGGGGATGGGCCTCAGCATATGCCGCACCATCACCGAACTGCATCACGGCACGCTGGCCTTCGAGTCGAACCCGTCCGGCGGCGCCATCTTCACGCTGACCTTGAGCACAATTACTTTCAATGAAGAATTATGATGACAAACAAATTAGCTCATATCGTTGATGACGATGTCGACATATGCGATGCCATCTTGTGGCAATTCCGCACGCGCGGCATCGAATGCCAATGCTGGTCGAACGCCGAGGATTTCCTGTCGAGCTGGCAGCCTGAATGGCGCGGCTGCATCGTCCTCGACATCCGCCTGAACGGCATGGGCGGACTTGCCTGTTTCGACATCCTGCTCTCGAACCATTGTCCCCTGCCGGTCATCTTCATTACCGGCAACGGCAACATCTCCATGGCGGTCGAGGCGCTCAAGAAAGGCGCGTTCGATTTCGTCGAAAAACCGTTCAACCACAACGAACTTGCCGACCGCGTGCTGGACGCCTTCGCGTTCGACGACGAACAGCGGCGCATCATCGCCGACCGCGGCGCCGCCGAGGAACGGCTATCGACGCTGACCCAGCGCGAGCGCGAAGTCATGGATCTCATCCTCGAAGGCCATTACAACAAAGTCATCGCCAACCAACTGGCGATCTCGATGCGCACCGTCGAGGCTCACCGCTCGCACATCTTCAATAAGATGAAAGTCCGCTCCGCCGTGGAACTGGCGCAGTTGCTGAAAACGCTGAAGGGCTGATCCCTGGCAGCCATGCCAACAACCAGCCCGCCTCCCCCGGCGCGCAGGCGAACCCTGCCGTCACACCCAGGCCGCCAGCCCAAGCTATGCGCCCGTCGACTTCCAACACCGGCAAATGCCCGCGCAGCCAGACTGGAATACCGGCCTCCTGGCACAACTTCCTGAAACCTTTCACGGGCCGGTTCGCCAGATGCAATACCGCTCCCGCCGGATACGGCATCAGGCGGCAGGCGCCTGCCCGCGCAAGCGCCGCATGCACGCCTTCCCCGGTCGCGGCGCGGCAGCGCAACACCCCTCCCGCCCACGCGATCTCCCCCACCGCCGCTTGCCACGCAAACGCTTGCGGCTCAGCCACCCGCGCCCGCGCCAGCCAGACCCGGCCCCGGTAGCTGTAACAGGCGAATGCCCCGAGCGGAAAGCACAAAGGCCCCGACACGACCCGCAACTGGCGCATCGCCTCGGCCAACCGCGCCGCCGATGGCGGCGAAGCGCCCAAACGCCGCAGCTCCCGGCGCAACAAATTGGCGAAACGCGCCGAACTCAGCGCAAGCAACGCCTCTCGCCCGAGAGCGCCACCCTCAGCGCCGCAAGCACCAGCATCGGTGTCGGCAAGCTCGTCGAGCAATTCAGACGCCGCGCGAAAATGCGACGCGGCGCGGGCGAGCGTCACGCGCGCCGCGGGAAATCTCGTCTCGATCACGGGCAGGATGCGATGACGCAAATCATTGCGGGCGAAATCCGTATCGACATTACTGGCGTCCTCGACCCAGGCAAGGCCGCGCGCACGCGCGCACGCCAGAATCGCCTCCCGGCCAAGCGCCAGCATCGGGCGCAGCCGCCCAGCCCGGCCCGGCCCCGGCGGCTCACACACGGCCATTGCCGCCGCGCCACGTACGCCCGCGCCGCGCAACAGCCGGAAAAGCACGGTTTCGGCCTGATCGTCGCGGTGATGGCCCAACACCAGCCAATCGCACGCGACCTGCGCCAGCGCCATATGGCGCGCGGCGCGCGCGGCGGCTTCGAGACCATCCGCGTGATCGCGCTCGACGTCCACCCGGAACACATGCAGGAAAATCCCGCGCGCGGCGCACAGCCCGGCACAGAACGCCTGCCACTCACCGGCCAGCGGGCTGAGCCCGTGATGCACATGCGCCGCCTCCAGCGCAAAACCGAAACGCTCCCGCAAAACATCGAGCGCATCGAGCAACGCCACGGAATCCACCCCGCCCGAGAGCGCGCAACACAACCGACGCCCCTCGCCCACCCCCGCCCCAGCCAGCGCCGTGGCAACGGCATCGTGCACCACACCCGCCGCAGACATGGCGCTCAGGCGGCAAGCTCCTTGAAACGGCCATAGCTCATCAGCTTCTCCATGCGCCGGGCAACGAGATCATCGGGCGACAGATTATCCAACTGGCGCAGGCCGTCGGCCAGGGCGCGCTTGAGGCTTTGCGCCATGGCGCGATGATTGCGATGAGCGCCGCCAAGCGGCTCATTGACCACCTTGTCGACAAGACCGAGCGACTTCAGGCGCGAAGCGGTAATCCCCATTGCCTCGGCGGCCAACGCCGCTTTTTCCGCGCTCTTCCACAAAATGGACGCGCAGCCCTCGGGCGAAATCACCGAATACGTGGCGTATTGCAACATGATGACCTGATCACCCGCCGCAATGGCCAACGCCCCGCCCGAGCCGCCCTCGCCGATCACCGTGCAGACCAGGGGGGTGCGCAACTCGGCCATCGCGTAAAGATTGTGCCCGATCGCCTCGGACTGCCCGCGCTCCTCTGCCCCGATCCCCGGATAAGCCCCTGGCGTGTCGATGAACGTAAACACCGGAAGCTGGAACTTTTCGGCCAGCTTCATCAGCCGTAAAGCCTTGCGATAACCCTCCGGGCGCGGCATGCCGAAATTGCGCGCGATTTTCTCCTTGGTATCGCGCCCTTTCTGCTGCCCGATAATCACGCAGCTACGATTATCGAAACGGGCCAGCCCGCCGACGATGGCAGCATCGTCGGCATAGGCGCGGTCGCCGTGCAGCTCGGTAAAATCAGTGAAGATGTGCTGCACGTAATCCAGCGTATAGGGGCGCTGCGGATGGCGCGCAACCTGGGCGATCTGCCACGGCGTGAGCTTGCCGTAAATGTCGCGCGTAAGCTCCTGCATCTTTTTTTCGAGGCGGGCGATGCCTTCCGAAATATCCACGGCAGGGTCGGCCTGCTCATAACGCAGCCGCTCGATCTTCTCTTCCAGATCGGCAATGGGCTGCTCAAAATCGAGGGGGGTCGTTCTCATCGGCTCGCTTCACTTCACTAAAGGGAAACCGTCGCATTGTACCGCCTCGCGGCAAACCATACTGCCTGTGGATTGCCGCGCCTCGCTGATGATGACGATTGACTTCACCCGGTCCGTGGCTTTTGATCCCCTACGCCATCTTGCGTATTCCCCCCACGCGGCGGGCTGCCTACATTGAGCGCATGGCGGGCGTCAGCCCGCATCGTCCGGGAGGCTTTCATGCGGTTCGAAGAAGGCGGCGTCAGCGTGGCGGCAGGCCGCGCCGGTCGCGCGCCGGATGATGATCCCGGCGGTTTGTGGGAAAGCGAGGCTACCACCGGGCATGTGGCGGGCGGGGAGGTCGATCTCAGCCACAAGGTGATTCTGTATCTCGACGGGATTACTGTGAGTTTCGACGGCTTCAAAGCGTTGAACGATTTGTCATTGACTATCGACGCGGGCGAGTTGCGCTGCATCATCGGCCCCAACGGGGCGGGCAAGACGACGATGATGGATGTCATCACTGGCAAGACGCGCCCCGACGCAGGCACGGCGTTTTTCGGGCAGACGATGGATTTGACCCGCATGACCGAACCGCAAATCGCCCATGCGGGGATCGGGCGCAAGTTCCAGAAGCCGACGGTGTTCGAGCGTCATACCGTATTCGAGAATCTCGAACTGGCGATGAAGGCCGACAAACGGGTACGGCGCGCGCTGTTCGCGCGACTGCGGAACGAGGAACGCGACCGCATCGCCGAAACGCTCGAACGGATACGGCTCGACCGCGACGCCGACCGCGACGCCGGGCTGCTGTCGCACGGGCAGAAGCAGTGGCTGGAGATCGGCATGCTGCTCATGCAGGAGCCGCGCCTGCTGCTGCTCGATGAACCCGTGGCGGGCATGACCGACGAGGAAACCGAGCGCACCGCTGAACTGTTCGTCAGCCTGGCCGGGGAGCATTCGCTGGTGGTGGTCGAGCACGACATGCGCTTCGTCGAGGCGCTGGGCGGCAAGGTGACGGTGCTTTGCGATGGCGAAGTGCTGGCCGAGGGCGATCTGGCTTCCGTACAGGCCGACCCGCGTGTCATCGAGGTTTATTTGGGCCGTTGACGGCCATTTCGTTCACGTTCATTGCACAAGGAGAAGATCACGATGCATCTGACGCCAAGGGAAATCGAGAAGCTGATGCTGCACACCGCCGGAGAACTGGCGAAGTCCCGCAGGAACCGAGGCTTGAAATTAAATTACGTCGAATCCATCGCTTTCATTTCGTCGGAGTTGCTGGAGCTGGCGCGCGAAGGCAAGACGGTGCGGGATTTGATGGAAGCCGGTACGCAATTGCTAAAAAAGGAGGATGTGATGGAAGGGATCGCCGAAATGATTCCCACTGTCCAGATCGAGGCCACTTTCGACGATGGCACGAAACTCGTGACCGTCCACCATCCGATCCGTTGAAACGATTCGCCGAAAAAAGGAGCGCACGATGATTCCCGGAGAAATCCAGATCAGGAACGAACGCATTACCCTGAACGCAGGGCTGAAACAGAAGGCCATTACCGCGACCAACAAGGGCGACCGGCCCATACAGGTCGGCTCGCATTTTCATTTTTTCGAGGTCAACCGTTTTCTTTCTTTCGACCGCGCCGCCGCTTATGGCTATCGGCTGGACATTCCTTCCGGAACGGCGGTTCGTTTCGAACCGAACGAGACAAAAACGGTCGCCCTAGTCGAAATCGCGGGCAAGAAGCGCGTGCTGGGCCTGAATAACCTGAACGATGGCGAGATCAACGAAACGACGGTGGAAGCCGCTTTGCAGAAGGCGCGCCTGAAGGGTTTCCTGGACGAGGGAGAAACAAAATGAGCACGAGTATCAGCGGCAGGGAATATGTCTCCATGTACGGGCCGACCACGGGCGACAGGGTACGCCTGGGCGATACCTGTCTTTTCATCGAAGTGGAAAAGGATTACACGGTTTACGGCGATGAAATGAAATTCGGCGGCGGCAAGACCATCCGCGACGGCATGGGGCAGAACGCCGCTGTCACGAGCGGGACGGGCGCACTGGATTTGCTGATTACCAATGCGCTGATCCTGGATTACTGGGGCATCGTCAAGGCCGACATCGGCGTCAAGGACGGCAAGATCGTCGGCATCGGCAAGGCGGGCAACCCCGACATCATGGACGGTGTGTATCCCGCGCTGGTTGTTGGCGCAGGGACGGAAGTATTGGCGGCGGAAGGCAAGATTGTCACCGCGGGCGGTATCGACACGCATGTTCACTACATTTGCCCGCAGCAGGTGGAAACCTCGCTCTATTCCGGCGTCACCACCATGATCGGCGGCGGCGACGGCCCGGCGGTCGGCACTTTTGCCACCACTTGCACGCCCGGCAAATTCAACCTGCACAAAATGCTCGAAGCCGTCGAGGAATTTCCAATGAATTTCGGCTTCTTTGGCAAGGCCAATTGCTCCAGCAAGGCGCCGCTCGCGGAACAAATACTGGCCGGGGCCATCGGCCTCAAGCTCCACGAGGACTGGGGTTCCACGCCTTCGGCGATCAATACCAGCCTGGAGGTGGCGGATGAGTACGACGTGCAAATCACCATCCACACCGATACGCTGAACGAGGCCGGTTATTTCGAGTCGACCCGCGCGGCGATTGCGGGCAGGAGCATCCACACCTATCATACCGAGGGCGCGGGCGGCGGCCACGCTCCTGACATTATCCGGGCTGTGAGTCTAGCCAACGTCATGCCTTCTTCCACCAGCCCGACCATGCCCTTCGCCAAGAACACCATCGACGAGCACCTGGACATGATCATGGTCTGCCACCACCTCGATCCCCGGCTGCCGGAAGACGTGGCCTTCGCCCGGTCGAGAATCCGCTACGGCACCCTCGCGGCGGAAGATGTATTGCACGACATGGGCGCGATCTCGATTCTCAACTCCGACTCGCAAGCCATGGGCCGTCCGGCGGAAGTCATCACCCGCGCCTGGCAGGCGGCGGACAAGATGAAAAAACAGCGGGGGCAGCTGCCGGAAGCCGCCGGGCAGGACAACGACAATTTCCGCGCTCGTCGATACGTTGCCAAATACACCATCAACCCGGCGATTACGCACGGCATCTCGGACTATCTCGGCTCCATCGAAGCAGGAAAAATCGCCGATCTCGTCATCTGGAAACCCGCGCTCTTCGGCGTCAAGCCCGACGTGATTCTCAAGAGCGGCTTCATCGTGGCGGCCAAGATGGGCGACGCCAATGCCTCCATCCCCACGCCGCAGCCCGTCATCATGCGGCATATGTGGGGCGCCCATGGCAAGGCGCGCGCGCGTACCGCCATCAGCTTCGTTTCCCAGGCGGCCTACGAAAACGGGATCGCAGGAAAACTGGGGCTGGAAAAACGTGTCCTGCCCGTCCAGCATTGCCGCGCCATCGGCAAGAAGGACATGATCCTCAACGAAAAAACGCCGCGCGTCGACGTCGATCCGGACACCTACGAAGTCAGCATCGACGGACAGAAAGTTGTCTGCGAACCCGCCCAGAGCTTGCCGCTGTCGCAAAGGTATTACCTGTTCTGACATCGAGGATCGGAGTCATGGCTTCGGACCGTCATTGCGAGGCGCGCAGCGCAGCGGTAATCCATGCCGCCGACTGACTTGCTCGCCGCGCCCGCAATGACGAGGAGGGGATGCCCGCGATGACGAAGATGTAATCCGGACTCGCACAGGGCGTGGATCGAGTGGAGAAACCATGCTGAAAGTCGATAATCTCAATCAATACTACGGCGGCAGCCACATCCTGCGCGGCATCGCCCTGGAGGCCCCGCTTGGCAAAGTCACCACCGTGCTTGGGCGCAATGGCGTCGGCAAAACCACGCTCCTCAAGACCCTGATGGGGCTTGTTCCAGCGAAAAGCGGCAATATCCGCTTCGGCGGCGGGGATATTACCCGCGCGCCCTCCCACGAACGGGTGCGCGCGGGCATGGGTTACGTGCCGCAGGGGCGGGAAATTTTTCCGCGTCTCACCGTCGAAGAAAACCTTCTCATGGGCCTGGCCGTCCGCCCGCGCGGCACGCCCATTCCGCCGCGTGTTTTCGGGATGTTTCCCGTCCTCGGGCAAATGATGGGGCGGCGAGGCGGCGATCTGTCCGGCGGCCAGCAACAGCAGCTTGCCATTGGCCGCGCGCTCGCCTTCGGCCCCCGGCTGTTGATTCTCGATGAACCCACCGAAGGCATCCAGCCCTCGATCATCAAGGATATCGAACGCGCTATCCGCGCCCTTGCCGCCAGCGGCGACATGGCGATATTGCTGGTCGAGCAGTATTACGATTTCGCCCGCGCCCTCTCGGACTACTATCTTGTCATGGAGCGCGGCGAAATCATCTTGCGCGGCGAGGGGAAAAACATGGACGCGGACGGCGTGCAGGAGGCGCTGGCGGTGTAGGGGGAGGCAGGGGCGCTACCGAAAAATAGTGCCTGTCGCATCTTTTCGGCGTTTCGCTCTCGTACACCATGGCAAGCGCCTGATTTTCCATTCATTCATGAGTTGCCTGCGGCCTTATTCGCGTATTGCGACACATTGGGCGACATTTGCGCGGCACTTTGCGATAACATTGTCGTTCTTTTGACGTTCAATGGCGTGGAGAAACCATGAATCAGGCGACAAGCGCGCGTGAATTAGAGGCCATCGCGGCCGTAGTGGCGGAGCATCCCGAAGGCGTCGGCATCTCCGGACTGCATGAGGCGCTGGGCGGCATCAATCGCCGCACCTTGCAGCGCAGGCTGGCGCATCTGGTGAAAAGCGGCCGGATCATCGGCGAGGGCCAAAGCGTGGCCCGCGTCTATAAGCCCCGCATCCGGGTTTCGCCCGCGCCGGAGTCCGCGCGACACATGGCCGAGCCTGGCGCCGGTTACGAGGCTTATGTGCCGGTTTCGAGCGCCGGGGCCGACATCCGCGCGCGGATACGGCAACCGTTGGCGCAACGCTGCCCAGCCGGTTACGACCGGGAATTCCTGGAACGCTACGAACCCGGCATCAGCCAATATCTCCCCGACCCGATCCGCCTGCAACTGCACGAAATCGGCTACACCTCCGCTGCGGGCCAAGCCGCCGGAACATACGCGAAAAGCATTATCGGACGGCTCTCGCTGGATTTGCCCTGGGCATCTTCCCGGCTGGAAGGCAACACCTACACCCGCCACGAGGCCAAAAACCTGATCGAATCCGGCAAACTCGTCACGGGCAAGGATGTCCTGGAAGCCCAGATGATCCTCAATCACAAGGCCGCCATCGAGATATTGCTCGAAAACGCGGACGAAACCGGCTTCGACATCTTCACTTTCCGGAACCTGCACGCGGTGCTGTCGCAGAATTTGCTGCCCGATGATGGCGTTTCCGGCCATCTGCGGCGGCAACCGCTGAAAATCCTCGGCACAGCCTTCCATCCTTCGGCAATGCCGCAATTCATCGAGGAGAATTTCACGCTGCTTCTCGAAAAGGCGGGAGCGATCACCGATCCCTTCGAGCAGGCGTTTTTTCTCATGGTGCATATTCCTTACCTGCAACCGTTTGTGAACGTCAACAAACGGGTTTCCCGTCTCGGGGCTAATATTTCATTGATAAAACACAACCTGTGCCCGATGTCGTTCCTGGATGTGCCTGGAATTGCCTATACGGAAGGCACGCTGGGCGTCTACGAATTCAAGCGGATCGAGTTGCTGCGCGATGTTTTCGTGTGGGCCTACGAGCGTTCGTGCCAGAACTATCTACCCGCCGCCACGACGCCACCCGCACCTGATCCGCTGAAAATCCGCTATCAGCAGGAACTCGTCACGGCGGTGCAAATGTTGGTCAGGGGAAAACTGGCGGCCACGGAATCTAATATCCGCCGCGCGGCCAGCGCCATCCCCGAGCAGGATCGGGAAGCTTTCATGCGCCTTCTTGCGGAGGCTATGAAGTATCTCGACGAGGGTCGTATCGCGCGCTACCGTCTCAACCGTTCGGAATACGCCGAATGGGCCGCCGCCGGGAAAACGCCATGACCGGCCGCGTTATCCGGCGGCCAGGGACGGCGTATGGCCGCCGCCGGTGAGCCTCAGCGACAGGTCGAGCGCCTTTACATCCTTGGTCAGACTGCCGATGGAAATACGGTCGACGCCCGTTTCCGCGACAGCGCGCACGTTTTCCAGCGTGATCCCGCCCGATGCCTCAAGCGTGGCGCGCCCATCGGCGATGCGCACGGCTTCGCGCATATCATCGAGACGCATGTTGTCGAGCAGGATCATGCTTGCCCCGCCTTCGAGCGCCGCCCGCAACTCACTGATGTTTTCGACCTCGATTTCGATGAATACATCATGCGCCCGCAATGCTTGCGCCGCCTTGATTGCCTTGTCGACGCCGCCCGCGGCGATGATATGGTTTTCCTTGATGAGAATTCCATCATAAAGGCCGTTGCGGTGATTGAGTCCGCCCCCGACGGCGACCGCATACTTCTGCGCCAGCCGCAAGCCCGGCAGGGTCTTGCGGGTATCGACGATTCTCGCACGGGCGCCTGCAATGGCATCCACATAACGGCGCGTGACGGTGGCGGTAGCCGACAACAGTTGCAGAAAGTTGAGTGCGGTGCGTTCGGTGGTCAGTAGCGCGCGGGCCGGGGCGGAAACCTCGCACAAGGTCTGCCCCGGCGAGACAACATCGCCATCCCGCACGCGCCAGTTCACCACCGCGTCCGGCGACAGCGCGGCAAAAGCCGCATCGAACCAGGCGGCGCCGCAAACGACTGCGGCCTCTCGAGTCGTGATTATGGCTTTGGCATGAGCCTGGGCGGGAACGAGCTGGGCCGTGATGTCGCCGCCGCCGACATCTTCGGCGAGCGCCACAGTCACGTTGCGCCAGATTTCGATGCGGAGTCGATCATTGAGCATGATGGCGTGGGTCTGCAAGGCATGGGAAACGCGCCGGATTCTAACACCTGCCGCGCCGTGCGCCATTGCGCAGGCATTCGTGAAAGCGGCGTCGCCGCTCCCTGTTTGCCGACACGAATGCGTATTGAGCGCCCGGCCATTACGGCGGTAAACCGCGCGTCCAACAGATTGATTCAATGCCTCCTCCAAAATCAATCATCATTGACCGAAAAGCAGTCCCGTGCCGCGTCTTATAATGCCCGGCCTGTCTGAACCCTCGGAGAACGCCGTGAGCGCGCCATTGTTTGAATCTTCCCTCAAAAGCCTGCCGCTTCTTGGGCGCGGCAAAGTCCGCGACATCTATGCGGTCGATGACGACAAGCTGCTGATCATCGCCAGCGACCGGCTTTCAGCGTTTGATGTCATCCTCCCTGATCCCATCCCGGACAAGGGGCGGGTGCTCACCGCAACGGCCAATTTCTGGTTTGCCCGTCTCGGGCACATCATCGCCAATCAGCTGACGGGCATCGCGCCCGAGAGCGTCGTCACGCCCGATGAGCGTGAGCAGGTCCATGGCCGCGCCCTAGTGGTCAAGCGGCTCAAGCCCTTGCCGATAGAAGCCGTGGTGCGCGGATACGTGATCGGTTCCGGTTGGAAGGATTACCAGGCCAGCGGCGTAATCTGCGGCATCGCCCTGCCGCCGGGGCTGAAGCAGGCGGCGAAATTGCCCGAGCCGATCTTTACCCCGGCCAGCAAGGCCGAGGCCGGGGAGCACGACGAAAACATCTCCTTCGCGCAGGCATGCGCTCGTTGCGAAGCGGTTATCGGCCCCCATGGCGCGACGCTGGCCGGGCAGGCGCGCGAGGCGGCCATCGCGCTTTATCGTGAAGCGGCTGATTACGCCGCCGGACGCGGGATCATCATCGCCGATACCAAATTCGAGTTCGGCGTCGATGCCGCGGGCGTTCTTCATCTGATTGACGAAGCGCTCACGCCGGATTCTTCCCGTTTCTGGCCCGCCGCCGAGTACCGCGAGGGCAGCAGCCCGCCTTCGTTCGACAAGCAGTACGTGCGCGATTATCTCGAAACGCTCGACTGGAACAAAAAAGCGCCGGGGCCAAGGCTGCCGCCGGAAGTCATCGCGCACACCGCCGACAAATACCGCGAAGCTTATTCCCGGCTTACCGGGCACGCCCAGCCCTGAAAAACTTTCCGGATCCCGCCCATGACCGCCACCGCCAACGCCGATACGAATCCCCTGCTCGATTTTTCCGGCCTGCCCCGTTTTTCCGACATTCGCCCCGAGCATGTCGCGCCCGCGATCCGCTCCCTGCTCGCCGAATATGGCGATTTGATCAAATGCCTGAGCGCCGATCCCGCCCCGCCAGACTGGCGGGGGTTCATCGAGCCGATGACGGCGATGGGCGAACGCCTTGGGCGCGCCTGGGGCATCGTCGGCCATCTGCATGCCGTGCAGGATATTCCACCCTGGCGCGAAGCATACAACGCCATGCTGCCGGAGGTTTCGGGCTTCTATGCCGAGCTGGGGCAGAACCTAGCGCTGTTCCGCAAATACAAGGCGCTTTCGGCCAGCCCTGGCTACGCGGCCTCGAACCCGGTGCGCCGCCGCATCATTGATAACGAAATCCGGGATTTCCGTCTTTCGGGGGCCGAATTGCCGGAAACGCTGAAGCCGCGTTTCAAGGCGATCCAGGAAGAACTTTCGCAACTGGCGGCAAAGTTTTCCGAAAATCTGCTCGACGCTACCAATGCCCACACCGAATGGGTGGAATGCGAAACGGGCCTCGCCGGCATCCCCGGCGATGCGCGGGAAGCCGCGCGCGCGGCGGCGGAAAAGGCGGGCCGTCCGGGCTGGAAGTTCACGCTGCACATGCCTTCCTGGCTGCCGGTAATGCAATACGCCGAAGATCGCGCCCTGCGCGCGCGCATGTACCGCGCCCACGCCACCCGCGCGTCGGAATTCAGCGCCGACAGCAGCCTGGACAACGGCCCCCTGATTGGCCGCATCCTCGCGCTGCGCGCGGAAGAGGCGGCGATGCTCGGCTACCGCACTTACGCGGAAGTCTCGCTCGTGCCTAAGATGGCGGAATCCCCCGCGCAGGCGCTCGCCTTTTTGCGTGAGTTGGCGGCGAAAGCCAAACCCTTCGCCGAACGCGACCTGTCCGAACTCACCGCTTTCGCCCGTGAGGAACTCGGGCTGGAATCGCTGGAACCGTGGGATGCCGCCTATGCGTCCGAGAAACTGCGCGAGCGGCGCTATGCGTATTCCGATCAGGAAGTGAAGCAGTATTTCCCCGAGCCGCGCGTACTCGACGGCCTTTTCACCGTCATCCGCAGGCTTTACGGCGTCGACATCACCCCCAGCGAAGCGCCGCGATGGGACGAGGACACGCGGTTTTTCCGCATCGAAAAGGACGGCGAACTGATCGGGCAGTTCTACCTCGATCTGCACGCCCGCGACAGCAAGCGCGGCGGCGCATGGATGGATTCGGCCCGTAGCCGCTGGCGCGACGCGGACGGCAGGCTGACAACGCCGGTGGCCTACCTCGTGTGCAACTTCCCCGCGCCCGTCGCAGGCAAACCCGCCACGTTCACACATGACGACGTGCTCACGCTTTTCCACGAGGCAGGTCATGGCCTGCATCACCTGCTCACCCGCGTCGATGAACTTGCCGTCTCCGGCATCAACGGGGTGGAATGGGACGCGGTCGAACTGCCAAGCCAGTTCATGGAAAACTTCTGTTGGGAATGGGACGTGCTCGCGGCAATGACCGCCCATGTCGATACGGGCGATCCGCTACCCCGCGCGCTCTACGACAAAATGATTGCCGCGCGCAATTTCCAGGGCGGCATGCAGATGGTACGGCAGATCGAATTTTCCCTTTTCGATCTTCTTTTACACAACGGCAACCTGCCGGGCGGCACAACCAAGGATGCGTCCATCAATGACGTATTGGCGCTTCTCGACGAAGTGCGGCGCGAAGTCGCCGTGCTTTTCCCGCCGGCGTGGCATCGCTTCCCGCACGGCTTTTCGCACATCTTCGCGGGCGGTTATGCCGCCGGTTATTACAGCTACAAATGGGCCGAAGTGCTTTCAGCCGATGCTTTCGCGGCATTCGAGGAAGCAGTCGATGGACAACCGGGCGAAAGCCGTGGCAGCCTGCTCGACGGTGCTACCGGCGAACGTTTCTGGCGCGAAATACTCGCTACAGGAGGCAGCAGGCCCGCGCTGGAATCTTTCGTGGCTTTCCGTGGCCGCGAACCGTCGGTCGATGCGCTTCTACGTCACAACGGAATGGGGGGGACACATGCCGAACAACAATACAAGAATGAGCATCCTGGCCGCCGCGCTGATTGCCATCGCCCCGGCGGCGGTAGCTGAACCCTCGGCCATTTACCGCTGGAAAGACCATAAAGGCCATCTCCATTATTCGGATAAACCGCCACCGGACAAGCAGGCCGACGCCATCGAATTCGCCAGCCAGGCCCCCGCGCAGACCCACTCCTACGCCACCCGCAAAGCCGCTCGGGATTTCCCGGTCTCGCTTTTTACTTCTGCCAATTGCCAGCAATTGTGCGAAGACGCGCGCGGTTTTCTGGAAGGACGCAAAGTGCCCTACGTCGAGCGCCAGATCAGTACGGAAGCTGATCTGAAGGCTTTTTACAGGCGTTTCGGCGACGCGGCGGAAATCCCCATCCTGACGGTGGGCACGACGCCGCTTACGGGATTCGAGCCGATTGGCTGGAATCGCCTGCTCGATCTCGCCGGATACCCAAAAAAATGAAGAGAACCCCAGTCAAGAAACGCTGAACAAGCGTCATTGCAAGGGGCGCGGCGCCGTGGTGTGCCATGCGGCCCATGGATTGCCTCGCCTTGTTCGCAACCTGGGAATCGTTCGGGACATTGCTCTCAGCGTCTCCCAAAGGGGCGGAGCCAACCTCAGAAAATATCCTTCCACGCCCGTAAGGCAGCCAAGCATGCCAGCGCATCGGGCGGGCGTGTGCCGTTGCGGGCGGTGACGGCGGCAATAACGCCTTGCGCATCAATGCGCAAGAAAGGATTGATGGCCAATTCGGTTGCAATCGTGCTCGGCAAAGTAGGCTTGCCCTGTGCGCGCAAGGCTTCGCAACGCGCGGCATAGCGGTCGCGGGCGGCGTTTTCCGGTTCGGCGGCGCGGGAAAAGGCGAGATTGGCGAGCGTGTATTCATGGGCGCAATACACTTTTGTGCTGCCGTCGAGACGGGCGAGGCGGCCAAGCGCGCGCGCGAGGTCGCCCGGGCTGCCCTCGAAGATGCGTCCGCAACCCGCGGAGAAGAGGGCGTCGCCGCAAAACAGCATGCCATGGCCAAGGTAAGCGACGTGCCCGCGCGTGTGGGCGGCCACGTCGAGCACCCGCAAATCGAGACCCAACGCGGGAATGATGATGCGGTCGCCATCCGCCACGGGATGATCCACGCAGGCAATGTCATCCCTGCGCGGGCCATGTACCAGCACCGACGGATACCGGGCGACGATTTCCCCGACGCCGCCGGTATGGTCGGCATGATGATGCGTCAGCAGAATGGCGGCGGGCGCGAGCGCCGCCTTGTCCAGCGCGGCGAGGGCGGGCGCGGCTTCGCCCGGGTCGACGAGCACGGCATGCTGGCCGTCGTCGATCAGCCAGAGATAGTTGTCACGGGCGAAAGGAACCGGGGTGACGTTGAAGGCGGGCATGGCGGAAAAAGGCGAAAGAACGGGAAAAACATCAATGATGCCCTATCCCCGCTATCATGCGGGCTGTCACGCTTGTCACGCCTGCTGCCTTGAACGCTGAATCCACCCCGCCGCCCGATCCCCGCGCGTGGCTGCAAACCCCGCTCGGCGGATACTTCGCCGCTTGGGAGCAGGCGCGGCTCGACGCCATGCTTGCCGATATTTTCGGCTACAACGCCCTCCAGATCGGCTTGGCCGACATGGATTTGCTGCGAGCCAACCGTATGCCGCTGCACATTTGCGCCGCGCGCGCGCCGTGGCCTGACAACAGTACGCACACACGAACCGCGCGGGTGCTAACCGAGGAAACCGCGCTGCCGTTCGCCAACGCCAGCCTTGATCTGGTGGTACTCGCCCATGTGCTCGAATTTTCCGCCTCTCCACACCATGTGCTGCGTGAAGTCGAGCGCGTGCTGGTACCCGAGGGCAGCGTCGTGATTTGCGGCTTCAACCCGTACAGCCTGTGGGGCTGCCGCCGCCGCGCACATGCGCACGGGCAATGGCCGTGGCGCGGGCAATATTTTTCCGCCTCGAGAGTGCGCGACTGGCTGCTCCTGCTCGGTTTCGAGATGCAATCCAGCCAGTTCGGCTGTTATGCGCCAGCGGTAAACCGCCCGGAATGGCTGGCGCGCTGGAAATGGCTCGACCGCATTGGCCGCCGCTGCTGGCCGGTATGCGGCGCGGCCTGGATCATGCACGGCATCAAGCGCGTGGCGGGCGCGCGCCTGATCCAGCCGAGCTGGCGGGAAAAGCGCGCCCGCGCCGAAAACCTGTCGCCCGTCGTCCGCAGGCTGAGCGATTGCGGCAGTGGCAAGACTGGCAAGGGAGCCGGAGAAAAATGAAAACCGTAGACATCTACACCGACGGTGCATGCAGCGGCAATCCCGGCCCGGGCGGCTGGGGCGCGATCCTGAAAAGCGGCGCGCACGAAAAGGAAATCTGGGGAGGAGAGCCGCAAACCACCAACAATCGCATGGAACTCCTCGCGGTGATTCGCGCCCTTGAACAACTCAAGCGCGAAGCCGTGGTGAGGGTGCACACCGACAGCCAATATGTGCAGAAAGGCATCTCGGAATGGATTCACGGCTGGAAGGCGCGCGGCTGGATGACGGCGGGCAAGACGCCGGTGAAGAACGTCGACCTTTGGCGCGCGCTCGACGAAATCGCCGCGCGCCACGAAATCGAATGGCTCTGGGTCAAGGGACATGCGGGACATGCCGGGAACGAAAGGGCAGATGCCTTGGCTCGCCGCGGCGTCGAAGCGGCGCGGCGCTGAGTGGGGTTTTGCGCCTCTTGTTTTTACAGGGGAGACGCCATGAGTTTCCGTGAGGCAGGCTGAAGCGCGGGCGGGGCGGCCCCGACGCGGCGTTACGCATCGCCGGATGCGCAGGCCGTCCGCGAGCCTTCGGATGTGGGTAGCGGACGGGCTGGGGCGTCTTCTTTGGGTTTGAAGCGCAATGCGGTCAAGTCTCGCAACGGCGGTCAGTGAGAATTTCTATAGACAAAAATCTACTGGGAAAACCTTGCCTGTCACTGGGAAAGCACGTAAACTTGTGAAAAATTTCACGAATTGTGGTTTTTATGTAGTACTTTATGCGAAACAGACGAAAACATGGCACGTTTCTTGGGTCGGCCTGGCCTGGATTCCCGGCAGGCGCAGAGCCGCACGGGATTTTTTTGCGAACGAATAAAAACGCCATGACCTGGAGAAAAAAAGAGGGGGGACGGCACGGAAAACCCGGCACACCCCGCCCGACAAGGAGAGCGAGGGTATGGCAGGCCGGGGATTCGTTGAAGCAAATTTCCAGCCAGTGATTTGTTCCTCGGCACAACCGCCGGTTTTGCCGAGGGGTTTATTGAGCGGTTCGATACCGCATTATCAGGAGAAGTAGTTTCATGAGGAATCTCAAACTCATTACCTTGTTTGCCGCCGGGATTCTTTCTTCGGCTGGCGCATTCGCGGGGCCTGTCGTGTCGGGTTTTGACTCGAATACGCTTGCGCCAAACGACGATTCGTCTACCGGTCTCGTGGATATTGGCTTTACCAGCAATTTCTTCGGGAAGGAATATACCCAGCTGTATGTCAATAACAATGGTAACGTGACCTTCGATTATCGGTTGATAACCTATACGCCATACAATCTGACATCGACGTCGCAGGTGATTATCGCGCCGTTTTTTGCGGATGTTGATACCAGCTCTGCGGGCAGCCCGGTAACTTACGGTACCGGTACATATGACGGGCAGGCGGCTTTTGGCGTGAACTGGGTGGACACCGATTATTATCAAAGCAGCCTCAACCATACGGCACGCAATAGCTTCCAGCTCATTCTCGTTGACCGCGACAATGGCGATTTCGATATCATCTTCAACTACGACACCATTCAATGGGAAACCGGCACAGCGAGCGGCGGCTCCGGTTCCGGCCTGGGTGGATCTTCCGCGCGGGCCGGCTATTCGAACGGTACGGGCGATGAGGGGAGCTTTCTAGAGCTACCCGGCTCGGCCATCAATGGCGCTTTCCTTGATGGCGGCGAGTATGCGCTGGCGGGGCAAAGCATCCTGTTCGAGGTGCGTAACGGCGCAGTTCTTCCTCCCACATTCACCACTTCCGTCCCCGAACCGGAGGCCTATGCCATGTTGTTGATTGGGCTTGGCGTCCTGGGGAGCACAGCGAAGCGTCGTCGCAAAGCCTGATCCTGTCTGATACGTGTGGGCAACCGAGGCCATGGCGGCGTTCGAGGCGTTTTCCGCATAGGCCGGAACATCCTTGCGCAGTTTCAAACCCGCCGGATGCGCAGCAAATGCCGTTCGGCGGTCAAGCCAGGGACGGTGAGCGGACGGGCATCCTCGATGCCCCATCCAGCGGGAAGGGCGGCGATCTCGGCTCCCGGGTACACGCCTTTCATTGCATGTAACGCGCCGCCCTCGCGGGCCAGATGCCCGGCCAGGCGCACGAAATCGGCAAGGCTGGAAAAGGCGCGCGAGATGACGGCCTGTGCGCCGCCGTCGGGGAGTTCTTCCGGGCGGATCGTTTCGGCGCGCCGCTGGAGGATGGTGAGGTTGCGCAATTCCAGTTCGATTTTTGCCTGTTGCTGGAAGCCCGCTTTTTTGCCAACACTTTCGACGGAATACACCGCCATGTCCGGGCAAGCGAGCGCGAGGACGATTCCCGGCAGGCCCGCGCCCGCGCCGATGTCCGCCAGCGCGCGAGGACTGCCCAGCCAAGGCAGCACGGCGAGCGAATCCAGCAGATGATGGGTGACGGTTTCTTTCGGGTCGCGGATGGCGGTGAGGTTGTAGACCCGGTTCCATTTCAGCAATAGTTCGCCGAAGGCCAGCAGGCGCGCGACGAGTTCCGGCGCGGCGTCCAGGCCGAGCGCGGCGAGACCGTCCGCGAGCTGCCGGGCGTAGGGGGCGAGCGCGCCGCTCATGGGCGCGCTGCCGCGTGGCGCTTGAGCCAGACGAGCAGAAGCGAGATGGCCGCAGGGGTGACGCCTTGCACGCGGCCCGCTTGGGCGATGGTTTCGGGGCGGGCGGCGTCGAGTTTTTGCCGGACTTCGCTGGAGAGGCCGTGCACGTCGGCATAGTCGATGTCGTCCGGCAGCCGCCAGTCGCCCGCGTGCGCCTGCCGGGCGATTTCGTCGCGCTGGCGGTCGATGTAGCCCTGGTATTTGGCGGCGATTTCGATTTGTTCGATGACGCGCTCGTCGTCCGCGCCGATGGCGGGCGCGCCGGGCAGGGACATCAGCGCCGCCCAGTTGACGTCCGGTCGTCGCAGAAGGTCGAAGTAGCGCGTCTCGCGCTCCAGCGCCTTGCCGAACGCTCGTTCCTGGCCGGCGAGGGAGATGGCGTCGGGGCGCGCCCAGGCGGCTTTCAGGCTGGCCGCGCCGCGTTCGATGGCTTCGCGTTTGGCGCGGAAGGCCGACCAGCGCACGTCGTCGATAAGGCCAAGTTCGCGCCCGATCCCGGTGAGCCGCAGGTCGGCGTTGTCTTCGCGCAGTTGCAGGCGGTATTCGGCGCGCGAGGTGAACATACGGTAGGGTTCGGAGACGCCGCGCGTGATGAGGTCATCGACCATCACGCCAAGATAGGCTTCGTCGCGGCGCGGACACCATGGCTCGCGGCCTTGCGTTTGCAGCGCGGCGTTCAGGCCCGCGAGCAGGCCCTGTGCCGCCGCTTCTTCATAGCCGGTGGTGCCGTTGATCTGCCCGGCGAAGAAAAGTCCGCCAATCTCGCGCGTTTCCAGCGAGGAGCGCAGGTGGCGCGGGTCGAAGTAGTCGTATTCGATGGCGTAGCCGGGCCGCAGGATGTGCGCGTTTTCCAACCCCGCGATGGAATGGACGAAATCGCGCTGCACATCGTATGGCAGCGAGGTGGAAATCCCGTTCGGATAGATTTCATGCGTCG
>JAIRMC010000101.1 GCA_031258965.1 Azoarcus sp. | reverse complement strand
GGAAGTAGGCGGTGCCTTCTTCGATCAATTCCAGGGCAAAGGGGGTTTTATCGACATAGTAGTAATCCGCCTCCCGGATTTTGGCGAAGGTCTGGATGCCGATAGGCAGTTTCTTGCGGAGCATGGCGAGGCTCGCGGGCGGGGTGGAAATGCCGATATTATACCGTGGTCCAGGGGACGGAGGATGGAGGACAGTCGGTTTGCGGCTTCGCCGGTTTGGAGAACGGACAACCCTCCCGCCCCGCCATGCCGGGAGCCGCCCCGCCTCGTCACAATCCCCCTCCCTCGATCAGCGGCGCGGCGCTGCCAGAGTCGCGGGGTCATGATCCCCGGCGCGTGGCATAAAACATACAGATTGCCCGCCCGCGACGCCATTTCCATGCGTCCATCCAAAAACCCTAACCTTGTCGTCTGGATATGCGTATTATCCGCAAGGCGGAGCATCGCAATCACCGGGAACCCCGCGCTTTTCGCCGGAAACTCCGGGACAGGCATGAACCGCCGCGCGGCGCTCGTCAATAACCACGTGGTTCTTGACGAAAGTCCCGTGGTTCTTAGCGAAAGTCCCGTAACTCTCGGCGATGGTCTCGCGACTCTTGGCGAAAGTCCCGTGGTTCTTGGCGAAAGTCCCGTGGTTCTTAGCGAAAGTCCCGTGACTCTCGGCGATAGTCTCGGGACTCTTGGCGAAAGTCACGAGGCTTACGGCGGCATCCGTGAGTGTTTTATCTGGAAAATCAATTGTTTAATTATTCCGCGGCGCGATTTTGGCGGCGCTTGTCCTGTCGCGGACAACATTCAACGCGCGCACCGCGCACAGGAGAAACACATCATGGCCTCCAACAAATCCTGGATTCCCAACAAAGAGCAAGACCTCGTCATCCTCATGGGCGTCTGGCAAGTGAAACTCCCCAACGCCAGCCTGCAAACCGCGTATGGCTGGGTGGCGGCGGAATGCACCGCCACCGTCGCGGCGCTGGCGAGCTTCATCACGGCCCGCAACGCTTATGAAGCCGCGCCCATCCATCCCAACCTGCTGGTGAAAAACAGCGCCAAGACGGCGGCGATCGCGGCCATGCGCAAATTCGCGGCGGAGCGGATTCGCAGCAATAGCAAGATGAACGCGGGGCAAAAAGATGAGCTGGGCGTGCCCACGCGCGATCCCAAGCCCACCCCCGTGCCCGTGCCCCTGGACGGCCCGGACAGCGAAGCGGAGGTGCACCCGAAGCAGGCGGGCCTGGTGCTCATCCGCTACAAAGGCTCGAAGCCCTACGGCGTGGAACTGATGGAAATCGCCATGCTCGTTTCGGATACGCCTATCGAAAGTCCGGAGTTCCTGATGATCCGGGAAGTCTTCCCGCACAATCCGTGGAAGCACGTTTTCAGCGATGCGGACCGTGGCCGCAAACTCTATTACGCACTGCGCTACGTGACCAAGGAAGGCGTCAGCGGATGGTCGGCGGTGCAGGAAGTGACGATTCCTTGAGGGGGCGCGCAAGGCTGGCTGTTGGAGGGGCGCATCAGCGGCGGCGGCGGCGCGCCGATCGGATGGAACGGGATTGCCGCGCCGCTACGCCCCTCGCAATGACGATTATCCCGCCGCCGCCAGCGCCGCCGTCATGTCCGCGCGCAGATCGTCGACGTTTTCCAGCCCGGCGGCAATGCGCACGAGCGCGGGGGAAATCCCGGCTTTTTGCATGTTTTCGGGGCTGAGCGAGGCTTCCCACATGGAGGCGGCGTGCACCACTAGCGTTTCGACGCCGCCCAGGCTCACCGCGTGCCGGGCGAGCTTGAGCGAGGCGGCAAAGCGTTTCGCCGTCTCGTAGCCCGTTTGCGCGTCGCCTTTGAATTCGACGCTCAGCACGCCGCCGCCGTGCCGCATCTGGCGCTTGAAAAGCGCGTGCTGCGGGTGGCTTTCCAGTTCCGGGTAATGCACCCGCGCGATGGCCGGGTGTTCCTCCAGGAAGCGCGCCAGCGCCAGCGCGTTTTCGTTCTGGCGCGCGACCCTCAGCGGCAGGGTGCGCAGGCCGCGCAAGAGCAGGAAAGCCGTGAAAGGGCTGACATTCGTGCCCAGCATGATCGAGCGTTTCCAGATTTTCTCGATGATGCCAGCGTCGCCGCATACGACGCCCGCCATCAGGTCGCTGTGCCCGCCCAGGTATTTGGTGGCGCTGTGCAGGACGAGGTCGATGCCGAAATCACGCGGACGCTGGTTGATGGGCGAGGCGAAGGTGTTGTCGGCCAGGGTGAGGATGCCGCGTTCGCGCGCGAAACGGGCGACGGCGGCAAGGCCGGTGAGCGCCAGGGTTGGGTTGGAGGGCGTCTCCACGACCATCAGCCGGGTGTTCGGGCGCGCGGCTTCGCAAAAGGCGCTGGCGTCGCGCTGGTCGACGAGCGTGACTTCCACGCCCATTCCCGGCAGGAGATCGGTCAGAAGCTGGGCCGTGCCCATGTAATGCGCGGTCTGCGCCACGATGTGATCGCCCGCTTTCACCAGCGAGAGCAGGGATGTGCTCATCGCCCCCATGCCGGAGGCGCACAGTAGCGCGGATTCCGCGTTTTCCAGGCGGGCAATGAGCCGTTCGCAACGCGCCTGCGTGGGATTGCCGTAGCGGGCATAGTAGCGCGGGTGGCGCGGCTCGTTCGCCATGGCGGCGAATTCGCCGGAAGTCCGGGCGCTGTAGGTCGAAGCCGTATGGATGGCCGGCGCCAGCGCCGTGCCGTCCAGCGCCGGATGCGCATCATCCACGTCACCATGGATGACAAGGGACAAAATGTCGAGCTGTGGCGTGGCGTGGCTCATCGACGTGAGGGGCAAGCGCAACCCCGCCGCCTCAAGCGCAGCGGCGGGCGAGGCGGCGCGCTAGGAAAGCGGCAGTGCGTTGCCGAGCGCCGTGGTGTTGAACCCGGCATCGACGTAGAGGATTTCGCCGGTAATGCCACTTGCCAGATCCGAACATACAAAGGCGGCGGCGTTGCCGACTTCGTCGATGGTCACGTTGCGGCGCAGGGGCGCATTGTGCGCGTTGAATGTGAGCAACTTGTTGAAACTGCCGATGCCCGACGCCGCCACGGTCTTGATCGGCCCGGCGGAAATGGCGTTGACGCGGATGCCCTCCGGCCCCAGGCAGGCGGCCAGGTAACGCACGGAGGCTTCCAGCCCGGCCTTCGCCATGCCCATCAGGTTGTAGTTGGGCATCGTGCGCACCGCGCCCAGGTAAGTCAGCGTCAGCAAACTGCCCTGGCGGCCTCGCATCAGCGGCCTGGCGGCCTTGGCGAGCGCCGGAAAGGAATGGGCGCTCACTTCCAGCGCGGTGCGGAACGCTTCACGCGAGAAACCATCGAGAAAATCGCCATCCAACGCCTCGTTGGGCGCGTAGGCGATGGAATGCACAAGGCCGTCCAGACCATCCCAGGATTCGCCGAGATTACCGAACAGCGCTGTAATCTGGCCGTCATCCTGGACATCGAGCGGGAAAAGCAGGGAACTCCCAAAATCGGCCGCCACTTTCGCAACCCGCTCATGGAATCGCTCGTTCTGGTAAGTAAAAGCAAGCTGCGCGCCTTCGCGGTGCATGGCCTTTGCAATGCCGTAGGCAATCGAGCGGTTGCCCAGCACGCCGGTAACAAGAATGCGCTTGCCGACAAGAAAACCCATGGATGGTAACTCCAGGTGGCGGGAGAGAGCCGCGATTATAGCCAAAACCACGCCGCGATAGCCTGATTCTGCATTACAGCATATGGCGCGCCGGTGGCGGGCGGCGGCCCGGATGAAAACCCGGTCATGACGGATCACGATTCCAGGCAAAAACCTGCCAAAATGGCGCCCGTGTCGATATGCAGCCTCTTTTTTCGTTGCTTTTTTGCCACCCGCGCCTTTGCCCGCGCGGGGTTTGCGCTCGCGCTCGCCGCCTGCGGCCCGTTGCCCAACGATCCCCACCCCATTGGCGAACGCGGCCAGAATATCCTCTACAGCGCTTTCATGGAGCGGCCCAGGCATCTCGACCCCGTGCAATCCTTTGTCGAGGACGAAGCTACTTTCCTCTACCAGATCATCGAGCCGCCCCTGCAATACCACTACTTGAAGCGGCCCTATACGCTTGAACCCGCCGTGGCCGCGCGCATGCCGCAAGTGCGCTATTACGCGGCGGACGGGCGCGAACTGCCCGATGCGTCCGACCCCTCGCGCGTCGCCCGCAGCGTCGTCGACATCCCTATCCGGCCCGGCGTGCGCTACGCCCCCCATCCCGCCTTCGCCCTGGACGCGCACGGCAAACCGCGATACGCGGCGCTCGCCGAGGCCGATCTTGCCGGCATCCACAGCCCTTCGGATTTCGCCGAACAGGGCAGCCGCGAGTTGCTCGCCCGCGACTTCGTCTACCAGATCAAGCGCCTTGCCCACCCCCGCCTGCACTCCCCGATTCTCGAACTGATGTCCGAATACTTGCCGGGCCTCAAGACCTTGCACGGCGCGCTGTCTGAACAGGCCAAAGCGCATCCGGACGCTTGGCTCGACCTCGACGCCTTTCCCCTCGACGGCGTCGAGGCGCTCGACAGCCATACCTACCGCATCACCCTGAAAGGGCTGTACCCGCAATTCCTGTACTGGCTCTCCATGCCCTTCTTCGGCCCGGTCCCCCGCGAAGTCGACCGTTTCTTCTCGCAGCCCGGCATGGTCTCGCGCAACCTGACGCTGGACGCCTGGCCCATGGGCACCGGGCCTTACATGCTCGTGGAAAACAACCCCAACGCCCGCATGGCGATGGCCAGGAACCCCCACTACCGCCCCGACGCCTACCCTTGCGAAGGCGCGCCGGGCGATGCCGAAGCGGGCCTGCTCGACGATTGTGGCAAAACCCTGCCCTTCATCGACAAGATCGTGTTTTCACGCGAACGCGAAGCCATCCCTTACTGGAACAAATTCCTGCAAGGCTATTACGACGCGGCGGGGATTTCCTCGGACAACTTCGACCAGGCCGTCAACCTGGGCGGCCAGGGCGAAGTCACTCTTTCCGACGACATGAGCGCGCGCGGCATACAGCTTGCCACCTCCATCTCGCCCAGCATTTTCTACCTCGGCTTCAACATGCGCGATCCGCTCGTCGGCGCGGCCAATGCCAACGACGCCGCGCGGGAAAGCGCGCGATTGCTGCGCCAGGCCCTTTCGATCGCCCTCGACGTAGAAGAATACATCTCCATCTTCCTCAACGGGCGCGGCATACCGGCCATGCAGCCCATCCCGCCCGGCATCTTCGGCGCGCACGAAGGCGAGCTTGGCATCAACCCCCTCGTCTACACTTGGCGTGACGGCAAGCCGCAACGCCGCGGCCTGGACGAAGCCCGGAAATTGCTGGCCGAAGCAGGCTGGCCCGGCGGGCGCAACGCGCAAACGGGCGAACCGCTCCTCATCAACTTCGACACCACCGCCACCGGCATGGGCGACAAAGCCATCGTCGATTGGCTGGCAAAACAATTCCGCGCCCTGGGCGTGCAATTCAACGCGCGCGCCACCGACTGGAACCGCTTCCAGGAAAAAATCCTCCAGGGCAACGCCCAGATATTCTTCCTGGGCTGGAACGCCGATTACCCCGACCCCGAAAACCTCCTTTTCCTGCTCCACGGCCCCCAAGGCAAGGCGGACGGCCAGGGCAACAACGCCGCCAACTACCGCAACCCCGGCTATGATCGCTTGTTCGAGCGCATGAAAATCCTGCCCGACGGCGCCGAGCGCCAGACCCTGATCGACCGCATGACGGATATACTCCGCCATGATGCTCCATGGGTATTCTGGCATCACCCCAAGGCCTATTCGCTCCAGCACGGCTGGCTCAGGAACCGCAAGCCGGGCGCCATCGTGCGAAACAGCCTCAAATACCAGCGGCTCGACCCCGCCGCCCGCGAGCATGCCCGCCTGCAATGGAACCGCCCCGCGCGCTGGCCGCTCGCCGCGCTCGCCGCCCTGATGCTCATCTTCATCTTCCCCGCCCTGCGCTTCTGGCGGCGGCATGAACGGGCCACCGCCACGCCGGACGGCAAGGAAACCCCCTGATGCTGGCCTACATCTTCCGGCGGCTTCTCTACGCCCTTCCCATCCTGTTCGGCGTCAACCTCTTTACCTTCCTGCTCTTCTTCGGCCTCAACTCGCCCGACGACATCGCGCGCATGCAACTGGGCGCCAAATACACCACCCCCGAAGCCATCGAACGCTGGAAAGTCGAGCGCGGCTACGACAAACCCATGTTCTGGAATCCCGCGCGCGCAGGCGCGGAAAAGCTCAGTGACACTTTGTTTGTCGACAAGTCGCTGCGCATGTTCACCTTCGACTTTGGCCGCGCCAACGACGGCCACGACATCGCCCGCGAAATACGCAGCCGCATGGGGCCATCGCTCGCCGTCGCCCTACCCACTTTCGCCTTGAGCCTCATCGCCGCCATCGTGCTCGCCCTGCTGCTGGTCTTTTTCCGCGCCACCGCGCTGGACTTCTGGGGCGTCGCCCTCTGCGTGGCCATGATGTCCATCTCCAGCATGTTCTACATCATCGGCGGCCAGTGGCTCGTCTCCAAGACCTGGGCGCTCGTGCCCGTCTCCGGCTACGCGGGCGGCATCGACATGGCGCGCTTCCTCAGCTTGCCCGTACTCATCGGCGCCGTCGCCGGTCTCGGCTCGGGCACGCGCTGGTACCGCACTATCTTCCTCGAAGAGATCTCGCGCGACTACGTGCGCACCGCCCGCGCCAAGGGCCTGTCGGAACTCGCCGTGCTCTTCCGGCATGTGCTCCGGAACGCCCTCATCCCCATCCTCACCGGCGTTGTCGTCGTCATTCCCTCCCTCTTCCTCGGCAGCCTGCTCATGGAATCTTTCTTCGCCATACCCGGCCTGGGCAGCTACACCATCGACGCCATCCGCAGCCAGGACTTCGCCGTCGTGCGTTCCATGGTCTTCATCGGCTCCGCGCTCTACATCATCGGCCTGATACTCACCGACATCTCCTACACCCTGGCCGACCCGCGCGTCAGGCTCGGATAGCGCGCCATGACCGTCCAGCCCGTCCTGCTGCTTACCGACCTGCTCGTTTTCATCCTCATCCTTGGCGCGCTCGCGCTGGCCGTCCGGGCCAGACGCCACGCCCCCTCCCTCGAGGCCTGGCGGCGGGTCGGGAAAAAGCCTGCCGCCATGGCGGCCGCCATCCTCCTTCTCATCTTCGCCGCCATCGGCTTTCTGGACAGCCTGCACTACCGCGAACCCTTGCCGCCCGCGCCGGGCGATGCCGCCGCCGCGCAAATCCGGCATTCCGCCGAAGTCCTGAGCGTACTCGACGGCCTGCTTACCCCCCTGCGCCGCCAAACCGAAAAAACCTACTCCGCCCCTTTCGCGCGCGAACTCTTCCAGCGCGAAACCGTCGAACGCCCCGGCGGCGGGCAGGCCCGCATTTACCCCCGCCTTGTTTACGGCGCGCGCCACCTCCAGACCGGGGATTCCCTGCTGGCCGATGTCGCGCGGCGGCTCGCCTGGACGCCCTTCGCGGCGCTGGCCGCCAGCGGCCTGCTGCTGCTGACGCTCTCCGCCCTGGCCGCGCGCCGCCACGACAGCAGCCTGGCCGCCGCCATGCGCCGGATACTGGCCGGGCGCACCACCCTCGCATGGCGCGCCGTGCTCGCCGTCGCCTTCCTCATCGCCCTGCTCATCGCGGCCGGTATCGCCCTGGCCCCGCACTACCACCTGCTCGGCACCGACAAAGTCGGGCAGGACATTCTCTATCTCTCATTGAAAAGCGTGCGCACGGGGCTGGTCATCGGCACGCTTACCACGCTCATCATGTTGCCCTTCGCCATCGCCCTGGGCATCGCGGCAGGTTATCTGGGCGGATGGGTCGACGATGCTGTGCAATATCTTTACACCGTTCTCAACGCCATTCCCTCCGTGCTCCTCATCGCCGCCTCGGTGCTCATGATGCAGGTCGCCATCGATACTCACCCGCAATGGTTCGACACCGCCGCCCAGCGCGCCGACGCCCGCCTGCTCGCCTTGTGCGCCATCCTCGGCATCACGAGCTGGACAGGGCTGTGCCGCCTGCTGCGCGGCGAAACCCTCAAATTGCGGGAACTCGATTATGTCCAGGCCGCGCGCGCCTTCGGCGCCTCCACGGCGGCCATCCTGCGGCGGCACATCCTGCCCAACGTCATGCACATCGTGCTGATAACCGTGGTACTGGACTTCTCGGGTCTGGTGCTGGCCGAAGCCGTCCTCTCCTACGTCGGCATCGGCGTCGATCCGGGCACCATCAGCTTCGGCAGCATGATCAACATGGCCCGCGCCGAACTCGCCCGTGAGCCGGTCGTCTGGTGGTCGCTGGCCTCCGCTTTCGCATTCATGCTCCTGCTCGTGCTCTCCGCCAACTTGCTGGCCGATGCCGTGCGGGACGCCTTCGATCCTGGCGGCGGAAGATAGAAATCCCACAAGCCGGCGCGCCGGGCGAGCGGAACGGGCGGGGCTTCACCCCCGCACTTCGCCCTTCCCGAACACGACCCATTTCTGGCTGGTCAGGCCCTCCAGGCCGACGGGTCCGCGCGCGTGGAGTTTGTCGGTAGAAATGCCGATTTCCGCGCCGAGACCGTATTCAAAGCCGTCTGCGAAACGGGTGGAGGCGTTGATAATGACGGAGGAAGAGTCCACTTCGCGCAGGAAGCGCATGGCGTTGGTGTGGTTTTCGGTGATGATGGCATCGGTGTGCGCGGAGCTGTAGGCGTTGATGTGGGCAATGGCCTCGTCGATGCCGGAAACGATTTTGATGGCGATGACCGGCGCCAGGAATTCTTCGTACCAATCTTCCTCGCGCGCGGGGACGAGCCTTGCGTTGCCGATGCCCGCTTCGGCGATGATCGCCAACGATTTTTCGCAACAGCGCATTTCCACGCCTTTCACGGCCAGCATGGCGGCGACGGCGGGTAGCGCGGTAACGGCGGCGCGGGAGGCCACGAGCAGGGTTTCAGCGGTGTTGCAGGTGCCATAGCGTTGCGTTTTGGCGTTTTCGACGATGGGCACGATTTTGGCGGGATCGGCTTCGCTGTCGATGTAAACGTGGCAGTTTCCGTCGAGATGCTTGATGACGGGCACGCGCGATTCTTCCGAGATGCGGGCAATCAGGCTCTTGCCACCTCTCGGCACGATGATATCGACGAACTCCGGCATGGTAATGAGCGCGCCGACCGCGGCGCGGTTTATGGTGTCGATAATCTGTACCGCGTGTTCGGGCAGCCCGGCGGCTTTCAGCCCGGCGTGGACGCAGGCGGCGATCTGGCAATTGCAGGCGATGGCTTCGCTGCCGCCGCGCAGGATGGCGGCATTACCGGATTTCAGGCAAAGGGCGGCGGCGTCGGCGGTGACGTTGGGACGGGCTTCATAGATGATGCCGATCACACCGAGGGGCACGCGCATTTTGCCGACCTGTATGCCGGAAGGACGCTGGCGCAGGCCGGTGATTTCGCCGACGGGATCAGGCAGCGCGGCAACCTGTTCCAGCCCGGCGGCCATGGCTTCGACGCTTTTTTCGGTGAGGGTGAGGCGGTCGAGCATGGCGGGGTCGATGCCCGCCGCGCGCGCCGCGTCGAGATCCTCGCCGTTGGCGGCAATGAGCAGGGCGCGGCTGGCGCGGATTTCAGCCGCGATGGCGGCGAGGGCCAAGTTTTTGGTTCCGGTCGAAGCCGCCGCGAGCACGCGCGAGGCGGCGCGTGCCTGCTGGCCAAGGGTATGCATGTATTGCCGTATGTCCATGTGCGCGCATCCGCAAGCAGGGAAAGCTATATATTAGAACACTAAACGTACTACGCGCGGGAAACGTCTCTACGGAGGGAAATTACAACAACGCGGCGAGAGACCGCCGGGATATAGCATATGGCAGGACGCGGAGCAATGAGAAAGACTGCCGCCGCCGCGGGACAGCGGTGACCTTCACGTCATTTCCTGTGTGTGTGTAGGGGGGGGGGGGCTTCCTGCGGCGTGGCCTCCCAGTCCGGGCTGGCGATGATCTGCCGCATCACGCGCTGCATCATGGCGGCCATGCGCCGATGATCCAGCGTGGGATTGCGGATCGCGCGCACCATGAGTCCCTCGAACATGGCGGCGGTGATCTCGGCTATATCGACGAGAGTTGCTTCATCGTCGTGTTTGCCGCCCTCCTGGCGCGCGATGCGCAAAGTCTGGATCAGACTCGCCATGCAGCAACAATCGGCGGCGCGCACGATGCGGGCCACTTCGGGATTGCGCGCCGCCTCGGCGATGATTTCGATGTTGAGTCCCGCCGCCGAAGTATCCATGGTTTTGAACACGCCCTCCGAGGAGAGCGCAACCATCGTCTCGCGTATGTCGTGGGAGGATCTCAGCTCGGCCCACAGCGTGACGATGCGTTCGAGGTCGCGCTGCACGATGGCCGCGATGATCGCTTCCTTGTTCTCGAAGTAGTGATAAATATGTCCGGCGCTCATGCCCGCCAGTTGTGAAATGCTGGCAATGCTCGCGCCATGGAAGCCGCACGAACGGAAGCATTCCGCGGCCGCATCGAGAATCTGGGCGCGCCGCGCGGCGGCGCGCCCGCACTCGACGGGAGCACAGGTATCGTCAAAAAACAGTGTTCCGGAAGAAGTCATATGCTTATGTACATTTTGATACGCGCGGCGGCTTGCGCGGGCATTAGAACTTAACATAGAATGGACGTTCGATCTAGAATAAACACTCAAGCCCTTCCAACTAGTGACAAAGTACCCGCCAACACACTTTTCCCGTGCTTCCGCGCCCCGCCCGATTGTTCCAGACCATGGCGCGGATATCGGCGAAAGCGATGTCCGCCAGACTGACAAACCTCACCTTGCGAGACCTTCCATGACCATCCGTTTCCGGCAACCCGCCATACTCACGATGGCGCTTGCGAGCGCCATGTTCCTCACCGCCTGCGGCCGCGATGCGCAGCAGGCCCAGGCGAACGCACTGCCGCCCGTTCCGGTCAGCGTGATTTCGACCTCGTTTGAACATGTGCCGCTGATTTCCGAACTGCCGGGGCGCACGACGCCGTTCATGGTGGCCGAACTGCGGCCCCAGGTCACCGGCATCATCCAGAAGCGCCTTTTCACTGAAGGAAGCACGGTCTCGGCGGGACAGACGCTCTACCAGATCGACCCATCCACCTACCGGGCTGCCTACGACAGCGCCGCGGCCAACAAGGCGCGGGCCGAGGCCAATCTTTACAATGCCCGCCTGAAGGCGGAACGCTACGCCGAACTGGTCGGAATCGAAGCTGTCAGCAAGCAGGCCAACGACGACGCCGCCGCCGCGCTCAAGCAGGCCGAAGCCGATGTAGCCGCCGCGCGCGCCGCGCTGGACAAGACCCGCATCGATCTCGATTTCACCAAGGTGAAATCGCCGATCTCCGGCCATATCGGACGCTCCTCGGTCACGCCGGGTGCGCTCGTCACCGCCAACCAGGCCGCCGCGCTCGCCACCGTGCAGCAACTCGATCCCATCTACGTCGACCTGACCCAATCGAGCGCTGAATTGCAACGCCTGCGCCGCGCGGCTGAAAGCGGCGCGTTATCGCGCGACGAGAGCGACAACATCCCGGTACAGCTTTTCCTTGAGGACGGCAGCCAGTACGAAATCCCCGGCAAGCTCGCCTTTTCCGAAGTCTCGGTCGATCCCAGCACCGGCAGCGTCGCTTTGCGCGCCAGTTTCCCCAACCCGGACGGCACATTGCTGCCGGGCATGTACGTGCGGGCGCGCCTGGAACAAGGCCAAACCGGGCAGGCGATCCTGCTGCCGCACGCGGCGGTGAGCCACGACCCGCGCGGCCAGTCGATCGTGCTGGTGGTCAATGCCGAACACAAGGTGACGACGCGCCCGGTACAGGTTCGCGGCGTGCAGGGAGATAAATGGATCGTCACCGGCGGCCTGACCGCTGGCGAACAGGTCATCGTCGAGGGCCTGCAAAAAGTGCGCGAGGGCCAGACCGTCCAGGCACAGCCATTCAACGCCCCGGGCGGCGCGGCCGCGCCGCAGGCCGTCGCCGCCACCGCCCCGGCCACGAACTGAGGCGCGACATCCATGGCCCGCTTTTTCATCGACAGACCGATCTTTGCCTGGGTGATCGCCATCATCATCATGATGGCGGGATTATTGTCGATCTTCACCCTGCCGGTGCAGCAATACCCGGACATCGCTCCCCCCACGGTCGTCATCAACGCCGACTATCCCGGCGCCTCGGCCAAGGCCGTAGAAGAATCCGTCACGCAGATCATCGAACAGAAGATGACCGGCATCGACGGCCTGCTCTACATGAGTTCCACCAGCAATTCCTACGGGCGCGCCTCGGTCACGCT
>JAIRMC010000080.1 GCA_031258965.1 Azoarcus sp. | reverse complement strand
CTCGACGATGACGCCGCCATCGAGCAGCAAAACCTTGTTGCCCGCGCGCAATGCATTGGAAGGAATGCGCAGGACGTTGTTGCGCGAGGCAAGCACGATTTCCACGTCGACGCTGTAGCCGACGAGCAATTGGTGCGTTTCTTCTCCGGTGTTGAAGTCGATGTCGATATCCACCGTGCGCGCCTGTTTTTCCACGGCGGTGATATAGGGCGCGACGCGGCGCACCTTCCCAGTGAAGCGTTTGCCCTTGATCGCTTCGACGCTGATGCGAACCGCCTGGCCGGGCCGGATTCGGGGCGCGTCGACTTCATCCATCGGCGCCTTGACATAGAGGCAGGAATCGTTGATCAGATCAATGGCGGGCGGCATGGCGATGCCGGTGGGAGACGGCGTGGAGATTTCCCCCAGTTCGCCGTTGATCCTGGCGATGGTGCCGTCGAAGGGAGCAATGATGACGGTACGGTCGAGATCGGTGGCGATGGAATCGAGCTGGCGCTTTGCGGTTTCCACTTCCGCCGCGGCGCTGGCACAGGAAGCGGTACGGGAATCCGCCTCGGCGCGGTATTTTTCCGCCATGTTGGGAGAAACGAATTTGCTCTTGACCAGTTCTTCCTGACGCCTGGCCTCCTTCTCCGCCTGATCCGCCAGGGCGCAGGCTTCAAGCTGGCGCTGCTGCGCGCTGGCCATCCGGGCCTGCGCCACGGACTGGTTTGCGTGCAGATCGCCTTGCCACAGGCGCATCAACACCTGTCCGGTCGTAACGCGGTCGCCTTCCTTGGCGCCAAGGTAATCAATACGCCCGCCAGTAATCGTAGACAGCCTGGTGCGTTGGCAGGCTTCGACCACGCCGGCGCGCGTGTTGATGACGGTGGACTCGACCCTGCCGCGTCCGGCCACATGGACGGCGACATCGATCGGTTTGGGCCGGGTAAGAAGCCATATCGCCATGGCGAGAGCGGCCAGGGCAAAAAACGCGAAAACGCGGTGTGAAGCGGCTGTCTTTTGTGTCTTCGTTTTGGCCGGCGTGCGGCGAGAATCGCCCTTCATACCGTGACGGTCTGCCCGCGCGTTTTTCCACCTTTCGCCCAGGAGTCCCTGAGCGGAATGGCGCGGTTGAAAACCGGCGCGCCTTCGGCGGAATCGAAACGATCCACGGCAAAATAACCATGGCGTTCGAACTGGAATCGTTCTTCCGGACGCGCGGCCCTGAGCGCCGGTTCCAGCCGGGCCTGGACAACACGTATCGAGTCCGGATTGAGATCATCGAGAAAATCGCGCTCGATGCCTCCCGGATCGCCCTCGCGGCGCTGGCCCGGATGGGGATGGGCAAACAGGCGGTCGTAGAGCCTGACCTCGGCGGTATAGGCATTCGCGGCACAAACCCAGTGCAGATTGCCCTTGGTCTTGTAATTGTCCGCGCCCGGCGTGCCCGATCTGGAATCCGGAAAATATTCGGCGAAAACGGTCACGACGCGGCCATCTGTGTCTTTTTCGCAACCCGTGCATCGAACCACGTAGCCATAACGCAGCCGCACCGTGTTGCCCGGATAAAGGCGGTGAAAACCCTTGACCGGCGTTTCCATGAAATCTTCGCGCTCGATCCACAACTCGCGCCCGAAAGGGATGTCGCGCTTGCCGAATTCGGGCTTGAGCGGATGGTTCGGCGCTTGGCACGGTTCGGCTTGGCCCTCGGGGTAATTGGCCAGTACCAGCTTCAGCGGATCGAGTACCGCGATGCGCCGGGGCGCGGTCTCGTTCAGATGCTCGCGCATGCATTCTTCCAGCACGCCCATGTCGATCCAGGAATCGGCCTTCGCCACGCCGATGCGTTCGGCGAACAGGCGGAAACCCTCGGGCGTGAAGCCGCGCCGCCGCGCGCCGGAGAGCGTCGGCAGGCGCGGATCGTTCCAGCCGGTGACGTGCCCCCCGTCGACGAGCTGGATGAGCTTTCTCTTGGAGAGCACCGTATAGGTGAGATTGAGGCGGGCAAACTCGATCTGCCGCGGCAACGGGCGCGGGAAATGCCCGGCGTCGGCGAGCGCTTCGAGCAGCCATTCATAGAACGGGCGCTGATCCTCGAATTCCATCGTGCAGATCGAGTGCGTGACGTTCTCGATCGCATCCTCGATCGGATGGGCGAAGGTGTACATCGGGTAGATGCACCATTTGTCGCCGGTGCGGTGGTGCGTAGCGCGGCGGATGCGGTAGACCGCTGGATCGCGCAAATTGATATTGGGGCTTGCCATGTCGATCTTCGCCCGCAGCACATGCGCGCCATCGGCGAATTCGCCCGCCTTCATACGGCGGAAAAGATCGAGATTCTCGTCGACATCCCGCTCGCGGTAAGGGCTGTCGATGCCTGGTTCGGTAAGCGTGCCGCGGTTCACGCGCATCTCCTCCGCCGATTGCGAATCGACATAAGCCTTGCCCGCCTTGATGAGCGACTCGGCGCAGGCGTACATGATGTCGAAGTAATCGGAAGCGAAGTAGAGGTGCTGATGCCAGTCGAAGCCCAGCCAGCGCACGGCTTCGACGATGGCATCGACGTACTCCCGGTCTTCCTTCGCGGGATTGGTATCGTCGAACCGCAGATGGCACACCCCGCCGTAAGACTCGGCCAGTCCGAAATTGAGGCAGATCGACTTGGCATGGCCATAATGCAGATAACCATTCGGTTCGGGCGGGAAGCGGGTCTCCACCCGGCCATCCCATTTGCCTGTGCGGTTATCCTCATCAACAGTACTGCGTATGAAATTGCTGGCTGGCGCGGAAAGGTTGGCGGCGACGGTCATGAGCGACGGGGGTGACGAAGACGCGCCATTATAGGCTAGGTGCGGATTCGGGGAAGAGGGTGTGAAACCCTTGTTGGCCGGATGCTGTATCATCCTCTATTTTTTTCTCCCCTCCGGCGTTCCGCTGTCCGCCTGCCTGGAAAGGCGGTCTTCGCCAGCAGGGAATCCGCGCTTCCGCATGAAGAAAAACATCCTTGTTGTTTCCTGCTCCCAAAGCGGCCAGATGACCGATATCGTTTCCGCGTTCACGCGCCCGCTCAAGGACGCGGGCATGAATGTGCATCATGAAATCTTGCGCCCGCAGCCCGCTTTTCCTTTTCCCTGGCCCTTTTTCGATTTTCTTGATGCTTTTCCGGAATCGGTGCGCTTGGCGCCGCGCCCCAACCAGCCGCTTGCCGTGGCCGCCGATGCGCCTTTCGATCTCGTCATTATTGCCTGGACGGTGTGGTATCTCTCCCCGGCGCAGCCGACAACCGCTTTTTTGCAGAGTGACGCGGGCAGGCAGCTTGTGGACGGGCGGCCCGTGGTCAGCGTGGTGGCCTGCCGCAATATGTGGTTTTCCGCTTTCGATACGCTGAAAACCCTAGTTGCGAAGGCGGGCGGACGTGTTGTCGATCATGTGGCGCTGACCGATGAGTCCCCCGCGCTGGCGACGTTCATCACGACGCCGCGCTGGATGCTGACCGGACGGCGGGACAGCTTCCTGGGATTGCCGCCCGCAGGCATCAACGCGCGGCAAGTGGCGGACACGGCGCGCTTTGGCGCGGCCCTGGCCGGGGCGCTGGCGCGGGATGAGGAGAAGCGCGGCACGGCGATGCTGCGCGGCCTTGGCGCGGTAAAAATCGTTCCACATCTCATACTTTCCGAGCGCGCCGGGCGGCGCGCCTTTTCCGTCTGGTCGGGCATCGTCCGCCGCTTCGGGCGCGCCGGGCAGCGGCGGCGGATTCCGGCGCTCTGCCTGTTCGCGTGTTATCTCGTTCTCATGATTCTCACTGTCGTGCCCGCGAGCTTCCTGCTGCAAAAGCTTGCCGCGCCCCTGTTTGCCCGCCGTCTGGCGGCGGTCGGGCGGCGGTATGCGCAGCCTTCGGGAACGGAGTCTTTGCCATGAGCGAGGTCTTCATCACCGCAACGGCGGCTTTTTTGCCCAACGCGCCGGTCGACAACGAAGCTATCGAAGCCGTGCTCGGCAGGATCGGCGGACAGCCTTCGCGCGCGCGCCGCCTCGTCCTGCGCCAGAACGGCATCAGGACGCGCCATTACGCCATGGACCCGGAAACAGGGCGCCCCACGCATTCCAACGCGGGCCTTGCCGCCGAGGCCGTGCGCGCCTTGCGGGAAAGCGGTTTTGCGCTGGACGGTATCCGTTGTCTCGTCGCCGGAACGTCCCTTCCCGACCAGCTCATGCCGGGGCACGCGCTGATGGTGCATGGCGAGCTGGGCAATCCCGCCTGTGAAGTGGTCAGCATGGCCGGTATCTGCCTTGCGGGGCTTGCCGCGCTCAAATATGCCTGGCTGTCGGTCAAGGCGGGCGAGATGCCCAATGCCGTGGCCGTGGCTTCGGAATTGTCTTCCCCGATCTTGAGGGCCGAGCACTTCAGCACTGAGCGCGCCGCGAGCGTCGCGGCGCTCGCCACACAGCCCCGGATTGCCTTTGAAAAGGATTTCCTGCGCTGGATGCTCTCCGATGGCGCGGGGGCGTTCCTGCTCGAAGCCCGCCCCGGGAACGCACGGCCCGGTTTGCGCATCGACTGGATCGAACTTTCTTCCGCCGCGCATCGTCTGCCTGTGTGCATGTACGCGGGCGCCGAGCGTGACGCGGAAGGGCATCTTTCCGGTTGGGCCGGGTTTTCCGGAGCGGCATGGGCGGAGCGATCCATTTTCGCCATCCGGCAAGATGTCCGGCTGCTGGAGCGGCATGTCGTCGAGGCCACGCTGGAGACGCCCCTGCGCGAAATCATCGCACGGCGCGGCCTGGAAACGGACGACTTCGACTGGTTCCTGCCGCACATGTCTTCGTTCTATTTTCGCCAGCCGGTCGCGGACGGCCTTGCCCGCGCCGGTTTGCCGATTCCCGGCGAGCGATGGTTTACCAATCTGGAAACCCGCGGCAATACCGGCGCGGCTTCCCTCTACATCATGCTTGACGAGCTGAGACGCAGCGGGCGGCTCAAGGCAGGGCAGCGGCTCCTGTGCTTCGTGCCGGAGAGCGGACGCTTTTCCAGCGGCTTCATGTCGCTGACGGTGTGCGAATGAATGTTGGTGAAGTGCCCCAGGAAGGCAATGCCACCCACAAGGGTCAGCGCAGGGGCGTTTATGCCCGTGATGTTGATGGCCGTCTCAGGCTGGTTCTTTCAAAAGGATGGGAAGCCGAGGAAATCGTCACCCGGCAGGCGGTGGAAGCCTTCGAGGCGCTGGCCGCCGCCGCGCTTGAGCGGGCGCGCCTGGGCAAAAGCTCGCCGCTCGAATACCACATGTACCGTGCCCGCATGGATCCGGTCTTGCTCGCGCAGGCCAGCGGCCTGTGGCGCTGGCGGGTACGGCGGCATTTAAAGTCGACGGTCTTCGCGGGCCTGCCGCCCGCCCTGCGCCAGCGTTACGCCGACGCAATAGGAATAACGCCCGCCCGGCTGGAAACGCTGGATTGACATGGACACGGCGACGGGCGGATTCATCCATCGGCAGGCTTCTCATTGCGAAAGCGGCGTCATGTCCGCCATCCTGCGCCATCATGGGCAGCCGATCTCCGAGCCGATGGCTTTCGGCCTGTCTTCCGCGTTGGCTTTTGCGTATTTGCCGTTCATCAGGCTCTCCGGCCTGCCGCTGGTTTCTTACCGGATGTTGCCCAAGGCGATCATTCGCGGCCTGCAAAAACCTTTCGGGTTCGCCATGCGGACGGAGACCTTCGCGTCGCCCGAGAAAGGCGCGGCAAGACTGAACGACTTGCTCGATGCCGGGCAAGTCGTTGGCTTGCAGGTTTCGGTTTTCTGGCTGCCTTTCATTCCGCCGGATTTCCGTTTCCACTTCAACGCCCATAATCTGCTGGCCTATGGACGCGACGCGCTCACTGGCGACTATCTGGTTTCCGACCCGGTGCTGGAAACCGCCGTGCGCTGTCCTGCCGCTGACCTGGCCAGGGCGCGTTTTGCGCGCGGCGCGCTCGCGCCCAAGGGACTGCTTTATTACCCGGCCAATCCGCCGCGCGAGCCGGAATGGAAAACCGCCATCCCCGCCGCCGTCAGAAAGACCGCGCGCATCATGTTGCACACGCCTTTTCCGCTCATCGGCGTCAAGGGCATGCGATGGCTGGCGCGCGCCATCGGGCGGCTGCCCGCCGCCGCGGACGCGCAAGCGGCAAAGCGCTATATCGGCCATCTGGTGCGGATGCAAGAAGAGATCGGCACGGGCGGCGGCGGCTTTCGTTTCATGTACGCCGCCTTTCTCGAAGAAGCCGCGCCACTCGCCCAACGTCCGGCGCTGGCGGCGCTGGCCGCCGAACTGGTGGACATCGGCGACGGCTGGCGCGAGTTTGCGCTGGCCGCCGCGAGAATGATCCGCGACCGGGACCCGCTCGATCCGGCGCGGCTGGCGCAACGCCTGCACGCGCAGGCGGCGCGGGAGCAGACGTTTTTCGCCGCGCTTGCGGATGCCGTGCGCAAATAACGCACCCATGATCCGGCTTGAGAACCTCCGTTACCGCTATCGCCCGGACAGACCATGGGCGCTGGATGGCGTTTCGTTCGACATCCCCCGCGGCAGCATCTGCGGCCTGCTTGGGCCGAACGGCGCGGGCAAGACGACCTTGATTGCGCTGCTGTCGGGATTGATGACGCCGCAGGAAGGCCGCATGACCCTAGACAAACAGGCAAGCATTGCCGTGGTGCCGCAGGATTATGCGTTCTATCCCATGTTGAGCGTTGCCGAAAATCTCGATTTCTTTGCCGGCGTGCAAGGCTGTTCCCGTAGGGAGCGGCGGGCGCGCTGCGCGAAGGCGCTGGCCTTCGCCTGCCTGGAAACCGTGGCGCGGCGGCGGGCGGGCGAGCTTTCCGGCGGCCTGCGGCGACGGCTGAATCTAGCGATTGCCCTGACCGGCGCGCCGGAGACGCTGCTGCTCGACGAGCCGACCGTGGGCGTCGATCCGCAATCGCGTCACTTCCTGCTCGCCGCCGTCCGGCGCTTTGCCGAAGCGGGCGGCACGGTGTTGTATGCCAGCCACTACATGGAAGAAGTCGAAGCGGTTTGTTCCGACGTAGTGATCATCGACCAGGGCAGGACGCTCGTTTCCGGGCCGCTGGACGCGATAAGACGCGACCACGCCCGCGGCCTGACGCTGGCCTTGTCCGCGCCGCCGCCAGAAACATTAATGACTGGCTGGCAGGCGCGTTTCCCGGAAATGACCGCCGCCGGCAAAGCGCTGCATTTTCCCCGGATCGCCACTGACGGCCTGGCCTTTCTCTTTGCCGAACTTGCCGCCGCGGGGGTGGATGCTGAACGTGTCGCTTACGGTGCGCCGGATCTGGAGCAAATGTTCATGCAGCTTACCCGGCATGCGCTGCGGGACTGACATGCCGCTATTTTCCCGCCTTGTTTCGTTATGGAAAAAGGAAACGCTGGCGCTGATGCGCGATCGGCATGCGCTGGCCGCGTTGTTCGCCATGCCCGCCATTTTCATTTTGGTGATGTCCTTGGCGCTGGCGGATACGGATGCCTTTTCCGGCAAGGACAGTGCCGCCATCCATTACACACTGCTTGATCTGGACAAGAGCCGCGCCTCCGCCGCCCTGGAGGCCAGACTTGGCAACACCCCGTTCTCCGGAAAACACCCGCCGCCCGCCGATACCGAGGCCGCCCGCCGTCAGATACAGGCCGGAGAAACCGCCTTTGCGCTGCTGATTCCGCAAGGCTACGGCCAGCAGATCGTCGCGCGGCAAACACCCGTCCTGCAACTGCTGGTCGACCCCACGCTGCCGCACGCGCTACGGGAAGGCTTCTACCGCCAAGTCGAAGCGGCGCATATCCGCGTCAGCGTGCTTCTTGCGCTCGGGACGCCGGAAAAAGCGCCGGCGCCGCCCGGCGCGGCGACGACGCCAATGGCGGAGTTCGAGGCGCCGGCACTCGCCGTCGAAGCCGTGGGGCATGGCGACGCCGCCCCGCCCGCCCCGCCTTCCGCCGTGCAGCAGAACGTGCCCGCCTGGCTCATCTTCTCCATGTTCTTCGTCGTCATCCCCATTTCCGCCATCTTCATCGGCGAACGCCAGCACGGCGCCCTGCAACGGCTAGCGACACAACGGGTTTCCTTTGGCCTGATACTGGCGGGTAAATTCCTGCCTTTCCTGCTCATCAACCAGATACAGGCCGTCCTCATGGTGGGTGTCGGGCGCTGGCTCGTACCGCTTTGCGGCGGCGAGGCGCTCATCCTGCCGCAAAGCGCGGCGGCGCTCGCCGCCCTGTGGCTCGTCAGTCTGGCGGTTAGCACCGCCGCCGTCGGCTGGGCGCTCTTCATCGCCAGTCTCGCAAAAAGCAGCGAACAAGCAACCGTGCTCGGCGGCGTCGGCAACATCCTCATGGGGGCCGTCGGCGGCATCATGGTGCCGCGCTTCGTAATGCCCGCCGCCATGCAGCCCTGGACGCGCCTCTCGCCCATGGACTGGGCGCTTGAAGGCTTCCATCAAGTCATGTTGCGCAACGGCGGCATCTCCGATACCCTGCCTGCCGCCGCCGCGCTCGCCGCCTTCGGCCTCGCCGCGCTGGCACTGGCCTGGCTGAGACAGGCGGCCAGGAAAACATAACCGCCTTGCCGTCATACAAGCGCCTGACGCCCGACCACCGGACAGGGACAATGCCCGACCTGAAACTTGCCCTGAAAACCCTGATAGTCCAGTCCTGCGAAAGAGACTGCGACCCCTCGGAGATTGCCGACGGCGAACCCCTGTTCGGCGGCGACGCGCGGCTGGCGCTTGATTCGCTCGATGCCCTGCAACTTTCCATGGCGCTCCAGAAACGCTATGGCGTGCGCCTCACCGACAGCAAGGAAACCCGCCGCATTCTCGCCAATGTCGAAAATCTCGCCCGATGGCTTGTTTCCAGGGGGGGCGGGAGCAGTGAGCCGCAGCCATAAAGTTCGCGCCGCCCGTCCGGTCTACATCCGCCGCATTGCGCATGTTTCGGCCCTGGGGCTTTCGGCTGATGCAGCGGCGCGGGCATTCCTAGCGGGCGAATGTCTGGCGGGCTGGCGCGATTCCCCGGACGCGCGTTATCCGTGGTTTGGCCTGCCGCTGGAAGAAACGGAATGGTCATCGCGCCTGCGCCGCGCCATGGACGCCATCAGGGCGGAGCTGGATGTCGACCTGGCCGGGCTGCCGCTGTTCCTGGGGTCTTCCTCGCTACAGGTCGGCGCTTTTGAAGCCAGGGCGCGCGCCGCGAAGCAGGCCGTCCTGGCGGGCAATCCCGCCGACATCGGCGCGGAAATCGCCGCCCTGCTGGGGAACCGGACAAGCGCGTGGATGTTTTCCACGGGTTGCAGTTCCGGCCTCGCCGCGCTGGAAGCCGCCTTCCTGATGATCGCCCAAGGCCGGATCGACAAGGCGCTGGCGCTGGGGTTTGAATTTGCCAATGAAACCACGCTGGCTGGTTTTGCCAGCCTCGGTCTGCTCGCGCCCGATAAAGACGCCGATGGTCTGATACTGGGCGAAGCCGTAGGCGCCCTGTTGCTTTCCGCTGATCCAGGCGACGGCCCGGTCTGGCGCATCGGCGGCTGCCGGCTGGGAATAGACGCCTGGTCCCCCACCGCGCCCACGCCCGATGGCAGCATCATTGCCGCCAATCTCGCCGCCGTGCTGGAAGACGCCCGGATCGACGCCGCCGACATCGATCTCGTCAAATCGCATCGGGGGCGCATCCCCGCCACCGATGCCGCCGAAGCCGCCGCGCTCGCGCATGTTTTTGGCAGCCGCCCGCCGCCGGAAATCACCTGCAAACGCCAGATCGGCCATACGCTTGGCGCCAGCGGCCCGGCAGAGCTGACGTTGCTGCTGGCGCTGCTTGCCACGCCGGACGGTATCGAACGCCATGACAGGCCGAAACATCTGTTGTTCAATCTCGTCGGCTTCGGCGGCAGCATTGCCGCCCTCGCGCTTTCAAAAGACAAGGCGGCGGACAAAGAGAGCGACAGGGCCGGTTCGATTCCGTCCCGGAAGATGCCGCAACATGACGGAGCGTCGCCGCCGCTGACGCTGTTGCCGCCCGTCATTTACGCCATGTCCTCCGAAGCGCTCGCCGCCAGGGCGCGGCAAGTTTCCCCCGTCCCGCTGCGGCGCGCGGGAGTACTAGCAAAGGCGCTGATCGTCGGGGCAAACTGTCTTGCCGGCAGGCCCGCCCGCCCGACCCTGGCGCTCCTGGGGTCGCGCACCGGCATGAGCGCCGCGACCCTTCGTCTCATCAACGACGTCGTGCTGGCGCGCGAACTGCCGTTTCCTTTTGATTTCCTCGCCACCCAACCCATCCTCGCCGCCATCCCCGCACGGCAGGTTTTCCCCTGCGAAAACCTGCTCTACCAGCCCTGGAGCGATGACACGGCATTGCACTGGCAACGAATGCGCAGCCTTGCCGCCGTATGGCTCAAGGCCGGACGCTGCGAACGGGTGTTATGCGGCGAAGTAGAGCCAACGGAAAACGGCGTCCGCGCACAATGGCAGATCATGGAGAAAGCCTGAAAAAATCTCCCTCATAAAAAAATACAAGCGTAGAATGCCGGTTAATTTTCAACGCCTATTCGTACTCATCGGACGGGCATCCTGGAATGGCGGGTGGGTCATGATACAGGCACATTTCTTGCTCGGTCGGTCGGTCGGTCGGTCGGTCGGTCGGTCGGTTT
>JAIRMC010000088.1 GCA_031258965.1 Azoarcus sp. | reverse complement strand
CACATCTTCGTCGCCCAGCCGCCGCTCTATCGCATCGACGTTCCCGCGCAAGGCAAGAAACGCCCCGCCCGCCGCCTCTACGCCCTCGACGAAGGCGAACTCGCCGCCATCCGCGAGCGCCTGGCGAAGGAAGGCGTCAAACTCGACGCCATCGAAGTGGGCCGCTTCAAGGGACTGGGCGAGATGAACCCCGAACAACTGCGCGAAACCACGATGGCCCCCGCCACCCGCCGCATGCTGCCTGTGCAGGTGCGCGACGATGCATTCACGGAAACCCGGCGCATGTTCAGCCTGCTGATGGGCAAGGGCGAAGCCGCCGGACGGCGGGCGTGGATGGAGGCAAAGGGGGATACGGTGGAAGCGGATGTGTAAGGCTGTTTTTACAGGCGCGCCCTTGCCGTTTTCCTCCCGTGGCCCCGGCGCGCATCGTGAGCGGCCGCGGTTGCGTTTTCCTTGGGCCTCGCTGACGCTCGACCGGCCTTTCCCCGGCCGCATACCCGCCGCGCGCGAGGTTTGCGGGTAAGGGACGGGCCGGAAACGGCTCGTCCCTTCCAGACGCTCAGCCGCCCTTCTTCACCCAGCCCATTGGCGCGCCCAAGGGCAATATCTGGCGGCCAAAGAAACCATTCAGGAAGATCGCCCCCGCCGCGTAAAAGCCCAAAAGCGCGATCAGGAATTCCGCCCATGCGGCCAGGAGGCCGGTCAATTCGGGCTTGATGCCAAGCAATTGCAAGCCCAGCGAACCCAGGAGCACGAGAATCAAAACCAGGATGACGCCAAAGACCTTGTTCGCCTCAAAAGCGGCAACGGTAATGAAAACGCAAAAAATCAAGTAGCCGAAACAAGCATAACCAAATTGCCGGGCGTCGGCGTTTTCCGGAAGCGATCCGAACCAGCCATTGGAAATAGCCCAATGCATTGCGACCGCAATCCAGAAAAGACCGAACGCGCCCAGGACGATCGCGCCGAAATAACTGTTGCGCTTGAAATCCACGGCGGCTGCCCATATTTGCGCAATGGAGCCGAGAAACAAAGCCCAAGGCATCAAATAGACAGACCCCGTCGTCCAGCCCATCTTCTGGGTAGACGCAACGAAAGTCACCAAAGCCAAACCAAATACGCCAAGCGCGGTGGCATCCGCCGAAACGATCTTGGTTTCATGAAGTTGAGTCGAACTCATCGTAGTCTCCTGATTGTCATGTTGTGCAAGAAAATCCTCGATTAGACCCATGATCATTGCGAGCAAAGCGAGGCCATCGCCGGACCACGGCGCTCCCGCTTCTTGCAATGACGGCAATCAGGTATTTCCCGGCGCTTCCGCTCAAGGCGATGCGGCATGCCATGAACAGCCGGGAATTATACGCAAGAAAACACCGGATAAGCGTCGTTGCGAGACCCGAAGGACCATGGCGCGCCGCGCGGCCCGGGAGATCGCCGCGCCCGCCGGAAATGACGTTCGACTTGACCGGCGGCTTCGCGGCCAAACCGCGCCCGATCTTTTGCGAACAAACCGCTCAACATAAGGCACAATCGCGTTTTCCGTATCCGCTTCCCACGCTCATGCCTATTGCCAGGAAACGCCTGCTCCGGTTTTCGCTCGCGGCCGGAGCCGTCGCGCTGGGGGTTTATCTCCTGTTGCGCCTGCCGCCGTTTGCGGGCCGGGTCGAGCCTTTCGAGGCCGACATCAGTCTCCCCGACGCGCTGATACGCAGCTACAGCCTCTCCCGGCTGCCCACGGATCTATTGCGGGTACCGCTCGCCCGCGACGTGCTGACCGAAGACTTCGTCACTTATTACGAAGAGAACGAAGGGCGGCTGGCGCTCTCCGGCACGGTGCGGCGCATCGCCTACGAGCACAAGCTGGATCTGCCGGGCAAGCTGATCGAATCCACGCTCGACGAACCTGCCGAGGTCGCGCTGTGGCGGGGCGCGGACGGGCGCTTGCGGGATTTCGTCATCGTGATGTCGCGCAATGCGCTGGCGCGGGCGATCCAAATGGTTCTTCCCGTCATCGGCAAGGCCGCCGACGCGCAAGTCTCGAAGGCGGGCAAGCTCGACGGCAGCGACGTGGAGATCCTGGCGCTGGAATACGGGTACAAGCATCGCCTGCTGCTGCTTGCGAAGGGTGATCGCATCGTCGCGCTCTCCAATCCCGGCATGTTGCTCGCGCCCGGCGGAGACGGCGCGGACGAACCCTGGGTGCAATCGACGGCGGCGGCCAAGTTCATCCGGAAGCTGTTCGACATCAACGAAACCGTTACGCCTTTCGCGCGCAGGTTCCGCCTCGGGAAAACACCGCTCGAAAAGAAGCACGAATTGATACTGGGCGCGCGCATGTTCACTTTTGGCTACGACAGTTTCACGCCGGGGCTGACCGCCCTGAGCATGACTTTCGATGACAGGGGCGCGTGGCAAAGCGCGGCCCTGACCGGCGGCGGCCCGGTTTCGGGCGGCGGCGAGGAACTCTGGGCGAACCTGCCGCACGGGCCGAGCCTTTGCGCGAGCCTGCCGGTGGATTGGGTGCGGGTCGTGCCGGTGCTGAAAAAATTCAACGCCAGCCTGGAGCGCCCCGCCGTGCCAACCTGGTTTGCCGATCATTTCTCGGGTTCCGCGGCAGTCTGCTGGTACAAGGATTCGCGTCTCCATACGCCGCTTTTCGCGGCCCGCCTGAAGTCCAATATCGACGCCAAACAGGCCGGGGAATTCTTCTCGATTGCCGATTCGGCCATCGCAGGCAAGGGCGACGCCTCGTTCGACGCGGAGAGCGGCATCGCGCAATGGCAAGGCGCGGTGGAATCCCGCTTTGGCGTGGCCGGCGAAAACGGCGGCCCGCGCAAGCTGAAACCCGCGCTGGCGCTTCATGGCGATGTTGTTTTCTTTTCGCCCGACGCGGCGCTGGTCGGAAATGCGCTGGATGTCGCCGCCAAACGCTATCCGGCGCTCGCCGACAGTTTCGCCAAGACCGGCGGCAATACGCTGGCTTTCGTCGCGCCGGAGGCGCTCGCCGCCCTGCTGCGCGATGAAGTGCTCACCGCCCTGCCCCGCAACGAGGAAGCCGTGTTTCGCAATGCCGCCGATGCCTATCTTTTGCCGAGGCTCGAAACATTGGCGCGCTACCCTTCGCAGCGCATCAAGCTGGCGAAGGGGAAAAGCCGCAACGCCTATGAATGGCGCGCGCTGGAATGGGAAGCGGGCAATCCCCTGCCGGCGGCGGGCGATCCCCTGCGCTGAGCGCGGGAAGCCGAAGATGAATCCCGCTTTGTCGCGCCGATGCTTTTGCCGGGCGTTCGCCGCACTGGGCGCCGCACTGGGCGCTAGTTTATCCCTGCCGTCCCTGGCCCTGCCCGCAGCGCTGCCGGGCGAAAAAAGCGCCGTGCCGCCGCGCCTGGATGCGCGCCAAAATCGCGCCTTGCGGGCATGGATCGTCCGCATCGCCGGCGAGCAGCTCCGGCGCGGCCCCACGCCGCGCTGGACGCACCGGGACTGCGCGGGGTTTGTCCGCTTTGCCGTCGCCGAAGCGCTCGCCGACCACGACGCGCGCTGGCGGCGGGCGATGGGCATCAGCGGACGCCTGCCGCCCGATCTGACGCCGGAAGATGTCCGCCGCGAGCTGCGCCACAACTGGAAACGGCCCGACGGCAGCGAAGGCGCCTACGTGAACGCCATCGGACTAATACAAGAAAACAGCGTACCGGCCGGACGTGATGCATGGCGCGCCCGGCCCGCGGATTTGCTGTTTTTCGACCAGGGCGCCGAACAGCACCTGATGCTCTGGACGGGCCGCAGGATTGTCTATCACAACGGCGCGCCCCCCCGCCCCGGCGACGACGGCATGCGCGCGGCCTCGCTCCCGGCGCTTTTACAATGGCGCGACACGCGCTGGCGGCCCGAACCCGGAAATCCAAATTTCGCCGGTGTATTCTCACTGGCTTTCCTGAGCTGACGACGACAATGACAACCACATTCAAGCTTCCGCTCGCGGCGCTGGCCGCCTGCACTATCCTGGCACTGCTGCCGCCCCTGGCCGCGCGGGCGCAGCAAGACGCGGACGAGCGCAGCGGCTACGCGCCGTCCGCGGGCGAACCGTTTTTCGTGCTGGCCGACACGCAGTACGGCACCGCCGACGAAGCCTTGCTGAGAATCGAAATCCCGGCCTCGGGCGGCCGGGAAGCCGCCGCCCGGTACGGCGGCATCGACATCGTGCTTTACCGCGTGCCCGAGCCGCTCGCGTTCCTGAAAGCGCAGAAAAACCTGCATCGAATCGACACGGCGGCGCGGCCCCGCGATGAGGGCATCGCCAATACGCTCTCCTATCTGTGGAACAACGCCTGGAACAAATCGCGCCGCGCCTGGCGCGATTTGTTCGCGCGGAACGCCAAACTATCGGTGACGGAAACGGCCCCGGCGCTGAAAACCGTGCTGACGAAGCCGGACTACCCGCCCGCCGCGCACTTCAAACCGCTGGAAGGCTTCGAGTTCATCGACCGCTTCCGCTACCCGCTGATGGCGGCCCGGCCCATCGACCCGCTGGAAAACAAAGCGGGCGTGGCCCTTGCCGGTTCCAGCAGCGGTTTCCTCCAGAAGAACCCGAACAACTTCCATGTGCCGCTCGGCAAGCTGCGGCCAGGGCTTTACATCGCCGAAGCGGTACTGGGCGCCCATCGCGCCGTGACGCCCGTCTTCGTCTCCGACACCGTGGCCGTCACCAAACTCGCCTCCGGTACGCTCACGGTATGGGCGGCGCATCGTCTCGATGGCCGTCCGGTACTCGGCGCAAACCTGCAATGGACGGACGGACGCGGCGTGCTCGCATCGGCCAGCACCGACGCCGACGGACTCGCCACGCTCACGCACGCCAGCCCGGAGCGCACCTATCTGCTCGGGCAAGACCCCGCGGGGGGCGTTTTCATCTCCGAAAACTTTTATTACGACAGCGAGATCCACGACACCAAGTTCTACACCGTCACCGACAGACCGCTCTACCGGCCCGGCGACGAAGTCAAGCTCAAGTTCCTGGCGCGCGACTACCGCGCCGCCAACCAGTCCTCGCCCGCGCCCGCCGGGGAACTCGCCGTCAGCGTCATCGACCCCAACGGCGCGCCGATCTGGACGAACACCGCGCAATTCGCCGCCGGGCGCGGCGGCGACACAGCGTTTCGCCTGCCGGACGACGCGCCCGCCGGGGGCTATGAAATCCGCGTCGAGTACCGGGACAAAACATACGCTTCGGCATTCCGCGTCGCGGAATACGTGAAACCGCACCTGGAAATAACGATTGTCCCCAAGCAAGAGAACTTCAAGACCGGCGAACCCGTCTCCGGCACGATCCGCCTCAGCTACCCGAACGGCGACCCGGTCAAGAACGCCGCCATCGAACTCGGCCTGCGCGCGCAGACCCTGAGCATGGCGCAGGGCGAATTGCGCTACGGCGGCCCGTTCCCCGTGCAACTGGCGACGGCGAGCCTGGACACGAACGACCGGGGCGAAGCGCCCTTCTCGCTGCCCGCCGCCAAAGAGCCATCGCGCCTCATTCTTTCCGTGCTGGCGACCGACGGCGCGGCCTACCGGGTGCGGAAAACCCGCGAATTACTCGTCGAGCGCGCCGCGGCGAACTGGAAACTGACGGGCGAACGCAGGTTTTCGATGCCGGGCGAAACCGTGACCTTCCGCCTGGAGCCGGAAAACCCGGACAGCGAAAACATCGCCCTGCCCGCCTGGTGGGAAATCGTCCGCCTCGAAGACCAGAGCAAGGAAGGCGGCAAATTCGACGCCGCCGCGCGCGCATGGTCGCCGAAACTGGACAGGCCCGGCTCCTACTCCCTGCTGCTGCGCGACGCCAAAGGCAACATCGCGGCCGCGGCCACGCACTGGGTCGGCGGACTAGACAGCGCCGGAGAAGCCATCCAGACCCTGCCTGGCGTCATCGAAATGGTCGTCGACAAAGAACGCTACCAGCCCGGCGAAACCGCCGAAGTGCTGGTGACATTCTCCGAAGCAATCGACGAAGCCCTGCTCACGCTGGAGCGCGACCGGGTGGAGGCCGCCACGCTGCTCACCGCCGCGCAAAACGGCGACGCCCCATGGATAAACATCGAACGCCTCGGCCCGAAACAATGGCGTGCGCGCATTCCCATCGCCGGAGAACACGCGCCAAACATGACGCTATCACTCGTGTACATCCATAAGGGCGACTATGTTTTCCAAAATGCCGGGCTGGCCGTCGCCGCGCCGCGCCTGGCGCTCGACATCAAAACCGGCAAAGCCGTCGCACGGCCCGGCGAAACAGTGACGGTCGACATCAACGCCAGCCTGGAAGGCAAACCGGCGCGGGCGGCGCTGACCGTCTCCGTCGTCGACGAAATGATCTACGCCCTGCAACCGGAGATCGCCCCCGACATCGTGGAATTCTTCCAGCACGTGCGCCGCAACAACGTGCGCACCGATGCCAGCCTCAACTTCATCACCTACGACGAAGCCATCGACTACGCCCGCGACGCCGCCCGCCGCCCGCCCGCCCGCCACCAATACAACGAACGCGGCGTCAAAGTCCTGGAACGCGCCCGCCGCGACGACACCGACACGGCGGCATGGCAGCCCGCCTTGCTCACCGGCGAAAACGGCCACGCCCGTTTTAGCTTCAAGATGCCGGACGCGCTCTCGCGCTGGCGCATCACCGTGCGCGCCGTGGCGCTGGACGACACGCACGCAAGCGGCGTCTACGGACAGCGCGCCGCCTACATACAGTCCGACAAACCGCTGTACGCCAAATGGACCTCGCCCGCCTGGATGCGCGAAGGCGATGCGCCCGTCGCCTCGCTCGCCGTGTTCAACAACACGGACACGGCGCGCAAAGCGGAAATCACCCTCAAACTGGCGCAAAAAGAAATCGTCCAAAAAGCAAACCTGCCGCGCGGCCTGACCTACCTCCCCTTCAAGCTGCCGCCCTTCTCCGGCGCGCAGACCGCGCGCCTGGAAGTGCGCGAAGCGGGCGCGCTGGCCGATGTACTGGAAACACCGCTCACCGCCCACCCCCCCCACTGGCGCGGCATCCGCGAACAGGCGCTCGACATCGAACGCGGCGCGGCCCCCCTCGAACTCCCCGCCGACGCCCGCCGCCTGCACCTGCGCCTGGCCGCGAACGGCAGCGAACACTTCCTGCGGATCGCCGACTCGCTGATCGAATACCCCTGGGGCTGCGTCGAACAAACATCGAGCCGCCTGATTCCGCTCGCCATCGTCACGCCGCTCCTGGCCGCCAACCGCGCGAGCGGCAAGACCGCCGCCCTGTGGCAAACGCTCTCCAGCCAACGCCAACGCCTGGCCGCGCTCGCAGGCCCCAATGCCGTTTTCGGCTGGTGGGGGCGAGGCGGCGAAGGCGACGCCTTCATGACCGCCTATGCCTACTATGCCGACTGGCACGCCGCCCGGGCGCTTGGCATCACCCTGCCCGCCGGGCACTGGGAACACGTCCTCGCGGCCTACCGGGATCACGCCGCCCGCGCGCCCGTGCTGCATCGCGCCCTCGCGCTCTGGTTCATCCAGCAAATCGGCCTGCCCGTGCGCACACAAACGGAAGGCTTGCTCGCCTCGCTGGATTCCGCCGGAAAAGCGGCGAACCACCGCGAGACGGCAGCCAGCCCCATCCTGGGCGAGCCGGATTCCGCGCTCGGCCTGGCCTATGCGCGGGTACTCGCTTCCCTCATCGCGCCGGAAGCCGGTCTCAAGACAAAAACCGCCGCCCCCGCAACAGCATCCCGCCCGAAATCCAGCGCCGGGAAACCGCGCGAGCGCCGCGCGAAACGGGCGCAACCCCGCAACGCCCCCCCCGCCGCCGCCGGCGCATATGCCGATGCGGTAAAAACCCTCCAAGCCAGCGGGCTGCCCTCCGCGCGCGCCCTGCTCCTGCTCGCGGGCGCGCTGCCCCCGGCGCAAGCGCCCGCCATTCTCGCCGACGCCACCGAAGCAACGCCGACCATAGACAGGGCGCTGACACTCGTCTGGACGCGCAAAGCGCTCGGCGACGGCTTCCGGAACGATACCGGCGGCCCCGAACCCGCCGACGGCAAATGGGCGGCAACGCAAACGCGCTTCGGTCAAGCCGGATGGCGCTGGCCCGCCAATACCGCCCTGCCCGCCACCCTGCGGGTGAGCAACGCGCCCGCCCGCCTCACGGCCATCCTGCGCTACGAAAGCGAGGAGCGCGGCGAAAGCGGCTTGCCGGTCGACATCGCGCGCACGCTGTACCGGCTGGAACGCCGCGCATTCAAGAAAGGCATCGCCGGTTACGCGGCGGTGGCCGTCAAACCCGGCGAAAAACTCTCCGCCCAGACCCTCTACCTCGATGAAATCCGCCTCTCCTCCCAAACCCCTTACCGCTACGGCCTTCTCGAAGCGCCGCTGCCCCCCGGCGCGGCCATCGAACGCAGCACATGGGGCATCGAACTCATCGAAGGCGACGGCAAACAGCAAAAGCCCCTCGACAGCAGCCATGCCGAAGAACACCCGGATCGCTATGGCATACCGCTCGATCGCCTCCCCGCCGGAAAGGAAATCATCCTGCGCAACCTGCTGCGCGTCGGGCAAAGCGGCAGCTTCACCCTGCCCCCAGCGCGCTACCACCGAATGTACGCGCCGGATCGAAAAGCCTATGCCGAAGGCGGAAACACGGTCTGGACCGTGGACTGAACAAATGTGTCACCGACATCGACCGCGAGGCCATGAGCCTGCCCACCCACAGTAACACCCCCACCCCCGCCACCGCGCCAACCACCTTCCCCGTTGCCGACAAAGTTGTTATGTGCCGCATTCCGGACGATTCGACAGTCGGCATTTCCCCATATAAAAATTGTGCCTTCCTCAAAATACGGGGGTACACTGTGACGAATTTCATATCTGATAAACGTCATGGCGCAAAGAAAATTCATCGTATTGGGCGACACGACCAGCCACGGCGGCACCGTGATTACCGCCAACAGTCGCATGACCATCGACGGCAAACCCGTTGCCTGCGTGGGCGATCTGGTGGTCTGCCCCCGTTGCAGTGGTACGCATGTCATTCTGGGGAGCGGCAAAAAAAC
>JAIRMC010000048.1 GCA_031258965.1 Azoarcus sp. | reverse complement strand
TTCGAGCACGAAATGAGATTGGCCGAACGGCTGCGGCGGCAGACTGAATTGCTTGGTCTGCTCGATATCTCGAAAGATGAAGCCGGCACTCACAAGGTCGTAGACGCCATGACGGAAGCTGCGTAATACAACTTTCCCCCAGCCAAGAGGCTGGGGGAGCATTTTTTGTGTGTCCGGCGGAATAAGGCGGTAGTTTGGATCGTCAAGCCCGAAACTTGCGCGAAACGCCGTAACATCTGTCCGATCAGGTTCAGGGCGGGGAAGGATAGCGCGGACGCCGCAGGCGTCCTTACGGCGGTTAATGTGGCCTCTGTACAAGTACCAAATGAACGCGCGTCAGGAAAACACGGTTTCTGCTTCGCCGGATATCGTTGTCATTGCGATCAGAGTGGGGGGGCGCCACCATATCCGGAAAGCGCCTCACAGGTACAGGAATCGCTTCGATGAGTTCCTGCTTCACAAAGCGACCGGCCGTACCGATTCTCCACGGACTGCAATGCAGTGCTCGCTCCCCGGGTGGCTTGCGCAAGACGCACATCCAGAGTATCCGCTTCGACCGAAAAAATATCTTTCGTCAACTCATCGAGGTCTGGACGTGCGGGAAGAAGCTTTTTGATGTTTTTCCTGTCGGCAATCCCAAGGATGAGGCCGATCTGTTCTTCGGAAGCGCCGCGTTCCAGCATTCTGCGCGCCAATGTGCGGCGGAATACCTGCAAGCGCATGCCCCTCATGCCACTGCGCGCCAAAATCCTGCTGTAAGTGCCAACGATCTCCGGACTCGTATGATTATTACCTTCCACGCCTTGACTGCGCACGATCTTGAAAGGCTTGTTGGCGTCGTTCAGGAACAGGAAGTCATTCGGTTTAAAACCCCGGTATGCCGTATAACTTGCCCCCTGCGATTCACGCCGTTGCACGAGATAAGCATCAATGGCCGAAACGGAGTCCGAATTTTGGAAGAACAAAGGACGCTCGCGCTGATTATAGGCAATACGGGCGCGCACCAGTGAAACGCTGCGTACCGAACCATCCCGATTCAGATAGTCCGAGATACGCATCCTGGCCACTTCGACGGGCTTCGCGCCTGTCATCAGCGCGACATGGACCAAAGCGACATCCCGAAGCGGCGCAAGCGAGCGTAAACCCGCACGGTGCAGGACGACAGTAATTTCGTGAAGGCTCAACACCTCCTTGGGTTGCGGTTTTTGGAGAAGAAGATTGCTGGATTCGGCACGATACAGTGCCGCCTCGATGTGTTCCCTATGCTCGCGCAATTTATTGATGAAGCCCAGCGCGTCCGGATTGACACCCGCAAGCAAGCCGCTCGTACAAAGATGCAGCGCCAGGCTCTTGACGCGCTGTGCGACAGCGTTCCCGGTCAGACCATGATCGCGCCCCACGTCCTGAAAAGTTCTTCCTGCAAGAACAGCGCGCATGAAAGCGATAGACAAGAGTGTTTTGTTATCGAGCATTTCCGGAGCACCGAAAAGGGAGTGTCAGCAGTCCGTAATGTTCGCCAGGTCAAGCAAAAACAGCCACAGGAAATTCGGCCACAAAATAGCCGATTTCGACACTGGCTCACGCCCATCGGTAATACATCCTTTTTATAGGCATGACCACAGGAATTTCCTGTTATAAAACGCCATTTTTGTGAAATACGGCGTAATGCAACGGGCTATGCAGGTTCTTGCCAGCAAAGCATAAAATAAAATATTCAAATTTATCAAAAATCCAGTGTGATAAACATGATTCAAGACTCGCTTTAGAAACATCAAAACATTGCCAGTGAGAAGAATTTCAATTTTTTACAAACCAGCCTTCATGACAAAAAAAGCTTTTTCCAAAATAGTGCAGCTATTGTTATATTTTGCAATTTTGCAGCCAAAATCTATTTTTGTTACACACACCCGAAACCGGTAACGCCGCTTGAGTTCGCGACGTTGCCATCACATCTGCCGAAGTACCGCGAAATCCTGATCTGGGCCGTTTCCAGCTTCTTTCCCCGCGTCACGGCGCTACTTCCCACAGCCAATACACGACACTTGCAGTACATGAAGTTGGAGCCTTGCCATGGAAATTCAGCGTTTTTCAATTGCCGGACAAGTGTATGAGGCACAAGATGGCCGCTTGCAGGCACTACTGGCGCAAATGCACGGCAGCACCGAGCGACCGCGATGCCAGTGCGTACCCGGCGGCGTGGAGATGTACATTGCGCGCCACCAGCAGTGCTTCCTGATCAAGCGCATGCCGCAGACAGGCGGGCAACACCATCCGAGCTGTCCTTCCTGGGAACCGGAGGCCCATCAGTCGGGTTTGGGCGAACTCATGGGGGACGCCATCATCGAGAACACAAGCGGTACAGCTGAGTTGCGGGCGGATTTTTCGTGGACGCGCGTATCGGGGCGCAGCCATGCCCGAGGCGAGTCTCACGCCTTCGGCAAGGTGAAGACCGTGCGCCGGGGGATGAGCCTCAGAGCCTTGACGCACTTTCTTTTCGAACGAGCGGGTTTCAATCGCTGGACACCCGGCATGGCCGGCAAGCGCGGCCAGGGGGTCTTGCATAAATATTTGCTCGAAGCGGCGAGCAAGACGATTGTCAGAGGGGAGCCACTGGTTAAACGTTTGTACGTACCCGAACAGTTCAACGAAGCTTCCAAGGTTGATGCCGCCCGGCGCCGCCGGGAAAAGCTGGCCGTGCTGTACCCCAGGGACGGGCACACGCCGCTGGCGCTTGTATTGGGAGAATACAAACATTGCGAAGCCACGGCATCAGGCCAGCGATTATGGATCAGACACATGCCCGACGTGCCGTTGTTACTCGCAAACGAACTCTGGGCGCGCTTGGAGCGAAAATACGCGGCGTATTTCGACGCACTCGGCGCGGACACGAAATTTCGGCCCAAACTGGTGTTGACCGCGCTGATTCGAACCAGGAGTGAACATACTTACGAGATCGACACGGCCAGTCTGATGCTGGCGAGCGAACATTGGATTCCAGTGGAAAACGCCCATGAGTTGCCGCTGATCCACGCATTGGTGGACGCCCGGCGGCGATTCATCAAGCCGTTGCGATACGACGCAAAAAACACTGGACCTTTTGCGAACGCACTGCTGCTCGACGCCGGTACCGAACCGGCGCCACTACATGTGATAAGCGCGTTCATGACTGGCTCGGAGCGAACGGCCAAAGAGGCGGCGATTGCCGCCCACGGCGCGCGGACATGGCTATGGTATACAGACGAAGCCATGCCGCCATTGCCGACCTCAACAATGTAATGTCCGCCTTGGGAAC
>JAIRMC010000035.1 GCA_031258965.1 Azoarcus sp. | reverse complement strand
AAGCGATACGCCGACAAATACCGCGCGCTGAACCAGCCCATCCACCTGATCGGGATCGAATTCAGCAAGAAGGCGCGCAATCTGATCGGGTTTGAAGCGGAAAGCCTGGATTGACGCGGTAATCAGGGGACGGAAGATGCTCATTCCAGATCAACGTGAGCGCGATCTACCAGACGGGAATTCACGCTGTATGTCCGCCCTGGCCGGCGGGAGCAGGGGGGGGACAAGAAACAAACTTCTTCGGTCAGCCGTAGCAACTTGGATGGTCTGAAAATTTTACACACAATTTTACACACACATACAAGAGGCTATAAGATCCGCCATGGGTGCTGCGAGACATCAAGTCATCGTTTTTATTGTGTTTATTTTTTTCGGCGAACCTGTGCGAAACACCGTCAAACGGACATGTTCATGATGTCCTGGTAAGCCGACACCAGGCGGTTGCGCACCTGCACCATTTGCTGGAACGAGAGATTGGCTTTTTGCAGGTTGACCATGACGTCCTGCAAATTGGCGTTGGGATCGCCGCCGGAAAAGTCCTGGGCCATTTCGCGCGCTTCCTGTTGCGCGGCGCTTACGTCCTTGAGCGCGTTGTTGAGCACATCGGCAAAGCTGACGCCGCCCGCAGGCGCATCCTTGCTTTGGACAGGCTTGTTCTGGGCCGCCTGTGATACCGAATGCAGTTCTGAGAGCATTTGTTCGATTCCGCGGGTGTCCATGTTTTTGCTCCGGAAGCAGATTCAGCTTGTTCGAGCATAGCAGAGCAATCGCCGTGCCACCATTGCGTTTGCCTAGATGTCGTAACCTTCGTCGCGGTATTGCTGGAGTTTATAGCGCAAGGTGCGCTCGGAGATGCCCAGTTTCTCGACGGTCTTTTTGCGTGAGCCATCCATCTCGCGCAAGGTGGCGAGAATGTGTTCGCGTTCGAGGTCGCGCATATTGCCCGGTTTTGGCGCGCAGGGGGGGAGGCAGGAGGCAAAATTTACCGACGCTCCGGTTTTCGTAGCGAGAACTGCCGCTTCGGCGCTCTCGTTACCTTCACCGTCTTCCGTTCCGTTCGGCAGGCACAGGCGCAAGGTTTCCGCGCCGACGGTATCGCCCGAGGTCAGGATCAGGGCGCGATGCATGGCGTTTTCCAGTTCGCGCACATTGCCCGGCCAGCGGTAGCGCGGCAGGAGCGCCTCGGCTTCGGGCGAGAACCACGCCTGCCGACCGGCGCGTTGGGCGTGGCGGGCAAGGAAATAACGCGCGAGCGGCATGATGTCGCCGGGCCGCTCGCGCAGCGAGGGAATGCGGAGAGGGAAGACGTTCAGCCGGTAATACAGGTCTTCGCGGAAGCGCCCGGCGGCGATTTCTTTTTCCATATCGCGGTTGCTCGTCGCCAATACGCGAATGTCCAGCGGTACCGGCTTTTTGCCGCCGACGCGCTCTACCTCGCGCTCTTGCAAGACCCGCAACAGCTTGGCTTGGAGGCCAAGCGGCATTTCGGAGATTTCGTCAAGCAGGATGACGCCGCCTTGTGCTTGCTCGAATTTGCCAGGCTGTCCGCTTTGCGCGCCGGTGAAAGCGCCTTTTTCGTAGCCGAACAGGGTGGCTTCGAGCAGGTTTTCGGGGATGGCCGCGCAGTTGATCGCCACGAACGGCGCGGCGCGGCGCGGCGAGTGATGGTGGATGTAGCGCGCGAACACTTCTTTGCCGGTGCCGGATTCGCCGGTGAGCAGCACGGTGGCGTCGGTTTCGGCAACCTTGGCGGCGAGCGCGAGCAACTGGCGGGTACGCGGGTCTTCGGCGATGGTATCGTCCGCTTCCGGCGGCGATATGGCATAGCGGCGGACGCTCTCCAGCAGCACGTCCGGCTCGAAAGGCTTCATCAGGAAGTCGCACGCGCCGCCGCGCATTGCCGCCACGGCCTTGTCGACGTCGCCGTAAGCGGTCATCAGCAATACCGGCAATTGCGGCTGACGGCGATGGATTTCGCCGAGCAGTTCCAGCCCGTCCATCGGCTGCATGCGCAGGTCGGAGATGACGAGGTTGAGGCTTTGCCGTTCGAGTTCGGCTAGTGCCGCCGGGCCGCCGTCGACGCCGGTCACGCCGTGGCCCGCCATCTCCAGCGTGAAGCAGACCGCGTCGCGCAGGGCGGCGTCGTCCTCGACGACCAGGATGTTCAGGTGTTCGATCATGAAGCTTGCACTCCAGCCATGGCTTGCGCCGCGTTCGGCGTGGGCGTGTCCGCGGCGTTCTTCCGGCGTTCGGCGCGATTGCCGTTCCGGCGGCGGTCGCCTTCGGCGCTCCGGCGGTCGCGGTATCGCCAGTCCGGCGGCATCAGCGGAAGCGTGAGCGTAAAGACGGAACCGGTATCCGGCGCGGATTCGAGCAGGATGTCGCCGCCGTGCCCGCGTGCCACGCCTCGCGCGATGGCCAGCCCCAGACCTGTGCCTTCGGCGCGGGTAGTGAAGAAAGGTTCAAACAGGCGAGATTGCAGTTCGGGGACGATGCCCCGGCCACTGTCGCGGACGACGAAGCGCAATTCCTCGCCCGCGGGACCGCCCCGGCAGGCGGTGCGTGTGACTTCGCAACTGACAAAGCCGCCCGCGCTAGTGGCCTGGATGGCGTTTTCGATCAGATTGGCGAGTGCGCCTCCCAGGGCCTTGCGGTCGCCATGCACGACCGCGCCCGCACAGTCGCAATGGCCGCGAAAGATGATTTGCCGCGCCTTCGCCAGTGGTTCGAGGGTATGGACGAGTTCCGCAATCAGTTCCGCGACATCGAAATCCTGCCGCCCGAGGCTGTCGCCGCGCGCGAACAGCAACATGTCGCGGATCAGGCGTTCGAGGTAATGCAGGCGTTCGAGCGCGCGTTCGGCCACTTTTGCGCGTTCGGGCGGCCCGAGTTCGGGCTGGCGCAGATTGCCGACGTAGAGCAGGGCGGCGGCCAGCGGCGTTCGCAATTGATGTGCGAGTCCGGCCACCATTTCACCCATTGCCGCCAGCCGCTCGTTGCGCTCCGATGCCTGGCGCATCCGGTGCGTTTCGGTCACATCGCTCAGCAGCAGGATGCGCCCCTCGCCGGAACCCAGTGCAGTGCCAGAGACTGCCAGTAGGCGTGTGCCGCCGTTGCGTTCCAGGCTCATTTCGCCCGGCGTGCCGGTGGGCCGGAGCGCAGCCGATGCCGTCCGCCAGGGCTGCCCGGCCAGATTGGCGCCAAGCAGGCGTTCGGCGGCGCGGTTGAATTGTTCGATGCACTCATTTCGGTCGAGCACCACCACCCCGGCGGGCAAGGCATCCATCAACACGGCGAAGCGTTCGCTCAACTGTGCGACCTGCGCCTGGAGCGCGTTGTACGCGCCGGAAAGCTCTTCCGAGGCGCGGTTGAACACGGCGAACGCTTCCGCGAGTTGCGCGGCGGACAAGGGCGCGGCGGCATCGGCGGAAGGCGGGGCGTGTATGTCGGGCGAGGTCATCGGAGAAAAGTTCGTTTCATGGCGTTTTCATGATGGCATCCTTCGTGGGCGGGCGTCCATGGCAATTTTCAAACAGACCGTAAAAATTGCCGCTTTTCGCCTGACGCCGCGCGCGCGCACGGACGGACAATGCCTGCGTCCATCGAAAGATCCGGAATCACGTAATGGCCACCGCCGAAAATACCGCTGGCGAAATTCCCGCCGCGCCGCCGTCGCCGGGCGGCGCTGTGCGCGGGCGACTGCAACAGGCAATCACGAACATCCGGGCATTCAACCAGCAACAGAAAATTGCCGCCGCTGCCGCGCTGGCGCTGGCCATTGCGCTCATCGTTGGCGCGCTGCTCTGGAACCGCGCCCCCGCCCAGGCAGTTCTTTTCAGCAATTTCGACGAGCGCGACGGCGGCGAAATCATCGCCGCCCTGCAACAGCAGAACGTGCCCTACAGCGTCTCCGGCGATGGCCGCGCCATTCTTGTGCCGCTCTCCGCTGTCCACGAAACCCGCCTGCGGCTGGCCGCCGCCGGGTTGCCCAGGGGCGGGCTGGTCGGCTTCGAGATCATGGATACCCAGAAGCTGGGTATCTCGCAGTTCAATGAACAGGTTACTTATCAGCGCGCCCTCGAAGGCGAGCTGGCGCGCACCATCCAGTCCATCGCCTCGGTCATCGGCGCGCGCGTTCATCTGGCGATGCCCAAACAGACCGCCTTCCTGCGCGACGACCAGAAGCCGACCGCCTCCGTCATGGTGCAGATGCGTCCGGGTCGTGCGCTCGACGCCAGCCAAGTCGCGGGCATCGTGCATCTAGTGGCCTCCTCCGTGCCCAAGATGAATGACTCGGGCGTGACCATCGTCAACCAGAACGGCGAACTCCTGACCGGCGAAGACCCCCTACGCCGCTCCGGGCTGGATCCCACGCAGCTTCGCTATATAGAAGAAGTCGAATCCGGCCTCAACCGGCGCATCGAAAACATCCTCACCCCGATGCTCGGCAAGGGGAATTTCCGCGCCCAGGTCGCCGCTGACATCGACTTCAACCAGATAGAGCAGACAGCGGAAACCTACCGCCCCAACCCCGCCCCGGAACAAGCGATCCGCAGCCAGCAGACGACCGAGCAGCAAAACCGCGACCAGGGGCCGCAAGGCGTGCCCGGCGCGCTCAGCAACCAGCCGCCCGTCCCGGCTACTGCTCCGATCACCACGCCGGCTGTCCCGCAGACCGGCGCGGACGGTCGGCAGGCATTGCAATCCGTTTCCCGCTCGGCGGTGCTCAACTACGAACTGGATCGCACCATCCAGCACGTCAAACAGGCGCTCGGCCAGGTCAAGCGCATTTCGGTCGCGGTCGTCGTCAATCACCGTTCCGTCCGCCTTCCCACCGGCGAACCGCAAACCCTGCCGGTCAGCGACGAAGAAATCACCCGCATCGCCAACCTCGTGCGCGAGGCCGTCGGCTACAGCGCCACGCGCGGCGATACCATCAACGTCACTAGCAGCCCCTTCGCCGAACAGCCCGAACCGCCCGCGCCCGTGCCACTCTGGAAAGATCCCGAAATGGTCGAAATGGGTAAGGAAGGCGGCAAATACCTGGCGGCGGCGCTCGCCATCCTCTTTGCTTACCTTGCCATCATCCGTCCCCTATTGCGCACGGTTGTCCCGCCCGTGCGCGAAGAACCGGTAATCGCCAGCGACGGGGAAGAGAGCGGCGAGGAAGGCGTCAACGTCGAACTCTCTGCCGCCGCCCGCGCCGAAGACTACGAAAGCCGCCTGGAACGCGCGCGGCAGATGGCGCGTGACGATCCCAAGTGTGTCGCCGAACTCCTCAAACAATGGATGGGCGTCACCGAAGAAGGAGGTCACAAGTGAGCGCCACGCCCGAAGAAGGACTCGACAAGGCCGCGCTCCTCCTTGTCGCACTTGGCCCAGACGAAGCCGCGGGCGTGCTCAAGCACCTCGGGCCGCGCGAGGTGCAGAAACTCGGCATGAAAATGGCGAGCATGCCTGCGCAGGAACGCAGCAAGGTTGAACCCCTGCTGGTCGAACTGGATGCTCACTTCAGCAAGGGGGCCGCCGTCCATGCCGACCAGGAACAGATCCGTGAAATGCTCACCAAGGCGCTGGGCGATGAACGCGCCGCCAACCTCATCGCTCGCGTCCTGCAAGGCTCCGACACCGCGGGCATCGAAAACCTGCGATGGCTCGACCCCGCCACCGCCGCTGATCTCATCAAGAACGAACATCCCCAGATCATTGCCACCATCCTCGTCCACCTCAGTTACGACCAGGCCGGGGACATCCTCAAACACTTCTCAGACCGGCTGCGCAACGACGTCGTGCTCCGCATCGCCACTCTGGACGGCGTGCAGCCCCAGGCGCTCAAGGAACTCAACGAATCCCTGACCCGGATGCTCTCCGGCGCCGCCACCGCCAAAAAAGCCGCCATGGGCGGCGTGCGCCACGCGGCGGAAATCCTCAACTTCGTTGGCACCGCCGCCGAAACGGCCATCCTCGACAATGTGCGCGAATACGACCCCGACCTCGCGCAAAAAATCCTCGACGAGATGTTCGTCTTTGAAAACCTGCTCGACATCGACGACCGCGGCATCCAGACCATCCTGCGCGAAGTCCAGTCCGACTCCCTCATCGTCGCCCTCAAAGGCTCCCCGTCCGAACTGCGCGAAAAAATCTTCAAGAACATGTCCAACCGCGCTGCCGAAATGTTGCGCGAAGACCTCGAAGCCAAAGGCCCCGTGCGCCTGTCTGAAGTCGAAGCCGAACAGAAGGAAATCCTCAAGATCGTCCGCCGCCTCGCCGAAGAAGGGCAAATCGTCATGGGCGGCAGGGGCAGCGAGGACAGCTTTGTCTGATCCCGCCGACGGTTGAACGCGCATGAAAAATCCCGCTCCCTTTACCCGGCATCAGGCTGTTGGCGCTTACCGCCAGTGGGAGCCGCCGAAATTCGACGCGCCGCCCGCCGTCGAACCGGAAGTCACGGAAATCCCGGAAACCGCCCTGGAAACCGCTCCCGGCGCTGGAAGCGAAACCCTGGATACCGGGGTGGCCGCCTCGCTCCCTCCGGGCCTGAAACTGCCCACCGCCATGGAAATTGAGCAGATGCACGATGCGGCTCGCAGCGAAGGCCACGAAGCCGGACTGGCCGAAGGCCGGAACGCGGGTCATGCCGAGGGCTTCGCGATCGGGCGCGAGGAGGGCAGGGCGGCGGGCTACCGCGAAGGCAAGACCGAAGCCGAAGCCGAAGCCGTGCAACTGCGCGAAATGATCGCGCAGATGAACATCGCCCTTGGGCGGATCGACGCCGAAGTCGCCGAAGAACTCCTGTCGCTTGCCATCGAACTGGCGCGCAAAGTCCTGCAACACAGCTTGGCCGTCGAACCGGAAGCCGTCCTCAGCGCCGTGCGCGCCGCCCTCCAGCGCCTGCCCGAGAGCCGCGCCAAAATTCACATGCACCCGGCGGACGCCGCGCTCGCCCGCAAGCATCTGGACGAGATGCTCGACCAGAGCGGCCACCTCATCATCGAAGACGACAGCGTTTCGCGCGGCGGCTGCCGGGTCGAAACCCCCGGCGCACAGATCGACGCCACCATGGAAACGCGCTGGCGGCGGGTACTCGACAGCCTTGGGCGGCAGCACGCCCCATGGTCGCCGATGCTCCACGAAAAACCCCGCGCAAAATCCCCCGCTTCCGGCGAGAGCACTGACGGGCAGGGCGGCGGAACATGAGCGGCGGCGACAAATCCCCCCCCCTGCGCCATGGCGCGCTCTGGCGAACCTTCCTCAGAGATGGCCGCCATCTCATCGACACCGTTTACCCCTTCCAGAACGCGGGTTTGCTCACCCGAACCAGCGGCCTCGTCATGGAAGCCTCCGGCCTGAAACTGCCGGTCGGCTCCGGCTGCAAGATCATGATCTCCGGCGGCGGCTCCATCGAAGCCGAAGTCGTCGGTTTCAGCGGCGAAAAACTTTTCATGATGCCCACCGACAACGTGTTCGGCCTCTCCCCCGGCGCGCTCGTAAGCCCTATCGAAACCGGCTACCCCCAACTCATCCCGGGTCGTCGCATCGGCCCCCGCCGCCGCGCCTCCGACCGCGCCAAACGCCTGCCCGTCGGTGAAGCCCTGCTTGGCCGGGTCATCGACGGCGCGGGCCGCCCCCTTGACGCCCTTGGACGGCTCGAAACCGAAGAAACCCGCTCCCTGCAAGGGCGGACGACCAACCCCTTGAGCCGCTCGCCCATCCGCATCCCACTCGATGTCGGCATCCGCGCCATCAACGGCCTGCTCACCATCGGGCGCGGCCAGCGCCTCGGCCTTTTCGCCGGATCCGGCGTCGGCAAATCCGTCCTCATCGGCATGATGGCGCGCTATACCGGGGCCGACCTCATCGTGGTCGGCCTCATCGGCGAACGTGGCCGCGAAGTCAAGGAATTCATCGAACAAAGCCTTGGCGAAGAAGGACTCAAACGCTCCGTCGTCGTTGCCGCTCCCGCCGATACCAGCCCGCTGATGCGCCTGCAAGGCGCCGCCTACGCCACCACCATCGCCGAATACTTCCGCGACAAAGGCAGGCAGGTTCTGCTCGTCATGGACTCGCTCACCCGCTACGCCATGGCCCAACGCGAAATCGCGCTCGCCATCGGCGAGCCGCCCGTCACGCGCGGCTATCCCCCCTCGGTGTTTGCCCTGCTGCCCGCATTGGTCGAACGCGCGGGCAACGGCCCCGAAGGCGGCGGCTCCATCACCGCCTTCTATACCGTCCTGGCCGAAGGCGACGACCAGCAAGACCCCATCGCCGACGCCGCGCGCGCCATCCTCGACGGCCACATCGTCCTCACCCGCGCCTTGGCCGACCAGGGCCACTACCCCGCCATCGACATCGAACAATCCATCTCCCGCGCCATGCACGGCCTGGTCGGCGAAAAACAATTCGATAAAGTGCGCCAGTTCAAGCAACTCTTTTCGCGCTACCAGCGCTCGCGCGACCTCATCGCCGTCGGCGCCTACCAGCCCGGCGGCGATCTTCTGCTGGACACGGCGGTCGCCTATCAGCCCCGCCTCGAAACCTATTTGCAACAACGCATCGAAGAACGCGAAGACTACGAAGGCGCTGTCGCCAAACTCAACCAGCTTTTTGCCGAAAGTTGAAAATACCGGGAGCGCGAATGTTTCCCCGACCGTCATCCCCTCGCTCATCCGCATTCTTTCTGAAAGGATAATGTCATGCCAAGCAACGTCAGCGCCCGTAATTGTTTTTCCGGTGTCGTCAGCCAGGTGAATATTGGCCCGATCAATGCCCAGGTGGAATTGTCGCTCACAGGCGGCGACAAAATCGTCGCCATCGTGACCCGTGAAAGCGTCGATGCATTGGAACTTGCGCCGGGCAAGGCAGCGACCGCTCTCGTCAAGGCTTCATGGGTGCTGCTGACGGCGGGCAGCGGGAAACTCCGCTTTTCCGCGCGCAATCACTTGCCGGGTACGGTTGCCTTGGTGGAAAAAGGCGCGGTCAATAGCGATGTGGCGGTCGAGCTTTCGGGCGGCGCCATCGCACATGCCATCGTTACCAACGAGGCCGTGCTGGAACTGGGGTTGAAGCCCGGCGTTCCGGTCTCCGTGCTGTTCAAGGCAAGCCACGTCATCCTTGGCGTCCCGGTCTGAGCGGGCGCGTCGGCGCCGGATGTCAGGCGTCATTGCGAAGCGCCGTGGAATACCAGTATCGACCAGGATTCGCGCGAGTATTTTCGGCCCAATCACTCAAGAAAAGTGACTTTTGCCGCGCTTCGGCGAATATATCCGCCAAATGTTACGGGAAACCGGGCGGAAACCCCGCGCCCGCATCCGCATCTCATCATCTGGTGTTGCCCTGTTCATATTTCTCATGCACGGGCGCCATCCTTGATCATAATGCAGACGCTGAAATCTCCCGGAATCCTCGCATGGAAAACACAATCCTGATTGTAGACGACAACCTGTCCAGCCTCGAATACATCCGTCGGCAATTACAGGACGACTACCGCGTCATCATGGCCACATCCGGCGCGCAAGCCTTGAAAGTCTGCTCCAAGATGCGCCCCGACCTCATCTTGCTGGACATCGAAATGCCGGACATGGGCGGGTTTGAAGTGCTGGAGCGCCTGGGCGAGACGGCGGCTCTCGCCACCATCCCGGTCATCTTTCTCTCGGCGAATCACGACGTTGAAACCGAAATCAAAGGCTTCGAGTGTGGCGCGGCGGACTTCATCGCAAAACCGGCCAACAAAAGCATTCTCTTGCACCGGATCGGGCATCACCTGCGTTTCCATCGCTACCAGCACATGCTCGAAGAAAATGTGCGGGATCTGGAAGGCGGCATCGTGCTCGGGTTGGCCGAAATCGTCGAATTCCGCGACGCCAGCACTGGCGGGCACATCGGGCGGTCGAGCCGGTACGTGCAGCTTCTGGGAGAAACCCTCAGGAAGCAATCCAGGGAACTCTCCAACGCCCTGTCCGAAACCAGCCTGGACATGATCGTGCGCGCGGCGCCCCTGCACGACATCGGCAAGATCGGCATCCGCGACCAGATATTGCTCAAGCCGGGGCCGCTCGGCGACAGCGAATTCGAGGTCATGAAAACGCATGCCACTCTTGGCGGCGAAATCCTCCGGCGCATGTATTGGCGCACACCCATGCAGCACTACCTCAAATTCGCTATCCAGATTGCCGAATCGCACCATGAACGCTTCGACGGCACGGGCTATCCCAAAGGATTGCGCGGCGAGGCAATCCCCCTGTGCGCGCGCATCATGGCGGTGGCCGACGTCTATGACGCCGTGACCGACAACCGTTGCTACCATCAGGGCCTGAGCCATGGGGAGGCCCGGCAGATCATCCTGGATGGCGCGGGCACCCAGTTCGATCCGCGCCTGACCGACGCCTTCCTGAAGATCGAAACACAGTTCGAGCACGAATCCAGACTGTTCCGGGCCGAACGCCAGCAATAAGCGCATGCCCGTGTCGGTACGCGCCCGCCCGCTCAACCGTGCCACACAATGTCGCGGATATTGATCCGTTTCGGAATCAGCTTTTGCTCGAAAAATACATCGGCGGTCTGCTGCTGCTCATCAAGCAACTTTCCGGTGAAAGCGGAATGGCTGAAGGGCGCGCGCGCAAAAGCGCGCTGCATGATCGACAAATCCAGCCCCGTGCTTTTCGCCGCCAACCGCGCCACCTCGTCACGGTGCCCGTCGGCCCATCCGATTGTTTCGATAATGGAATCCAGCGCGGCCCGCAGGGTTGCGGGATGCCGCCGGGCGAAATCCTTGTTGGCGATATAAAAAGACTGGCTGGCGAGTTGGGGAATTTGCTCGGTGCTGGCAATCGCCCTGGCGCCGAGCTGCGCCTCGGCTAGCGCGTAATACGGATCCCAGATCACCCAGGCGTCGATCTTGCCGCCGGTAAAAGCGGCCGTGGCCTCGGCAGGGCCGAGGTAAATCGGCTGGATGTCCTTGTACGTCAGCCCGGCAACCTTCAGCGCCTTGAGCAAAATATTATGGGCGCTCGACCCCTTGCCGAAAGCAACGCGCCGGCCCTTGAGATCCGCCAGCGTGCGGATCGGCGACCCCTCGGGCACGAGAATACCGTGCGGCGAAGAAGGCACCGCGAGTGCATAGAGGACATCGCCGCCGCCCGCTTGGGCGAAAATCGGCGGCGTATCGCCCACCGAACCGATGTCGATAGCGCGCGCAGTGGCAGCCTCCAGCATCGGCGGCCCGAATTGGAACTCGATCCATGCCACCTTATCGACGCCGGACTTTCGCAGGCTGTTTTCCAGATCGCCCCGCTCCTTGGAAACAATCAGGATGGCCGTGCCTTTCTGATAACCCACGCGGAAGGATTCCGGCTTGCCCGCTTGCGCAAAGGCCGGAAAAGACGCGGACAGACACGCGCCGGACAGACCAAGCAACTTTCCCATCGAAGCGCGCCTGCCGGGGACAAACGGAAATGAAGTCGTTTTTTTCATGTGATGACCGGAAAATGCTGAACAGGAATACGCCGCGGGCGGGATCGCTGCCCGAACGAACCGGCAAACGGCAGCAAACACCGTGCCAAAAATCCACTCCCTCGCATGGGCCGGATTACTTCACCCTCGCCCCGCGAATCGGGCTGCCGATGCTGTAAAACCAGCATCCGCCTGCTGTAAATCACGAAACTGCCCGAGTCGCAACAATGCGGAGAAACCCTAGTACCCCCTCGTTCTCCTTGCCATGAGTCTGGCGCAAAACTATAATTTGACGCCGTAATTTCATTAGCATTAAAAGGCAGGGGCCGGAACGGCAAGACAGCGCGGCGGCGCGAAACCCTGGAGGGAGACGAACAGACATGGGTATTTACGCTCTGGACGGGAGCACGCCTCGTATCGGCGAAAACTGCTGGATCGCCCACACCGCGACAATCATCGGAGACGTCCGGATCGGGCGCGACGCAAGCATCTGGTACAACGTCGTGATCCGTGGCGACAACGCGCCGATCACCATCGGCGACGGCGCCAACATCCAGGATGGTACCGTCCTGCACAACGACGAAGACGTGCCGCTCACCATCGGTGCGAACGTCACCGTGGGGCACATGAGCATGTTGCACGGCTGTACCGTCGGCGACGGCTGTCTCATCGGCATCAACGCTGTCGTCCTCAACAATGCCGTGCTGGGCAAAGACTGCCTGATCGGCGCGAATGCCCTCATCCCCGAAGGCAAGACCATCCCGGATCGTTCGCTGGTGGTAGGATCGCCGGGGCGAGTGCTGCGCACCCTGACCGACGACGAACTTGCCCGCCTGCGCGTCAATGCCCGGCACTACATTGAAAATGCCCGCCGTTTCCGGGCCGGGCTGGTCGAACTCAGCGCCGCCGCCATCCAGGCCGCATCCGCCCATGTCGCTCCCTGAAACCCTCCTCCGATTCGCCCGCCTCGCCATGCCCCTGCTGGCATGCGCCTTCATCGGCGCATGCAGCATGGCCCCCACGCGCTACATCGACATGTTGGACGACGACGAGCGCCCGTCCCCGTTTGCAACCTACTTCATCCTCGACGACGACGCCCAGCGTCAAGAAATCGTCCTGCGCGCCTTCGATCTGCTCGGCGTCGATTACCGTTGGGGCGGCGGCGATCCGGAAAGCGGACTCGATTGCAGCGGGCTGGTGAGCTATCTAGTGGAACAGACAAGCGGACGCAAACTCCCCCACCACGCCGCGACCATCGCCCAGATCACCCGCCCTATCAAACGACACGAACTCGCCCCAGGCGACCTCCTCTTTTTCAACACAACGGGCCGCCGCCACTCCCACATGGGGCTTTACATCGGCGACAACCGCTTCATCCACGCCCCCACTGCCGGGCAAAAAGTACGCATAGACCGGCTCAGCACCCGCTATTACGCCGAACACCTCGACGGCCTGCATACCCTTGCGCGAAAAAGCAGCTCGTCGGGCCAATAAGCGCAACCCCCCAAGGCGATCATGGCTCAATACATCATGTCCATGCTCCATGTGAGCAAGACCGTACCGCCCAAACGGCGAATCATCGAAGACATATCCCTTTCCTTTTTCCCCGGCGCGAAAATCGGCCTTCTGGGCCTGAATGGTGCGGGCAAATCCACTGTTCTCAGAATCATGGCCGGGGTGGAAACCGAATTCGACGGCGAAATACAACGGCTCCCCAATATCGCCATCGGCTATTTGCCACAGGAACCGCAACTCGACCCCGCCAAAACCGTGCGCGAAGAAATCGAATCGGCCTTGAGCGAAATCCTCGGCGCACGGGCGCGGCTCGAAGCCATCTACGCCGCCTACGCCGAACCGGATGCCGACTTCGACAAACTCGCGGAAGAACAAGCCCGGCTCGAAGCCATCATCGCCACCTCCGGCGCGGACACCGCCAACCAGATGGAAATCGCCGCCGATGCCCTGCGCCTGCCGCCGTGGGAAGCGCGGGTCGGCCAGCTTTCCGGCGGCGAAAAGCGCCGCGTCGCCCTTGCCCGGCTGCTTCTCTCCAGACCCGACATGCTGCTCCTGGACGAACCCACCAACCACCTCGACGCCGAATCCGTCGAATGGCTCGAACAATACCTTCAACGATTTCCCGGTACCGTCATCGCCATCACCCACGACCGCTACTTTCTCGACAACGCTGCGGAATGGATACTCGAACTCGACCGTGGCCACGGCATCCCCTGGAAAGGCAACTACGCCTCCTGGCTGGAACAAAAAGAAGCGCGGCTGGAGCAAGAACAGAAACAGATCGACGCCCATATGAAGGCCATGAAACAGGAACTCGAATGGGTGCGCGCCAACCCCAAGGCGCGGCAGGCCAAATCACGGGCGCGCCTTGCCCGTTTCGAGGAAATGTCCACCTTCGAGCACCAGAAGCGCAACGAAACCCAAGAGATTTTCATCCCCACCGGCGAGCGCCTTGGCGATAAGGTCATCGAATTCAAGAATGTCACCAAGGCATATGGCGACAAACTCCTGATGGATGGTCTTTCCTTTACCGTGCCGCCGGGCGCGATCATCGGCATCATCGGCCCCAATGGCGCGGGCAAATCCACCCTTTTCAAAATGATTACCGGCCAGGAAAAACCCGACGCGGGCCAAATAGACATCGGTAGCACCGTCCGGCTCGCCCACGTCGACCAATCCCGCGACTGCCTGGACGGCAACAAAACCGTATTCGAGGAACTCGCCGAGGGCCGCGATACCCTCACTATCGGCAAATTTGAAATACAAAGTCGCGCCTATATTGGCCGGTTCAACTTCAAGGGGGCGGATCAGGGCAAACAAATCGGCAAGCTCTCCGGCGGCGAGCGCGGGCGGCTGCATCTTGCCAAAATCCTCATGGCGGGCGGCAACGTCCTCCTTCTCGACGAACCCTCCAACGACCTCGACGTGGAAACGCTCCGCGCCCTCGAAGACGCCCTGCTCGAATTCGCCGGCGCCGCCCTCATCATCTCCCACGACCGATGGTTCCTCGACCGCGTAGCCACTCACATCCTTGCCGCCGAGGGCGATTCCCGGTGGACATGCTTCGACGGCAACTATCAGGAATACGAAGCCGACAAGAAAAAACGCCTTGGCGAAGACGGCGCGAAGCCGAAACGGATACGGTATAAGCCCATCAGCCGCTGAGGGGGCGCCCGCGTGCGGACGCTTCAGTTTGTGGCCCATCGTCCGCCCCTATTTGCAAGGAAATGACGATATTCTACCTCTTTTCTTGCGAAAGCGCGCAATATGGCATTGATTCGCTCGTCCTGTTGACTTTTCGTCCATGGCTGGTATATCCAGACCCCCATATTCATAGAAGGGTCGAGCGTACTCGCAAGAAAATAGCGCGCATCCGGAAAAAATTTGGCCGTACCTGAAATTCACGATAATGGCAGCCGACAAAGCAAGTTGATCAAGGCGCTCAACCCGCTCACTCAGACCAGAGCCCCCCCCCGCTGACCGCGCAATCTCGCGGCGACGCAACAACGGGCGATGGGCGGCGCTCATTCCATTCGTCTTCCGCCTGCCAAGTGTGTCGGTTGGTTTTACATATTTTTGCAAGCATAAAATATTTATCCCATTAATCAATTGCTTGAGATTTGGCCCGATTTATGCTGTACCGATTCCGTGCTGCATTGCAATGATTCCGTTTTTTTACCTGATGAGGAAAGCCATCATGTCTAGACTACTTGCCACGCTACTATTGACCTTGGGTTCCGCCTCCGTGCTGGCGGCCCCGGATACTACCTTCAAGGAGTGGATCAGGGCCGCCAATGAAGACGGTCTGACGACCGAACCGCCGGCGCTTGAAACCGCCGAGACTGTCGAGGGCGTTATCGGCGGCAAATTCTATATCGTGGATCCGAATTCCCCCGTCGAATTCACTTTCGTAACCAGCCATGCGGGCCACAACCTTGTTTTTTCAGTAGCATCTGTCGACGATGCCGGCAATGTCGGGAATTGGCAGACTGTTTTCACCAAAACAGGGGATTCCGTCGCCCGTACCGATTATTCGATCGACCCGCGAGAGTTTTCATACCTAGGCGCCATAGGCAACGAGCTTGTTTTCAGACTGGATGACACAACAACGGGCAATGTCTATTACAGCGGCACCGTGGATTACTACGACAACTTGGACAAAACATATCTGTCCGATCAGGACTATCACACGGTAGCTTATAACGACTATTACAAAGGCCGGACACTTGTCGGCATCGAGGATTTGTCGAGCCGGGAGAATTCCGACTGGGATTATGACGACCTCGTTTTCCTGGTGAGCAACGTGCGCCAAGCAAGCCATGCGCCCGAGCCGGAAGCCTATGCCATGCTGCTGGCCGGACTCGGTCTAGTGGGCGCCGTGGCGCGCAGGCGGCGGGAGCGTGTCTGACGGCCGGGGAAGATCGGGAAGGACGATTGTCAAAAGATTCGACATGAGCGGACGCTGATTTCCTCCTTTCATCCGCGAAAAAGCAAAGGGCTGCCCCATGGCGGCCCTTTGTTTTTTAGAATCCGCATTCCTTCAGCCGTTTCCCGGAACCACCATGACCCGCACCCCGCACAACGCCCCGCGCGCCGCCGTGCCCCGCGATCCCCAACTGTCGGCGCTCAAACTGCCGCCGCACTCGCTGGAGGCCGAACAATCGCTGATCGGCGGCCTGCTGCTCGACAACACCGCCTGGGAGCGGATCGCCGACCTCCTTACCGAGGAAGACTTCTACCGCGACGACCATCGCCGCATCTACCGCCACATCTCCCGCCTGGTTGACTTCGGCAAGCCCGCCGACGTGGTCACGGTGTTCGAATCCCTGGAAAAAAACGGCGAAGCCGAACAGGCGGGCGGCTTGGTCTATCTAGCGGAGATCGCCAACAACACGCCTTCGGCGGCCAATATTCGCCGTTATGCGGAAATCGTCCGCGAGCGCGCGATCCTGCGCAAACTCGTCGCCGTGGGCGATGAAATCGCGGCCAGTGCGCTCGCGCCCTCCGGCAAGGACCCCAAGACGCTGCTCGACGAGGCCGAAGCCAAAGTCTTCGAGATCGCCGAGGCCGGCGCGCGCCACAGCAGCGGTTTCCAGTCGATCCAGCCCCTTCTCAAACAGGTCGCCGACCGCGTGCAGGAACTCTACGACCGCGACAATCCCTCGGAGATTACCGGCGTTCCAACGGGCTTCGCCGATCTCGACGACAAAACCTCCGGCCTGCAACCGTCCGACATGCTGATCGTCGCCGGACGCCCGTCGATGGGCAAGACCAGTTTCGCGCTCAACATCGCCGAGCATGTCGCGGTGGAAAAACATCTGCCGGTGGCGATTTTCTCGATGGAAATGCCCGGCACGCAACTGGCGACCCGCTTCATTGCCTCGGTGGGCCGTATCGACATGCAGAAAATTCGCAATGGCCGCCTCTCCGATGACGACTGGCAGCGCCTCACCATGGCAATGGGCAAACTCTACGACGCGCCGCTCTACATTGACGAGACGCCCGGCCTCAACCCCATCGACCTGCGCGCCCGCGCCCGGCGGCTTGCCCGCCAGTGCGGCAGGCTCGGCCTCATCGTGATCGACTACCTGCAACTGATGAACGGCGCGCGCGACACCGACAACCGCGCCACCGAACTCTCGGAAATCTCGCGCTCGGTCAAGGCGCTCGCCAAGGAACTGCACGTCCCCATCATCGCCCTGTCGCAGCTCAATCGCAGCCTGGAGCAACGTCCCAACAAACGCCCGGTCATGTCCGACCTGCGCGAATCCGGCGCCATCGAACAGGATGCTGACATCATCATGTTCATCTACCGGGACGAAGTCTACAATCCGGATTCGCCGGACAAGGGTACGGCGGAACTCATCATCGGCAAGCACCGCAACGGCCCGACCGGCATGGTGCGCATGACCTTCCTGGGCGAATACACGCGCTTCGAGAATTTCGCCGGAGGCGGCTTCCAGCACGCGGCGTGATGGGGCGCGATGCGCGACCTCTTTCACGGGCTTCGCATCGTCCCCTCCCTCACGGAATCTCCGCTGAAAATATCGGCCTCCAAGGCCCCGGTTCGCCCTTGGCGTTCTCGTCGCGGACGCAGGAATAAACCGTGGCGCGGGCGCGGCCCTGAGGGAGAGGGCGAGCGCGGTTTCGGCTGTGGCGGCGAGGGTTTTGGAGGCAATGACTTCCGCCGTGGAGATCCTCCGCCCCGTTGATGCGAGGTGCGCCGCAACACGGCAATCCATATGGCCCGTGGATGACTTCGTCCAGCGCAATGACGTTTGGGGCTATACCGGCAATATCCGTACTTTACGCATTTCGTGAATTTTTCGTTTCTGTAATGTTAATACGGTTTATAGAATTTCCACCAAACTGATTAATTAAATAAGCGCGTGACTTTTACGACTCGATATGGGGATATCCGCAATAAGTTTAATCATGGCAATACGCTATTCTGTATTTGAGTTTTGACGCCGGGGAACAAAATGAGTAATAACCGAATTGTTGATAACCGCAAGTTGATCATGTTGGTGGATGATAGTCTGGCTAACCTGATGGTTGGCAAAGAAGCCCTGTCGAGCGTCTATAGAGTATTGACCGTACCGTCCGCGCCGAAAATGTTCGAGATGCTGAACAGGTATAATCCGGCCTTGATCCTGCTGGATGTCGATATGCCGGAGATGAACGGTTATGAGGCAATCAAAGTCCTAAAGAGCAATCCGGCCACCCAGGATATACCCGTCGTTTTTCTTACCGCCATGAATGACGACAACAGCGAACTCATGGGGCTAAACCTGGGAGCAGTCGATTACATTGCAAAACCTTTTTCCGCATCGCTTCTGAAAAAGCGCGTGGAACTGCATCTCTTGCTGGAATCCCAGAAAAAGGCACTACAAGATTACAATAATAATCTCCAGGAGATGGTGATAAGAAAAACGCACACTGTTTTCAAATTGCAGAATAAAGTCATGCGGGCAATGGCGGAAATGGTGGAAGGGCGCGATACGGCCACGGGTAATCATATAGAACGTACGCAGCAATGTTTGCGAGTGCTTCTGTCCGCCGCGATGGAAGTGGATCGTTACCGGGATCAAACGGACGGATGGGACATGGAATTGCTCCTCCAGTCCTCGCAATTGCATGATGTGGGCAAAATCGCTATCAGTGACAGTATTCTCAAAAAGCCCGGCAAGTTGACCGATGAAGAATTTCAGGAAATGAAAAACCATGTCACTTTCGGCGTCAGTTTTATCGAAAGACTGGAAGAAGACGAGGATGACAGTCTTTTTCTATGCCACGCCAAGACATTCGCCCAATATCATCATGAAAGATGGGATGGTTCCGGCTATCCCGCGGGTGTTGCCGGCATGGGAATTCCACTCTTGGGGCGGCTGATGGCGATTGTCGATGTTTACGAAGCATTGACCTCGGTGCGCCCTTATAAAAAAGCCTTTGATCATGATGCCTCAGTCGAAATCATCCGGCAGGGGAAGGGGACACATTTCGATCCGGATCTGGTGGCGTTATTTGAAGATTGCTCGGAACAATTACACTCCTTATGTGGATAAAATGGAAATGAAAAAAGGAAATATGTCATCAAGCGCGTCCAGGGTGCGGCACTTTTTCGTTATCAATCCTGTCTGTTTCCACAGTCGCCGGGACATGGATCAAGTCGTGGCGGAGATACACCGTTTTTTCGGGGCAAGGGATGAAATGGCGAAGGCGCGTCCGGAATACGCTGTGCATGTTTCACGTTTTCCCCGCGATGCCATTGGCGCTATCCGCCGGTTCGCGGGGGCCGCCCCGGCCGGCGCGCCGCTGCGGGTCTATGCCGTGGGTGGCGATGGCATTTTGTTCGACTGCCTGAACGGTGTCGTGGGGCTGCCGAACGCGGAATTGGGCACCATTCCTTATGGCATGGAAAACAGCTTTTACCGCGTATTCGGGAAGAATAACAAAAATATCTTCCGTTCCCTGAAGGCACAAACGAGCGCCGTTTCCGTGCCGATGGACGCATTGTATTGTGGCAGTAATTATGCGCTGAGTTATTGCCTGATTGGATTGGAATCCCTGACTAATGTCAGCTCCAGGATACTGAAAAGCCGCCATGGGTTCCTGCGCCGCAATCTGCCCGACCTTTTTTGCGCAATGAATCTTTATGCCAACTATCTCGGGATGCTCGTGAATCGCGCGGTATTCAAGCAGACCTATCGGATGTGGGTGGATGACGAGGACTGGAGCGGGGCGCATGCCATTATAAATATAGTCAACACGCCCATGCATTCAGGCAACAAGGCCATTGTTCCGGAGGCCGTGCCGTCCGATGGCTGGCTGGACGTCCTGTGTAGCGGCGACGCGAACATGTTGGGCGTATTCCGAATGATGTTGCACTACATGCGCGGCAAGCATGCCGAACACCCGGATTTGTTCTCACACAAGCGTGCAAAAAAGGTTTTTGTGATTTCCGAGAGTCCTTTGATGCTTGATCTGGACGGCGAGGTTTTTTACGATAAATACATCACGGTGGAAACGAAGCCAGGGGTTGTGCGTATCATCGCGCCAAGCAGCGTGGCGGACGAATCCGGTCCGGGGGAGGGGATATGAACATCGAAAACACGGGAGAAAAGGACTATTTCCGCTGGTCGGTCGCGGTAGCGCTGTTCTGCACGCTCGCCATCATGTTGCCGAGCCTGAAATGGGCCGTCGTCGCCGATAGTCATCTCACATTGGCGCTGTTGATTTGTGTTCCACTCGTGATGTTACTGGTCACCATTTCCGCGATGCGGAGAATGAATACGCTGTTGAAAAACAGGGGTAACAGCGGTTATTACCGGGCCGCCAATCTTTTCGCCTTTTGTGGCGTGGCGATTTTTCTGATTACTCAATTATCGCGGCTTGCCGAGGCGGAGCTTTGGAACCATGCGATTTTTCTGGTGGCTGTTTGTATACTACTCATGACCGTGGTTGTGCTTTTAGTGTGCTTTGTTGCGAATATAGATTTGGTCTCCTATTTGGTTCCTGTGCTCATTTTCCTGATGTTTACCGGCAGCAGTATCTATTTGGGCGGCTTGTCCTGCTATTTTGGCGCATGCATCTGCTTGACGGGTATCGCCGCCATTTATTGCCGCTATAAATCTTTATTGCTTTTTGTTATCACCGAGATTGCAATTGTATCATCCTTTATTTTGGCAGGCGTTCCTGTGTTGGGTGGCGGATTGGATTTTTCATTTATGGCCATGGAGTGGGAATTCGGCATTTTCGCTTTGCTTCTTTATTTGATGATGGCGCGTGTCGCCTTCAGCAAAAATTCCCGGTCGGCGAAGGCGGAAAAAGCGTTTGTTTCTTTCATGGCAACCACGCCCAATATTGTCGCCATGGTAGACCATATGAACCGTGTCACGTATCTCAGCGAACCGATGGCGAAGCTGGCGCATATTGAAAGCGCGGAACTGGCCGTCGGACGTCCTCTGGTCGACCTCTTCCACTGGATGAACATGAAGCTGATGATCAGCGACATTTTCGAGTGCGATGGCTATTACGAGAATACGGTCGAGATCGGGGAGGACGGGGAGTCGCGCCATTTTCGGGTCATATCCGGTCTGCTGGGGGACGACGAAGGCAAGATGCGCGGCAGGTTTGTCGATATCAGCGATGTCACGCCCTTGGTTGAAGCCCGCCTGGAGGCGGAGAGGGCCAACTGCTCCAAGAGTGTGTTCCTGGCGAAGATGTCGCATGAAATACGCACGCCGATGAACGCGGTTATCGGCATGAGCGAATTGATCCTGCGCGAAGATATTTCGCAGCCCGTTAGATCCTACGCGGCGGATATAAAGCAGGCGGGTACGAATCTGCTTGCCCTGATCGACGATATTCTTGATTTTTCCAAGATCGAATCCGGCAAGATGGAGTGCGTGAATGCGGAATACGATCTCGGCTCCCTGCTCAACGACGTTATTACCATTATCCGCATGCGCCTGCTGGAGAAGCCCGTGCGCTTTTCCGTCTATGTTGATAGTCATCTGCCGGGGATGCTGGTTGGCGATGAGATGCGCGTCCGCCAGATATTGCTGAATTTGTTGAGCAACGCGGCCAAATATACAAGGAAGGGCCATGTTTTCCTTACTATCGACGGCAAGAATGCCGGGCCGGACGAGTTGGCGCTGCGTTGCGAGGTGCGCGATACCGGCATAGGCATCAAGGTGGAAGATATGGGGAAACTCTTCGCCGATTTTGTCCAGATCGACTCCGTCAAAAACAGGGGCATAAAGGGTACCGGCCTGGGGCTTGCCATTACCCGTAATCTCAGCCGGATGATGGGAGGCGATATTACCGTCGAGAGTATTTATGGCAAAGGCAGTGTATTCACCGCGACGCTGTTGCAGGGCATTCATGAATACCGCCGTTTTGCGGAAGTCCGGGAGCCGGACAATAAAAGCGTCCTGGTGTATGAACCGAAAAGAAGATATGTGGATTGTATCGTCTCCGCCGTGCGGAATCTGGGCGTGGTCTGCGAGCGCGTGCGCACCCATGGGGAATTCGCCGATGCCCTGGCCGCGCGGGATTACGCCTTTGTGTTCATTCCCCGCTATCTGATGGCGGAAGTCCTTTCCGAGACGGCACGGTACGGCTCCAGCGCCGTGCCGGTGGTTTTCGATGCCGAATCAGGCGAGCAGATGCCGAGCGGCGCGCGCGCGCTGATCATGCCGACTTACGCGCCCGCCATCGCCAATATCCTGAATGGCTTGCCGGACGCGAAGCATTACGCCCATATCGCTGAAAATGGTATTCGCTTCATCCTGCCCGATGCGCGCGTGCTGGTCGTGGATGACCTTGCCACCAATCTGCGCGTCTCCCAGGGCCTTCTGGCCATTTACGAGTTGCGGATCGACTGCGCCGCGAGTGGGCACGAGGCTATCGAGCTGGTGAGGCGTCAGCGCTACGACATCATTTTCATGGATCACATGATGCCGGGAATGGATGGCGTGGAAACCGTCCGCGAAATCCGGAACATGGATAACGAATATTGCAAGACAGTGCCGATTATCGCGCTGACCGCCAATGCGGTTTCCGGCGTGCGGGAGATGTTCCTCGAAAGTGGTTTCAACGACTTTCTTTCCAAACCGATTGAGATCGCCCGGCTCGACGCCATTCTGGCCCATTGGATACCGAAGGAAAAGCGCCGGGATGCGCCACCCGCGGTAAAGGAAAAGACGCAGGCCGAAAAGGGCGGGCGTTTGGCGAAAATCGAAGGCGTGGATATTGCCGTGGGGCTGTCCCATGTCGGCGGTTCCGAAGAACTTTACCGGAGCCTGCTCGATATTTTCCGGCAGGATGTAGCGCAGCGTCTGCCTTTGCTGGATGCGCCGGTCTTGTCCGGCGATCTGAAGGCGTTCACCACCGATGTTCACGCCATGAAAAGCGCCCTGGCCAATATTGGCGCGAATGCCTTGTCGAAATCGGCGGCCTTGCTGGAATCCGCCGGGCAGCGGGGCGACGGCGCATTCATCCGCCAGCATCTCGAAGCGTTCCGCTCGGGCCTGGGCGCGCTAGTGACGTGGATAGACGAGGCGCTTGCGCAAGCGCAGTCCCGCAACACGGCGGAAATCATGGCGCGGGACGCCATGCCGGAACAGGAGGCGCTGGCCCGGTTGAGAGTGGCGCTGGCGACGGAAGACCTGGACGGCATGGACGATGCATTGTCGACGCTGCAATCCCTGCCGCTCGATGCCAGGCGGCGGGGTGCGGTCTCGAAGCTTATCGGGCTGGTGTTGGTCTCGGAGTTCGAGAGAGCCTTGGAGGCGCTCGATACGATGTGACAAGCGTCCGGCGGCATGCAACCGGGCAGTCCCTTCCCGTTCGATGGCCGCCGCGCCCTGTCGGGGAGAGTGTTGCATCATACCGGCAAACTGTCGTTGTCATCTGGTATGCGTGCGCGTAACATTCGTCCGCGATTTCGCGCTGTTGCGGAAAGTATGAATGGAGAAATTGCCGATGACCCAGAATATCCACCGCCAAGCCTTTCAGACCGGGCTGGATGTCTACAAGAACCTCCAGGCGCAGGCCAAGCGCAATGTCGGCAACGCCAAGGTGCTCTATGAGGAATTGCGCAAGCGTTTCCCCCGTACCGGACGGAGCAGCAAAAAGAAAGACGACGAAAGCCTGGACGAGTAAACCGCTGTGCCCCCCCCCCCGGCGGCGGGTTCCCGCGCCGGGGGCGTTCGCTTTTCCGGCGCCCGCCGCCGGGTTTCCAGCACGAAAGCACGGGAATCTGGCGCGAAGCCGGGTTTTTCTGGTAGAGCGCGGGATGCTTCTATAGTGTGGCGCTGGGTTTTTCTGGTTCGGCGCTGGATGTTTCTAGTTCGGCACGGGATTTTTCTGGTTCAGAGCTAGATTTTTCTAGCTTTGCACTGGGTTTTTCTAGCTCAGCGCTAGATTTCTCCAGTTCAGAACGGGATTTTTCTGGCTCGGCGCTGGATCTTTGTATCCGGCAGGCGAGATAGAAATTTTCGCTATATGGTTGACGCGACTACCCTCAACATATAGTATATATTGAAAATAACCAACATGCTTATCTCTAAAGCATGTCATCAATACGAGATTCGGGCTTGGATGCATTCCATGCGGGCTGTAACCGCATGGAAACACTGGTTTTCGAGGTGATGCGGCTTCGTTTCTTCGGGGGATGTCATTCCGTCGCGCCTGTCGGGCGGCGGTGTTTTCGGAGGACGAAGCCGGAAACCGCCGGTGTTCGTTGAATGTTCTTGCATTCCAGGGGGGGTATATTGTCATGAGTCAAATGGGTTTTCGCCGCCAGCTTCGCGTTGGCGTGCTTGCAACCGCCATTGCCGGGTTGATGTCCTCGGCCAGCGCTGGGGAGGCGCTTTTGGGCGGGCTGGATTCGGCTTCATCCCACCAGCAGTTCATCACCAAATATCGTGAAGGCGCATTCACGGGTCTCGATAAGAAGAAGGCCGTCGCCAGTTCGTTGTTCAGAATCCAGGCGGCGGTGACGAGGCAATTAGGAAAAGTTGGTATCAGCCATGTGCGTACCCTATTTGGTACAACAGAAGTCATCAGGACGAGCCGCGCCCTGACCCAGGCCGAAACCAAAACCCTATTGCAAGCGGTTGCCGCCGAGGCGGATGTCCAGTATGTGGAAATCGATGTAGTCATAAAGTCGGACGCTTTCATTCCCCATGTGCGGAAGAAAGAGCCGGAACCGATGACCTTCGCTGAATTCGTGGCGAGGCTACGCGGTAAGCAAAGTACGCAACAAGCCCAGCAGAAGGTCCAACTGCCAGCCTCACTGGACAAGGATTACACGAATGATGAGTGGTCCGACAGGCAATGGTCATTGTTCAAGCCCGGCGTGGGTATCAACGTCGAAGGCGCCTGGAAGAAAAGCACTGGGAAAAATGCGGTGGTTGGCGTGATTGATACTGGCGCGACCCCACATCCGGATTTGGATTATTTGGATGGTTATGATTTCGTCTCCTCCGACGTTAGTGCCAACGATGGTGATGGCCCTGATGATGACCCTGCGGATGATGGATATGGGAAGGATGGGGGGCATTATCATGGCGCGCATGTTACTGGGATCGTTGCGGCTCGTGCCAATAATAATGAAGGCATTGCCGGAATTGCATATGACGCAGATGTCCTTGCTGTGCGCGTCGCAGGCCTCCAGGGTTACCCAGCATCAGATCTGATTGCTGCCCTTGTGTGGGCTGCCGGCTACACCGAATCCGGTGTTTCAGCGGGCACAAGCAATGTTCCTTCGCCGAGCAAAAAACCGGCAGATGTCATTAACCTGTCGCTCAATTTCCCCCAAAGTGATTGCGACTCCAAGGAAGGCTCCACTCTCAAGGAAACCTTTGAGAAATTGCTAAAACATGGCACAGTCATAGTCGCAAGCGCTGGGAATCTGGGGAGGGATTTGGGATCGCCTGACAGTTCGGAAAACAGTGGGCCGGGCGCGTGCCATGATGGAATCATCGTCGTGGCGGGGACGGACGATAAAGGAAACCGGGGCGATTTTGAAAACAACTGGCTTGTCGATTTAGTCGGTAAAACGCCAGACCATCTGGCACCACAGACTGGCGCTCCGTCTTCCAATTTTGGTAAACGTGTTGACCTGGCCGCGCCTGGACAACATATTTTATCCACATGGGGTGAAACGGAATACTATACTTACTGGGAATTGTCGGGGCTTGAGTACATTCAAAAGCCGGATCCATTCAGTTCCACTGGTGAAAAATACGTTTACCTCAGCGGCACCTCAATGGCCGCGCCCCATGTCACCGGCGTGGTTGCCCTGATGGTCTCGGCGCGGAGAGAGGCTGGCCTTTCCAGGCTGACGCCCGCGGAGATCAAAACGATCCTTGAAGAGACGGCGACGCCTTTCCCGGCAGGTTCCGATTGTACTACGAGCATATGCGGCGCGGGGATCGTCAACGCGGCACAGGCGGTCGAAAAAGCCCTGGCGTATGGCTCCGCTGATTTCTCGACCCAGTACCCCGATTATTTCCAGGTCGGCAGTTCTTCGAGTGGTGCCACGCTGTGGATCAACAGCGATGGAAACCTACTTTTCCGCAGCCCGGACGGCCGCGTCGACCCCGCCTATACCGGGAATATCAGCAGTCTCATGAACCGCTATTTCCCCAGCCTGTTCTCGCCTGTCAATGGGTTCAATCCCTCGATCTGGCTGGCGGCAAGCAAGGTCGCGGGGCCCTCGGGCTACAAGAAGGCGGGCATATCGGTCTACACCGGCGCAACGCTATGGATCGACAATCTCGGAAGCATGGTCATTCTCGACAGGAATGGCCGGGCGAATGATTTCTCCAGCTATATCGGCCAGAATGTCGCCAAGTATGAAAGCTTCTTCCCGTCGAATTTCCTTGCTTGCAACGGATTCGATTTCAACCAATGGCGGAGCGCCAATACCACGCTGCCCACGTGGCCGTACAGCAATTACACGGATACGTACACCTACTTCACCATCGGTACATCCTCGTCTGGCGCGCGAATGGAGGTCACTGGCGACAGCAGGGCGCGTCTGGTGTGGGGGGATGGCACGATCGATCCGGCGTATTCCCAGGATATCTCGGTATTCATCAACGCCAAGGATTTCTTCCCCAGCGTGTTCGCCCCCGCCAACGGATTCGTTCCGCAGAATTGGACGGCTTCGCGCTCTGTCAAGGCACCCGCCGGGTTTGCAAAGATTGGCTGGTCTTCGACGGGCGTAACGTTATGGATGAACAAGGCGGGCAGTGTTCTCGCCATCGGCTGGGATGGGAAGACCGACCCGGCTTATCTCGGGAGTATCCGCGAATACAGGTTCAGCAGCCTGATCGGCCCGGTGTTTTCTCCCTACAGGAGGTTTAGCGCCTCCGGTTGGTATTAAGCGCGGAAACCAAGGCATGTTCCACATATAATCAGCCTTTTGAAAGGCCGCCCCCCATGCCCGGCAAACCCGCTTCGAGAATAGGCGACGGCGTCGTACATGGCGTCATCGTCCAAGGTTCATCGACGGTGC
>JAIRMC010000145.1 GCA_031258965.1 Azoarcus sp. | reverse complement strand
CAGCCGCTCCGGTTCCAGGGGCAGTACTTTGATGAGGAGTCGGGGTTTTATTACAATCGGTGGCGGTATTACGATCCTAAACAGGGGCGGTATATCACGCAGGATCCGATTGGATTGGCGGGGGGGTTGAATGGGTATGTGTATCCGGTGAATCCGGTGGGGTGGGTTGATCCGTTGGGGTTGAATCCTGCCGTCGGTTGTGTGGTGGGTGCGCCGTTTGGAGGGCCGTTCGGTTGTGGCGTAGGGGCTGTAATTGGCACGGCGCTTGTGGGGGGGGCCGCAGTTGCAACGATATTGAGCGTTCCAGGGGACACGAATATCAACCAACAGTCCCAAACAGATCCTTGGGGTGTGCCAATCAACCCGGAGGCAAACAGGCTGTCGGCGGGGCATAAAGCGGCAAGCGGAAACAGGTCTGATTCAAGATATGGTGGCAATTGCACACCTGATGAGTTCGACAAACTTGAAGGTGCCAAAAAGGAAGCATGCAATGCAGCGGATACGCTCGGAAAATGTACGTCTGGCATGACGGGTGAGGATAAAGTGGCGCGGATAGCTGCGTATGGAAGATGTGCGAGAGCGCGCGAAAACGTAATGAACCAATGCTTTGCTGGAGGAGACAAAAGGCACCATGAGGCGGCGGGAGAGAAATGGTTAGCTGCGAAAAATTGTGGGAAATAACCAAAATGGCTACATCCGTTATTGATCGGCTTATAAAATATTTTCCGATAGAACGGAATATCCATCTGTCGTACGACGAATTTATTTCCGATGACATCTCGACATTAAATGTCGAGCAAGTTTACGAAGACGAACCATGGTTGGCTAGACCTTCTTATAACTTGATTGCGCGCCCATGGCCGGAAATATGTTGGCCCGAGGTAGCGGGTCTTGGTCTTGGTCTTGGTCTTGCTGGAACTAGCATTGTCTCATTCATGAACGAAAAAACTTTTATTCATTCATTTCCATCATTGCTTAATTTTATTCATGTTTTTCCATCGTTACCGAAAGATGAAAACACTGGGCCAGCCAGTTTGTTAATGGATTCTTTCATTGAATGCAGCCTGAACTTACGTAATCTCTATCAGGACTGGAAACTGGCATTCTATTTTTCATTCAACGACGATTTGATAAAAATCGTTCATGACATATTAAAGGAGATAAACGAACCCATCGCCGAAGATGCCATTGAAAGCTATTGGCATTAAGAAGTCTCCAAGGAAATGGGAATGAAGGACGCCCCCATGCCCGGCAAACCCGCCTCCCGGCCCGGCGACGGCGTCGCCCATGGCTTCATCCGCGTTTCTGTGAGTCCCGGTCTGGCGTTACGCCTGGAAAAGGCTGGAGCAGCTACGGCGGACATGTGGCTTGCCTTGCAACTTGCCCATGATTTGACGCAAACCCGGAAACATGTCCAGCCGGTAGTTCGCGCACTTGCTCCTTGACAGTGCTTTGGCATATAGATAATATTGTGTTCGATTGCTGCCCTCCGAAGACGGGGGCCGTGCGTCCGGATCGCGCCGGGCGCGCCAGTCCTCCGTCGCCGCATGCGGCAATTGCGCGGCGCGCTCCTATATTGCCAAACTGACGGCCCTCGCCTTCCTTTCCCCCCACGGCCTCATGACCCCCCTCGACGACGCCCGCCAGATTCATACGGCCCTGCAAGACATCCGCCGCGATCTCCATGCCCATCCCGAACTGGCCTTTTCCGAGACGCGCACCGCCGACGCCGTCTCCGCGCGGCTCGACGCCTGGGGAATCGAAACTTGTCGCGGCCTTGGCCGCACCGGCGTCGTCGGCGCCCTCCGCGCGGGCGGCAGCGAGCGGGCGATTGGGCTGCGGGCGGACATGGATGCCCTGCCGATTACCGAGACCAACCGCTTCACGCATCGCTCGCTGCACGAAGGCCGCATGCACGCCTGCGGCCACGACGGCCATACCGCCATGCTGCTGGGCGCGGCCAGGCTGCTTGCCAGAGAGCGCGATTTCGACGGCACGGTCTACCTGGTCTTCCAACCCGGTGAAGAAGGCGCGGGCGGCGCGCGGGCGATGATCGAAGACGGACTCTTCAAACGTTTCCCCATGGACGCGATATACGGCATGCACAACTGGCCAGGCCTGCCCGCCGGGCACTTCGCGGTGCATGCGGGGCCGGTCATGGCGGGTACCGACCGCTTCGATATCCACATCGAAGGCGTGGGCGGCCACGCGGCGATGCCGCACTTGAGCGCCGACCCGGTACTTGCGGGCGCGGCGCTGGTGCAGGCGGCGCAAAGCATCGTGTCGCGCTCGCTCGACCCGCTCGACGCCGCCGTCGTGTCGTTGACTTGCTTTCATGCCGGGGACACATTCAACGTCCTGCCGGAGCGCGCGGAACTCTCCGGCACCTTGCGCGGCTTCTCGGCGGCCGTGCGTGAAAAGGCGTTCGAGCGGCTGCGCAGCCTGTGCGCGGGAATAGGCGAAACCTTTGGCGTACAAATCACCTTCGATCTCCTCCCCGGCGGCTATCCGCCGACAATCAACACCGCTGCCGAGGCCGCGCACTGCGCGGAAGCCGCCTCCGCCATCGCCGGGCGCGAAAACGTCCACACCAGCGAACGCCCGAGCATGGGCGCGGAAGATTTCGCTTTCTACTTGTCGCACAAACCGGGCGCCTACATATGGATCGGCAACGGCCTCACGGCCATTGCCGAGCACGCGCTCGCCGGATGCGAACGTCGCGGCAGTGTCGCATTGCATAATGCGGCCTACGACTTCAACGACTGCATTCTTCCCATCGGCGCGGCCTATTGGGTAGAACTCGTCCGCCGCCTGCTGCCCCGGCGCGGCGAGGCGCAATATCCATGAAACGGCGCCGGCGCCCATGAACGAACTCCTGCAATCTTCCCCGAATTTCCTTGTGCCCGGCCTGCTGTCGGGCATCGCCGTATTGCTGCTCTGGCTGCTCATCAGCGCGGGATGGCGTAGTCGCCGCCTGCTCAAACGTCTCGACGAGGCGCTCGACCGCAACGCGCTCGACCATCACCGCGAAATATTGCGCGACCTCCACGCCGGGCTGGACAGGCAGACCGACCGCATGGGCGAGAACGCGCGCGCCGACCGCGAACTGCTCCAGAGCGGCCTGGCCTCGGCTTCCATGCAGCTATCCCGCTCGATGGAAACCTTGACCCAGAGCGTGGAAGGGCAATTGCGCACACTGACCGGGCAGATCAATACCCGGCTTGATGAAAGCCTGCGCAAAACCGGCGACACTTTCGCCAGCGTCATGGAACGGCTGGCGACGATAGACGAAGCGCAAAAGCGAATCGACGGTCTCAGCGCCAGCGTGGTGAGTCTCCAGGAACTCCTGGGCGATAAACGCTCGCGTGGCGCGTTTGGTGAAGTACAGCTCGAAGCGCTGGTGCGCAATGTGTTGCCGCCGGACATTTGCGCATTCCAGGCGACCTTGCCCAACGGCACGCGCGTCGACTGCCTGCTGGACTTGCCGCCGCCCACGGGCCGCGTGGCGATAGACGCCAAATTCCCGCTCGAAAACTACCGCCGCATGCTGGACGCCAGCTTGGCGCAAACCGAACAGAAAGCCGCCCAGACAGCCTTCCGCGCCGACGTGCGCCGCCATGTCGACGCCATTGCCGGTAAATACATCCTTCCCGGCGTTACCGCCGATGGCGCGGTCATGTTCTTGCCCGCCGAAGCGGTGTTTGCCGAATTGCATGGCGCGCATCCCGAAATCATCGCCTACGCTCAATCGCGGCGCGTGTGGATCGTCTCGCCCACCACGCTGATGGCCGTGCTGAACACCGCGCGCGCGGTATTGAAAGACGTCGAAACCCGGCGTCACATCCATATCATTCAAAGCGAACTGGCAAAACTGGCGCAGGACTTCCAGCGTTTCGACGCGCGCATGGGGGCGCTTGCCCGGCACATCGAACAGGCAGGCAAGGACGTAGCGGAAGTCCACATCTCCAGCCGCAAGATTAGCGCCCGCTTCCAGCGAATCGAAGCCGTGCGGCCCGACGGTTCGGAAGAGGAAAGCGCCGCGCCAGGCTCGCCCGCCAACATCGTGGATGCGCCGGAAGCGGATTGACGGACGGGCAGAGTCCGGAAACCCCGCGAGTTCTTCCCGCCGGATGGGTCGAAAACGGGCGAAGCAAAGCCATCCGGCCGCCTCTAAACACCGCGCTAACGGTTTTCAAAAACCACTCTAATCATCGACGCGGCGGACATCAACGCCAAAAGCAAGACCGCCGGGGAACCCGGCTCCACCGTAAACCGCGTGGTTCGCCCCATGACGGCGCTTCAACCGTTTCGCTGCGGCGCGGCAAGAAGTAGAATCCGTGCTTCGCCTCGCGCGGAAACATTCGGCGGCTCGCAGCCGCTTCCCGCCTTCACCACTCACCCACGCCGCGCAATGGCTCCGGAAAAAGATTCACACGCCGGGGAACAACCCCAGCCCATCGAGGCCGGGGGCATCCACCCCGATGAACTCCAGCAATATTTGCGCGAAGTGCAAATATTGCTGGCGCACTTGAGCATCTCCGCACAAGACGGCGAAGCTCACGAAGAAGTGCCCGCCCTCGTCCTGCCCGCGCCCGAACACGCGGGGGAGCTGCGAGAGCGGCTCGACGCGCTCCACCCGGCGGACATCGCCTATATCCTGGAAGCCCTGCCGCTGGAAGAGCGGCGCTATGTCTGGGATCTGGTCAAGGCCGAACGCGACGGCGAAATCCTGCTCGAAGTCTCCGACGCCGTCCGCGAATCCCTGATCGAGACGATGGCGCCGCACGAGCTGAAAGCGGCCGCCGAAACGCTGGACGCCGATGAACTCGCCGACCTCGCCCCCGATCTGCCGCCCGAGGTCATCCGGGACGTTTTCCAGTCGCTCTCCAGCGACGAGCGCGAACAACTACGCGCGGCGATGTCCTACCCCGAAGATTCGGTCGGGGCGCTCATGGATTTCGACCTCGTGACAGTGCGCGAGGATGTCACGCTCGAAGTGGTGCTGCGCTACCTGCGCCGCTTCGATGAATTGCCCAATCACACCGACAAGCTTTTCGTCATCGACCGCGAGGAGCACCTGATGGGCATCCTCACGCTGGAGACGCTGCTCATCAGCGATCCGGAAAAACAGGTCTCGAACGTAATGCGGCGCGAATCCATGGTCAGTTTCGCCCCCGGCGACGATGCCAGCGACGCCGCGCAGGCGTTCGAGCGGTACGACCTCGTCTCCGCCCCGGTCGTAGACAGGGACAACAAGGTGATCGGACGGCTCACCGTGGCCGATGTGGTCGATTTCATCCGCGAAGAGTCCGAGGCGGAAATCCTCAGCCATGCCGGGCTGCGTGAGGAAGAAGACGTTTTCGCCCCGGTGTGGGACTCGGTGAAGAACCGTTGGGCCTGGCTGGCGGTGAACCTCGTCACGGCCTTCGTCGCGTCCCGCGTGATCGGCGCTTTCGAGGGGTCGATTGAAAAGCTCGTGGCGCTGGCGGCGCTGATGCCCATCGTCGCGGGGATCGGCGGCAACTCGGGCAACCAGACTATCACCATGATCGTGCGCGCCATCGCCGTCGGGCAGATCGAAGAAAGCGCGATGAAACGGTTATTGAAAAAAGAACTCAGCGTCGCCCTGTTCAACGGCGTGGTCTGGGGCGGGCTGCTCGGCGTGCTGTCCTGGTGGCTGTATCGCAGTGTCTCGCTGGGGCTGGTGATGACGGCGGCCATGACGCTCAATCTGCTGCTCGCCGCCTGCGCGGGGGTGCTGATTCCGATGCTGCGCCAGCGGTTCGGCGGCGATCCTGCCGTGGGCGGCTCGGTCATGATCACGGCGCTGACCGACTCGGGCGGCTTCTTCATCTTCCTCGGGTTGGCGACGCTGTTCTTACTGTAGATGTCGATGATCGGGCGATCAGGCAGTACTGTCACGAAATTCTCCGTCTCCGGGATCGCGGGCGCATTCCTGGCGGCGCTGCTGGCAGCCCTCCTGGCGACGCCCTCGTCCGCCGATGCGGCAAAGCCGCGAAAGGCGGCCAAAGCGCCCGTCAACGATGAAGCCCGCGCACGCGAACTCGAAGCCGAAATCGCGCGCCGTTCCCAAGCATACCGGCAACGCTTGCGCCGCAGGCAGATCGGCGGCACGGTGACAGAGCGCCGTTTCGAGGATTACCTCGCGGTATTCCGGCGCAAGATCGCGTGCAGCGCCTCGCGGCACTACCCCAAGGCGGCGCGCGGCAAAACCTACGGCGAACTGGTGATGACGGTTTCCATCCTGGCCGACGGTTCTATTGAAACGGCCCGGATCGAGCGCGGTTCCGGCCACAAGATACTCGACAACGGCGCTCTGGACATCGCCAGGAAGGCAGCGCCATTCCCGCCGTTTCCGCCCGAAATCCGCGCCGATACCGATGCGCTGGACGTTACGCGGACATGGACCTTCACTTACACGGAAGAAGCCGGAGAAGACGCCGACGACCCATGCGCTTGAGGCGCGACGACGACGGGCAAGGCATGACGTCCTTCACGTAACGCGAGGAATGCAAAGCTCGCTACCGGTCCCTTGCCCGAAAGCGCGCGTTCAGGGATAATCCCCGGCTCTTTTTCCTAAACCCGCAGCGCCTTAACCTGGGCGGTCACAACCGCCGCCCGCAACGGAACCTGACATGAAAGCGGACATCCATCCCAAATACAACGACGTTACCGTAACCTGCTCTTGCGGTAATACCTTCGTTACCCGTTCGACCATCGGCAAACCCGCGTTGCACGTCGAAGTGTGCTCGTCCTGCCATCCTTTCTATACCGGCAAGCAGAAGATCGTCGACACCGCGGGCCGCGTCGAACGCTTCCGGCAAAAATACGGCAACCTCGCGCGCGTAAACGTAAAATAAAAAACCCGCGGAAAATCCCGATTCACGGGAAAGTCATTTCGGCGGGCGTCGTTTCGTTCGCCGCGAACCGCCGACGGCGGGACGTTCGCCCATCGGCGTGCGGCTCATGCCGGGCGCACGGCGAAAAAGGGGCTGCCGCCACTGGGCAAGCCCCTTTTTCGCAGATCTTCCAGGCCGGCAGGCGGCTTATTGTTCGCCCAGCACCGACACGGTAATCGGCACCACGACATCGGCGTGGAGTGCAACATCGACCCGGACATCGCCAACCTGCTTCAGATGCCCTTCCGGCATGCGAACCGCGGCGCGCTCGACCTCGAAGCCCTGCGCCGCGAGCGCCTCGGCGATGTCGACGTTGCTGACCGAACCAAAAAGACGTCCGTCCATACCGGCCTTGCGGGTAATCTGGATCATCAGGCCTTCGAGCCTGGCGCTCTCCGCCCGCGCCGCCGCTAGTTTGTCGGCCTGGGCGCGTTCAAGTTCGACGCGGCGGGCTTCAAATTCGGCCTTGTTGGCTTCGGTCGCACGCTTGGCAAAACCTTGTGGAATCAGGTAATTGCGAGCATAACCGTCCTTGACCTTGACGACATCGCCCAGCGAACCGAGCTTGCCGACCTTTTCGAGCAAAATGATTTGCATGATCGCGGCCTCCTTATTGATGCAGATCGGTATAAGGCAGCAACGCCAGGAAGCGCGCCCGCTTCACCGCCACCGACAATTGGCGCTGATAACCCGTCTTGGTGCCCGTGATGCGCGCGGGCATGATCCTGGCGTTCTCGGTGATGAAGTCCTTGAGGACATCCACATCCTTGTAGTCGACCTCTTCTACCTTTTCGGCGGTGAAACGGCAGAACTTGCGACGCTTGAAGAGGCCGCGGCCACCGCGGTCTTCTTTTTTCTTAAGCTTGAGCTTGGACTTGGGCTTGAAAGCCATATCAATTTCCTTCCATGAATTCGATTACGTTCAGATGCAATACCGGCATACGGCTGCGCGCACTTCTTGCCGCCATGAACCCCGTGACCAACACGCTTGTCCCGGGCGCGGCGGATGCCAGCGTTTGCGTCAACTCGCCCATGGCCATCGCCGACAGTTCCAGCTTCACTTCGCGCGCCATCCCTGCTTCGGTTTGCCAGGACTCATGCGCCAGCACACAGGACAAGACCGGGACGCCCGCCGGCGTATGCCGCAAAGCCGATATCTCGACAATGCGCGCCGCCAGCCGGAATTCGTTGACGGTCAGTGGACACCTCAGGCCAGGGCGACGGGTTCGGCGGTTTCGGGTTCGACAACGGCTTCGCTACTCCCTTCCACCACGGGCGCGCCAGCGAGCGACCGGGATTTCTCCTCCTTCATCATCGGCGAAGGCGCGGTAACGGCTTTCTTCATTTTGATGGTGAGGTGGCGCAACACGGCGTCGTTGAACTTGAACGCATGTTCGAGTTCGGCGAGCGCCTCGCCATCAGTCTCGATGTTCATGAGCACGTAGTGGGCCTTATGCACTTTCTGGATCGGATAGGCCAACTGCCGGCGCCCCCAGTCCTCCAGCCGGTGAATCTGGCCGTCGCGGGCGGTGACGATGCCCTTGTAGCGTTCGATCATCGCGGGCACCTGCTCGGATTGATCCGGGTGCACGATGAAAACGATTTCATAGTGTCGCATCAAGACTCCTTTTGGGTGAGTTCAGCCCCCCGGCATGCGAAAACCGGTGGAGCAAGGGGAAAGCCGCGCATTTTGACAGAACGGGGGCGGATCGCGCAAGTGCGGATGCCGAAACTATCGCAGCGCCCCGCGCGCGGCAGCGAAAAGCTCACGCCTTTTCTTCCAGCGCCGCCTCCAGCCTGTCGCACACGGTTTCCAGCACTTTCACGCGCGCGAAAGGTTTGTCGTTGGCTTCAACCAAGGTCCAGGGAATCAGCCCCGTGCTCGTGCGCTCTACCATGTCGCAGACGGCCTGGTGGTAGGCGTCCCATTTTTCGCGGTTGCGCCAGTCTTCGGCGGTGATCTTGTAGCGTTTGAAAGCCGTGTCTTCGCGCTCCTTGAAACGCCGCAATTGCTCGTCCTCGGAAATTTGCAGCCAGAATTTGATGATGATTGCGCCGTCGGCCCGCAATTCGTGCTCGAAGTCGTTGATTTCGGCGTAGGCGCGGAGCCAGTCGGCTTCGCTGCAAAAGCCTTCGACCCGCTCGACCAGCACCCGCCCGTACCACGAGCGGTCGAAGAGGGTGATTCGGCCCGCCTTGGGCATATGCCGCCAGAAGCGCCAGAGATAGGGTTGCGCCAACTCTTCCTGCGTGGGCGCGGCAATGGGGATGATCTGGTATTGACGGGCGTCGATGGCGGAGACGAGGCGGCGGATGCTGCCGCCTTTGCCCGCCGCGTCCGCCCCCTCGAAAACAAGGATCAGGGAGCGTTTCTTGAATGCCGGGGCGCGGACGAGTTCGGACAGCCGCCCTTGTGCTTTGGCCAGGCGTAATTGGTAGGCGCTACGCTCCAGCCTTTGCCCGAGATCGAGCGCGGTAAGCACGTCGAGCGCGTCGGTGCGCGGCGACAGCGGCGGCGCGACCGGGTATTCCCCTTCCCGCGGGTTGGCGAGGCGTTTTTGCAAGGCGTCCAGGACGATCTTGCCAACCGTGAGCGAACGGTAGCGGTCGTCGGCGCTTTCGACCACCATCCACGGCGCCCAGGGCGTGTTGGTCAGGCGCAGGAGGTGGGAGGCGACTTCCTGGAATTTGTCGTGCGTCTTCAGGCTGTCCCAACTCGCCTTGGTGACGCGCCACGCGGTGCGGGGGTTTTTCTCCAACGCCTTGAAACGCTTTTTCTGGCTCTCCTTGGTGAGATGGAACCAAAATTTCAGGATGAGCGCCCCTTCGTTCGCCAGCATGCCCTCGAAGCGGTTGATCTGGTCGACGCGCTGGTCGAAGAGCGCCTGCCCGATTTCGCCGACAATGCGGCGATGGATGGGCATGGAATACCAGGAGCCGGAAAATATCGCTATCCGGCCCTTGGGCGGCAGTACCTGCCAAAAGCGCCACATGAACGGATGCGCGGCTTCTTCGTCGGTCGGCGCGCCGAAGGCGGGCGTGGAGAGGTAACGCGGGTCCATCCAGCCGTAAAGTTCATTGATCGTCTCGCCCTTGCCCGCGCCATTGACGCCGCTGATGAGGATGAGCACGGGGAATTTCCCCTTCTCCCGCAAATCAAACTGCGCTTCCAGCAAGGCCTCGCGCAGTTTTTGTACTTCCGCCTTGAAGGTTTTCTTGTCGATTGCGTGACCGAGTTCCGCCGATTCGAACATGGTGTAATGACCCTGTGTTTTGCCCCGCGCCGTATCATGGCGCCTGGACGATAGTTGAGCACAAAAATAACTGCTTTGGCAGTATGGTTTGCCTATCGTTTCCAATAGCCATCCACCCCACCGCGCCTGACGATATAACAACAAGGAAATGTGCGCGTGCAGCCGATCGAAACCCTGTCATTGATTCGCCACTGTTCCGGCCCCGGCGCGGCGGTCCTGGCATGCCGGCGGGCGTCGATGCTGCTCAAACGCTTGCATCCGGATACCTGGCGCACGTTCCCGCCAGTCCGGCGCGGCCGACTCGTCTGGCAACTGGGCGAACAGCGGGTAATACAGGCCGTGCCCCTGCTTTTGCCCTTGCTCGACAGCGGCGACGCCATGCTCGATTACTGTTTGTGCTGGACGCTGGGACGCTGCGGCGATCCCGGGGCGATGCCGGCATTGACCCGGCAGCGCCAGCGGGGAAGCAGCGAGGCCGTCAGGCATATGGCGACCCTGGCCCTGCTCGAACTCTCCGGCGATGCCGCGCGGCAGGCGCACGCGGAAACCTTGACCGGCGATTGGCCCGCGTTGCTGCGCGAGGCCTGGGCGAGCAGAGATGCCGCGCGGATTGAAGATGCGCTGGCGCAACCCGATGCCTTGCGGCGCATCTCGCGGGAAGAATGGCTGGAGGAAGTCGACCAGATCGCGCAAGCTCCCGCGTACCGGGCGCTCGCGCGGCCGTTGCTGATGCGCCAAATCGCCAGTCTGCCGCTGGAATACGGCGCTTTCCGGACGCTACGGCGGCTCTACAAGGCCGCCGAATTCCGCTGCGATGCCGAAATATACGGACTGCTGCACGAACGCTTCGAGATCGCGCCCGCGGCGAAGCGCCCCAAGGCGACGGAGGCTTCCGGGATTGCCTATACTGCCCGCGGCCGCAATTACCTGCGCCGCCGCACTTGGCGCACCTTGCGGCGGCTGGCCCGCGCGGAAAACGATGAATTCATCCCGCTGGCACTCGGCGTCCTGTCCGCCTTCCAGGACGAACATGCCAGCGAGCCGTATACCGGCTTCGGCCAGTATTGGGACGCCCGGCAAGGCCGGATGACGACAGGATGGGTGCATTACGGCCCCTATTCCCACTGGATGCTCTATCACCGCCTGATTCACGGCAATGGCGCGCGCTGGCGGCATCCGCTGCGCTTCGTCGACCGCTGGAGCTGCCCCGGCGCGGAGCGGGGGAAGAATGCCGATACGCTGGACAGCCCGCGCGAAGAGGCTTTTCCAAAACACTGGGACGGACATCCGCAAGCCTTGGTCTGGCTGTTGCAGCGGGCGCGATGCGCGGGCGTGGCCCGGTTCGCGGCCCGCGCCCTGCTGGCCAACCGCGCCTTTTGCGCCACCCTGTCAAGCGGGCAGCTGGCCGCGCTGCACGAGAGCCGGATGCCGGACGTGGTGGAATTCGCCGCCCGCTGTCTGCGCGAGCGCCAGGAACCGCCGGGGATCGACAGGCCGGACAAACCGCCAACGCCGGGAAAATACCGTATAAATACAATGACAACAAACTTCCAGGAGGAATCACCCACGCTGGTAAACTCGTTCCGCGCGCGGCGGGAAGGCTTTTGCATCCCGGATGGCGTATCGCCATCCACGTCGTCTGCTTCCCCTATGCGTCACTGGCGCGATCCTCGCTAAACCGCCGCGTCCCCCATGCACCAAAGCCGTGTGGCTTCTCCGAAGCCTTTGGCGCATGGGAGCCGCGGCGGCCCGCAAGGATCTCGCCAGTCCGAAAGGCTCTCGAAAAGAATCCCGCCGCGCGCACCCCCATTGGAACCGTCTGCCAGCCGGGCGATCAGCCGCGATCCGAGCCGGAGCCGATCCCATGCCTCAAAAGGCGCAACAACAATACGAACGCCGTACCCGCGAAATCCTCTATCTCGGCCGGAACGTCTCAAGCGGGCTGTCGCATCTCGGGCACGATGACGCCAAACTTGCCGGACGCGCCCTCCCCGCCCCACGGGACAGCCTGGAACTGGCGCAAGCGATGGGGCTGGAACTGGGCGAACTGCGCTTTCTCGCCTATGAGCGGCAGGTATCGCGCATCCACCACTATCGGCGTTTCGAGATCGCCAAGAAGACCGGCGGCGCGCGCCTCATCTCCGCCCCCATGCCCCGGCTCAAACGCGCCCAATACTGGATACTGGACAATATCCTGGCGAAAGCGCCCGCACACCCCGCCGCGCACGGCTTCATCCCTGGCCGCTCCATCCGCGGCAACGCCGCCCCCCATGTCGACCGCGCGGTCGTCATCAACCTCGACCTGAAGGACTTTTTCCCCTCAATCCACTACCCGCGCATCAAGGGCGTTTTCCGCGAACTGGGCTACTCCGGGCAGATCGCCACCCTGCTCGGCCTGCTCTGCACCGAAACCCCCGTGAATGAGACCGTCGTCGACGGCGAACGCCGCTATGTCGCCAACGGCCCCCGCCACCTCCCGCAAGGCGCGCCGACCAGTCCCATGCTGACCAACCTCCTGTGCCGCAGGCTCGACGCACGGCTTGGCGGCATCGCCCAAAAACTGGGCTTCAGCTACACGCGCTATGCCGACGACCTGAGCTTTTCCGCCGACGGCCCCGCGCAAGGACACGTCGGCAAACTGCTCTGGCGGGTGCGCCGGATCATCGCCGAAGAAGGCTTCACCCCGCATCCGGATAAACAGCAGGTCATGCGCCGCTCACGCCGCCAGCATGTCACCGGCCTGACTGTCAACGACAAGCTCTCGGTCGACCGCGCTACATACCGGCGCTTTCGCGCCACGCTGCACCAGATCGAAACCAGCGGCCCCGAGGGCAAACACTGGAACGGCAATCCCAATGCGCTGGCCGCGCTGGAAGGCTACGCGCGCTTTATCCACATGGTCGACCCGGCGCGCGGCGCGCTCTGCCTGTACCGGCTGCGCGCCCTGCGCGAGCCTGACGCGGCCAATAAAACCGGGTATCCCTCCGCGCGCGCCTTCCGCCAAAACGCCGCCGCCGGACGCGCGCCCTGGCCGGGCTGGTGGCAACCCGCCGCGCCGCCCGCCCCGATGCCGAAAGAAGCCCCCGGACGGAGCGCCGATGAAAAGCGCGAACAAGCGCCCGATAAAGCGCATCTCTTTGCCATGCTGGGGCTGCAAATGGCTTTCGCGCTGGCCGTGCTGCCTCTCGCGCTCCCGCGGCTCGGCCTTTTTCCCGCTATCGTGGCGGCCGTCATCCAGATCGTGCGCAAGCGCGCTAGTTGGCGGCTGTTCTTCGCCCTGCTCGCCCTCGCGCTCGGCATTGAAGGCATCGCGTGAGTGCGAAGCGTTCTACAACTGCGACTTTTCGCCCCAGGCGATGCGCGCCTGCCGCGCTTCCTCGAAAAGCAATTCGAGACGCTCGCCGTTGCCGGAAAGCAGCAGGGAGCGGATCAGGGCAAGCTCGCCCAGGTATTGATCCAGTTCCCCCAACAGCGCTTGACGGTTGGCGAGGCAGATGTCGCGCCACATCTCGGGGTGGCTGCCCGCGATGCGGGTGAAATCTCGAAAGCCGCTGGCGGCGTGGGAAAAAAGCAGTTCGGCGTTGGCGCGGCCCGCGAGATCGTGGACGAGGCCGAAGGCGAGCAGATGCGGCAAATGGCTGACGGCGGCGAAAACGCGGTCGTGATCTTGCGGCGCCATGTCGACGGCCGCCGCGCCGGCGGCCAGCCACGCGGCCCGGACTTTTTCGACAGCCTCGGGCGCGTTTTCCGGCAAGGCCGTGAGCACTGTACGCTTGCCCCGGAAGAGCGCCGCGCTCGCGGCTTCCGCGCCACTTTTCTCGGCGCCGGCGATGGGGTGCGCGGGCACGACGCGGGCCAGATGTACATCGAGCCAGCGGTAGGCGGCGGCGATGAAATCGCCTTTGGTGCTGCCCGCGTCGGAAACAATGGTTTGCGCTTGCAGATGCGGGGCCATGGCCGCCATGATCGCGTCGATTTGCCCGACGGGCGTCGCCAGCAAGACGTAATCCGCGCCGTCGAGCGCCGCCGCCCAATCGAGGGCGATTTCGTCGAGGATGCCGAGCGCGCGCGCGCGTTCGAGCGAAGCCCGCGTGCGCCCCATGCCGACGATGTGCGCGGCTTCACCCTTTTCGCGCAGCGCCAGCGCGAAAGATCCTCCGATGAGGCCAACGCCGCAAATGACCAGTTTGCCGATCAGGGCCATGACCGCGCCGTCTCAGGCCAGCGCGCCGCGCAAGGCGGCGATGAAGCGCGCGTTTTCGGCGGGCAGCCCGATCGACACACGCAGCCATTCCGGCAAACCGTAAGCGCCGATGGGGCGCACGATGACGCCTTGCGCGAGCAGCGCCCGATTCACCTTTTCACCGTCGCCGACCCTGACGGCAACGAAGTTGCCGCTGGACGGAATCCACGCGAGCCCCAGCGCCGCAAAAGCGGCGGTCAGTTGCGCCATGCCCCGCCGGTTGTTTTCGGCGGTTTCAAGCACGAAATCCTCGTCTTCCAGTGCCGCCGCCGCCGCCGCCTGCGCCACGATGGACGCATTGAACGGCTGACGCACGCGGTTCATCAAATCCGCCACTTCCGCGTGCGCAATGCCGTAACCCAACCGCAGCCCCGCCAGGCCGTATGCCTTGCATAAAGTGCGCGACACCAGCAGATTGGGAAAACGCGCAATCCACGCAATAGCGTCGTAACGCTTTTCCGGCGGCAGGAATTCGGTATAAGCCTCGTCGAGCACGACGAGCACATCCGGCGGCACGCGGGCGAGGAAGGCTTCGATTTCGCTGCCGGGCAGGAAGGCGCCGGTCGGATTGTTGGGGTTGGCGATGAAAACGATGCGGGTGCTCTCATCAATGGCCGCCGCCATGGCATCGAGATCGTGCCCGTAATCCCTGGCGGGCGTCTGGATGCCGCGCGCGCCGCGCGCAAGGGTCGCCAGCGGATAGACCGCGAACGAATATTGCGAGAACACCGTCGCGTCGCCGGGCGCGAGAAAGGCCCGCGTGGCGATTTCCAGTACATCGTTGGAGCCGTTGCCGATCACTAGTTGCGCCGTCTCCACGCCGTACTTTTCCGCCAGCGCCGCCTTGAGCGCGAAAGCGTTGCCGTCCGGATAACGCGCGCCCTCCTCCAGCGCCGCCGCCGCCGCCTCGCGCGCCTTCGGACTCATACCCAAAGGGTTTTCGTTGGAGGCGAGCTTGACGATGTCCTGCTCGGGAATGCCCGTTTCGCGCGAGAGTTCCGAAATCGGCTTGCCCGGCTGGTACGGCGACAGGGAATGGATATACGCGGGCGCGCGGCTGGCAACACTCATCGGGAAATCTCCAAAAAACGGGTACCGCCATGATAGTGGATACAAGCCCGCATCATCGTCACTGCGAAATTCATTTTCAACCCACGCGATCCCCGCGCGAATCCGGACATCGCCAGCGTGTAGCATGATGCCCGTGCGGCAAGACCGCGATGCCCTCAAAAGACTGGAGATCTCCCAATGCTAGGCGCAATCATCGGCGACATCGCCGGTTCCCGTTTCGAGTTCGATAACCACCGCGACAAGACATTTGCGCTTTTCACCCGGGATTGCCGCGTCACGGACGACAGTATCATGACTCTGGCCCTGGCCCGCGCCATCATGAACGCCGGGACACAAGACGATGAACGCCTCGCGGCGGCTGCCGTCGCGTCCATGCAGGAGATCGGGCGCAAATATCCCCTTTGCGGCTTCGGCATGCGTTTCGCGCGATGGGTGGAAAGCGCCCATCCCGCTCCCTACAACAGTTACGGCAACGGCGCGGCCATGCGGGTCAGCCCCGCCGCCATTGCCGCACGCACGCGAGAAGACGCCATTCGCCTCGCCCGCGCCATTACCGCCGTCACGCACAACCACCCGGAAGGACTCAAAGGCGCGCAGGCCGCGGCCATCGCCATCTTCATGGCGCGATCCGGCGCAAGCAAGGAGGACATCCGCGGCCACATCCAGTGTCATTACTACCCGCTGGATTTCACTATCGACGAAATCCGCCCGACTTACACATTCAACGAAACCTGCCAGAAAACCGTACCGCAGGCCATCGAGGCTTTCCTGGAATCCGATTCCTTCGAGGACGCCATCCGCACCGCCATTTCCCTGGGCGGCGACAGCGACACGCTCGCGGCCATAGCGGGTTCCATTGCCGAAGCCTTCTACGGCATTCCGGACGATCTGGCGAAAACGGCGCTAACCTATCTCGACGCCCGCCTGCGCGCCATTTACGACGAATGGGGCGCTTTTCTGGCAAGAAACGGTTTCACGCCTCCCCAGGCGGGCGCTTGAATCGGCGTTCGTCCGCGCCGTCACAGGCGCGCGCGGATTTCGCGTTCGGTCTGGTAGATGTAGCGTTGTATCTGGTTGGCGGCGTGGGTGGGCAGGCCGATGAAGCTGCAACCGAGACGGATCATTTCCCTGCCGTCGCCGAGAATGCGGCGGCCATGGTTGCGAACTTCGAGATTGACGCTGATGAGTCCGCCGGGCAATTTCAGGGAGCAGTCCTTGATGGTGTCACCCACGCCCGGCACGGTTTTGCCGACGGGGATTTCCAGCGACAGGCCGCTGGCGCTCACATCAATGACAAGGATTTCGACCGCCTTGTCGCGGTTTTCCGCGCCGCCGGTCTCCCGTATCGATTCGGGCAGGAGGCATTTCAGTTTGTGGGAAATGGGCACCACCAGGCGGAAAGCGTCCCGCCGTTGCAGGCGCAGGATTTCCGAGGGAAGGGGGGCCGTGAGCGCGGGGCGGCCTTCGAGCGGAACTTCCGTGATGCCGGATACCCGGAACTGGATGCGGATTTTGTTCAACTGGGTGATGCAGAGCAGGCGTTCGGCTTCCAGTGCGCGGCGGTGGATGGCTTCGCTCGGACTGGCATCGAGAAAAAGCCATTCCTCGTCTTCGGAAAGCATGAGGAGGGTGCTGAGAAAGGATAGCGACCCCGGCAGTATGTGGATGCTGATGAGCGCGCGGGCGTCGATCATGTCCTGCAACAGATGGCGGATTTGTTGGCGGCCGCGCAGGAGGTAATGCGCCAGTTCGTCCTCGTGCAAGGGTTCGAGCGCCAACGTGTCGTCAGTTTGGTCCGGCATATTGTTTGATCCGGTAAATCATATTGTTGAATGGACAGCTTACTGTTCTTTGCATAGTATGGCTACAGTTCCCGGGGGGGGTCGATGCTTTTTGGCATGACGCCGGGGGCGGCCGCTTCGATGCGGTAGAGCCAAGCCAGTAACTCGGCGATAACGGTATAGAGTTGCGGGGGGATGTGCTCGTCGAGATCGACTTGCATCAACAGCGAGACGAGTTCGGGTGATTCGTGTACATATACGCCGGCTTCGCGGGCGCGCTCGATGATCTCTTGCGCGATCAGCCCCCGGCCCTTGGCGACAACCGTCGGGGCGCTGTCGCCCGGCGTGTAAGTGAGGGCGACGGCTTCGCCGCGCGGCGCGGCGGCGTCAGCGTTCATCGCGGCGTTCCACAGCCATGCCGGTGAGCGGCACGCCCGCCGCCGCCAGGGCTTCCTCCAGCTCGTCTCGATGCGTTTCGAGCGCGCGGGCGGCGGTTTCGTCATCGACGTCGAGCCGCAAGGCGACGCCGCTCGCGGTCAACCGCACGCTGGCCTGGATGCCGCCGAGGCGGGGCAGCGTCAGCCGCAGGGTGGTGCGCCATTCCCGGTCGTTTTCTTCGCCGTCCGCGCGCCCTTCGCCGCGCGGGTCTTCGATGATCCATTCGAACGCTTGTCCGGGCCATGCCATGCCATGCCAGACGTATTGCTGGCTGGCGAGCGTCTCGAGTTGCTGGTGGACGATGGGCAGCAGGCGTTCGGCAATCGGGCCGCCGCGCAGGGGATTTTCGGCAGGCTGGCCGGTCGCGCCCGCGACGCGGGCGATGGGTTCTTCGTTGCGCGCGATCGCTTGGAGGGCGGCATTATTGCCTGATGCCGGCGCGGCGTTTCCCGTGCCGGCCGGGGTAGAGGATGCCGGTGCGGCGGGCGAGGATGCGGCGGCGGCGTGAGTGGCGCTCGATGGCGCTTGTCCCGCTGGCGGCTGCATGCCCTGGCTTTGCGGTTCGCGCGCCAGGGCGGCAAGGTCGATTTTTCCCGCCAGCCACTGCGTCAGGTGCGATTCGTAAAACAGCCCGCTCTGCGCCAGCGCCTGACGCAGCATGGGCGCGAGTTGGGTACTGGCGACGGTTTGCGCGGAAGCGGCAAGTTGGGCGCTGGCGGCGGCGCCCGGTAGGGTCTGGACCGTATTGGGCACGCCCTGCGCGGCGGCGGGCGTGGTCTGGGCTATATTGGGCGCGCCCTGCGCGGCAACGGCGGGCGTAGTCTGGGCGTTGGCGTTCGCCGCGGAAGGCGGCGGTGTGCTGAAAAAAGGCTGGTTGTTCGCCAGCGCCGTGGGCTTGGCGGCGGGCTGGCCCGTGAGCAAGAAGCTGATGAGTTGCCCGGTCGGACTGAGGTTGGGGCGGGCAGAGGCGGCGGGCGCGGCGGTTTCGGGACTGGCCAGCCGGGATAGCACGATGCCGGGGGTAACGCGGGTGGCGACCAGTTCGAGCGTATCGCCCGGCTGGGCGGAAGCGTTGAGCGCGAGGGTGATTTGCCGGCCCGCGACCAGCGCGCGGAAAGTGCCGTCGGGCAGCGTGCGTTGCAGGGTGGCGAAGAAACGTTGCCCCGGCGCCAGGTCTTGCAATTGGGCCTGGATTTCGCGCGAGCGGTGCAGCCCGGCTACCGGGGGCGAGCCTTCAAAAAGACTAGCTTCGTGCAGGAAGCGCAGGCGGGCGGCAAGATCCGAGGGAATCATGCTCTGGCATCCCTGGGTTCATGACATGGGGATCATCCGGGGCCATCGAGGCCGCCATAAGCGGCGCGCATGTTACGGCCCTTGATTTCGCTGGACAATTGTTGGCGCGCTTCTTCGTGCGCGGGTTCTACGTAATTGCGGATTTCACGGTCGAGGGCCTGGATGCGCCTGATCAGTTCCGTTAGCGCCTTGATGTTTTCCTGGGTCGTGCCGCCCGCGTCCACGGGTTCGCGCGCGGGGGCGGAAGCCGTGTCGCGGATTATCGCGGCCTGGCGCTCGATTTCAGCCAGGCGTTCCCAATCGCGGGCGCGGGCGATGTCGATCATGGACTCGTACAGCGCAAGGAGCGCCCGCGCTTCTTCCAGGTTCAGGATACGTGTTCCCGCGCTTTGCTTCGGCGTGATCATCGGTCGGGTTCCTTTGGCTTTTGTATCCCCCTTATAACGTGAACTGGCCGATTGCTGTGCGTACTCCTTGCGCCATGACTTTGATTTTTCCCACGGCCTCGGCGGCGTCCCGGGTCTTTGCGCTGTTGCCCTCGGCGGCGCGGGCAACACGTTCGACTTGCTGCGCGATGTTCTGGCTGGCGATGCCCTGTTCGGCGAGCGCCTGGGTGATGTCGTTGACGTGGTGGCGTACTTCCTCCGCGCCTTGCTGGATGTTGGAGATGGCGTTACCGGCGCGGTCGGCCAGGCTCACGCTCTGATCGACCTGTTTGGCGGCGTGACTCATGGCGCGGACGGCGCTGTGCGAGCTTTCCTGGATGGCGGAAATCATCGAGGCGATTTCGCCGGTCGCCGCCGATGTCCGCTCGGCAAGTTTACGCACTTCGTCGGCGACCACGGCGAAGCCGCGCCCCTGCTCGCCGGCCCTGGCCGCTTCGATGGCGGCATTGAGCGCCAGCAGGTTGGTCTGGTCGGCCACGTCCTTGATGACTTGCACGATACTGGATATTCGTTCGGATTGCTTGCCCAGCTCGGCAATGGTCGTCGAGGAGTTGTCCACCGATTCGGCCATTTCGCGCATGCGGGCGACGGTATCGCGGATGACGTCGCCGCCTTGTTTCGATAGTTCGCCGGTGTGTTTGGAAACGTCCAGCGTGTCCTTGGCGTTGTCGCTCACGCGGGTAATGCTGACCGACATTTCTTCCACAGCCGCGGCTATTGCGGTGGTGGATTCGCTGGCGGATTCGGAGTTATGGGCAACGTCGCAAGTATTTTCGGCAAGTTCCACCGTGATTTTCATCAACTGCTCGACGTTGGCGAGGATGTCCTTGAACGCTTCCTGCAAGGAGCCAAGCAGCAGATTGAATGCCTGCGCGGCCTGGCCGACTTCGTCCTTGCTCATCGTTGGCACCCGGTGAGTGAAGTCGCGGCTGGCTTCGATTGCCGTCATCGCATGCTGCACTTCGTGGAGCGGCTGGGTGATGGACCTGATGAGAAAAAGCGCCAGCAATACGCAGACCACCAGGCCGACGGAAAGGGAAAGCGCAATGGATATGCTATTGGAGTTAACGGTTCGCTCGCCGGCATTGAATTCGTCAAGGGCGATTTTTTCCGCGGCCTCTATCATGGAGAGGGTTGCTTTGTTCAATGCCGGAGCATGCGCATTGAAGGAGGCCAGGAAGCGGGAAAAGTTTTCTTCCGAGAAGTCGCCCGCGCGCAGGGCGGCCACTGTCTGGTCGATGGCGTTCCTGAGCGGCGCGTAATGTTCGTTGAAACTTTTGACGACAGTTTCTTCCTGATGGCCCAGACTGGATGCGCTGAATTCTTCCCAGTTTGTTTCCATGTAGGTTATCAGCGCGGCGATTTTTGCAAAATGGGCTTCGATTTCGTCTCCGTGCAAACGCGAGACCGCCGAGCCGGGGACATGCTGGAACGCAAGCAGGACGTCCAGCGCCACGTCGCCGATGCTGCCGTTCGTGCGGGCCAGCGAAGGACTCGGTTTGGCCGAGTGGTCGTAGGATGTTTCCAGATTCGTGTGGACATTGGCCATCCCGGCGATGCCGACGCCCGCCACGACGACGGATAACAGCAGCGAAATCGCGGTCAGGATGAATAGTTTCTGGCCGATTTTGAGCGAATTGAACATAGTCGTCCTCCCTCGTGTTTTTTGTGTGAGCGACAGCAACGGATGGCGGCAAGACGGGTTCCCCGTCCGTGCCGCGCATCCATCTCCGAGGTAGGAGTCCACACGCCGGAGGCGGTTCCGCATCAGGCGGATCGGCGCGCTCGCGGCGGATCGCTATTGGGCCGCGGCATGCTGGACGATGGCATGAAAACGCCAATGACCCGTGCGGCGGTCCTCAAAATAATGGCGCAAGGTCGATGTGGTGCTGCGAAAAGCAATATCGTCCCAGGGAATGTCGGTTTCGCTGAAAAGCGCGGTTTCGAGCGATTCGTCGCCGGGACGGAAATTGGCGTCGCGCAGGCGGGCGCGGTAGAAGATATGCACTTGGTCAATGCAGGGCAGGTCGATAAACGTAAACATTTCGTCCAGATCGACGTCCGCGCAGGCTTCTTCCAGCGTCTCGCGGATGGCGGCCTCGGCGCTCGTCTCGTGGTTTTCCATGAAACCGGCGGGCAAAGTCCATTTGCGCCGCCGGGGTTCGATCGCGCGTCGACAGAGCAATATCTTGTCTTCCCAGACCGGGATGGCGCCGACGACCAATTTGGGATTCTGGTAGTGAATCGCGCCGCAATTCACGCAGATATGGCGTTGCCGCGTATCGCCGGACGGAATACACAATATGACGGGCGCGCCACATGTGGAACAATATTTCATTGCGGAATCCGGTGGGATTTGCCGATGGTCATTTCAGTCTTTCCATTCTATCAGGAGGACATATGGCACACATTGCGGCAAACCGAATGTGTCCGACGGCCAAATCCCTTGAAGTTTTGTGGTATATCAGACAAGGCATTTGCAATGCCCTCCGGGGCCGCCGCCCGCGCATGAAACCGTTCTTCTGCCTGGTGTTCATATGTCCTCACCGATTGACCTCAAGCATTTTGCGCAAATCAAAGCCACGGGGCATCTCCCTTCGCCTCGTGGCGTCGCATTGGCCGTCATGCGCATGGCGCAGGATGAAACCGTTTCAGCCACCGACCTGGCACGGGTCATCAAGGGCGACCCGGCTTTCGTCGGGCGGCTCATCAAGGCCGCCAACGGCATGCTTTTCCGGCAGCGGGCAATCGTATCAGTACGGGAAGCCTTGATGGTAGTGGGGCTGCCCGCCGTGCGTGCGATGGTACTCGGTTTTTCGCTCCTCTCGAATTACCGCAAGGGGAACTGTCCGGGCTTCGACTACACGCGGTTCTGGTCGTCGTCGCTCATCATGGCAATCGCCATGCAGACATTTGCCGGGCGCATTCGCCTGGTGGCCGCCGACGAACTTTTCAGCGTCGGCCTCCTCGCGCGAATCGGCGAATTGGCGCTCGCCACGGTATACCCGATCAAATATGGACGGCTGCTCGCCATCATGGCGGACAACCCGGGCATCGACCTCGTGGAGCAAGAACGGCAAGTATTGGCGATGACTCACGCGGAACTGGGAACAGCCATGCTCGCGGATTGGGGCATCCCGCCCGTCTTTACCGCCCCCGTGTACTATCACGAACATCCCGGTGATGTGCCTTTCGCCGCCGACAGCCGGGAAATGACGGTCATGCAATGCCTGATCCTCGCCCGGAACGTGGCGGAAATCTGCCTGGGAACGCAGCCCGGACAACAGACGCTGATGGCGCGCGCCCTGAGACTGGCGGCGCATCTGGGGTGCGCGCGCGAGGTTTTCGTCGCCGACTGCAATGAAATCGCCCGCCAATGGCAAGAATGGAGCAAATTATTGCAACTCGGCAATACGGTCGTGCCGCCCTTCGATGCCTTGAGCGGCGCCGAGACCGGCGACCAGGCAACATCCGCGCAGGAATCGCGGCAAGCCGGAGAAAAGGGCGAAGCATCCTCCCCGACAGCGGCCCTGCCCGGCCTGCGCGCGATGCTCGTCGAAAAAAACGCCGCCGAGCGCGCGCGGCTGGCAAAAGCATTGCAGGGCATTGGCATCCGCGTGTTCGAGTGCCTCAACCCGAGGGCTGTCATGGAACAGGTACTCGACGTACAGCCGCAAATACTGGTGCTCGACGCCAGTGACGACCCCGTCCATGTGGGCCGCCTCATCAAAACCCTGCGCGCATCGCGCATTGGACGCGGCATATACATCTTGCTTCTGCTGCCCAGCGACGACGCAACCCACATCGCCGTCCTCGAAGCCGGCGCGGATGATTTCTTCATCAAACCCGCGGGCGCCCGGATGCTGCTGGCGCGATTGAACGCGGCGCGCCGGATCGTGCAGTTGCAGCAGGAGTTGGAGCACGAACGCGAAGAACTGCGGCATTTCGCCGCCGAACTCGCCATCTCCAACCGCTGCCTGCAAGAAGCCGCGCTCACGGATGCGCTTACCGGGCTGCCCAACCTGCGCTACTCGCACGAACGCATGCAACAGGAATGGTCGGCGGCCCAGCGCAGCGGGCGCACCCTGGCGTGCATGATCGTCGATATCGACAACTTCAAACGGATCAACGACATCTACGGCCACGATGTCGGCGACATGACCTTGCGCCAGGCATCCGACGCCTTGCGCATGGCGCTGCGCGGCAAGGACGTGATCTGCCGCATCGGCGGCGATGAATTCCTGGTCATCTGTCCGGAGACCTCGCTGGAAGAAGCGATAGCCTGCGGCGAGCGCCTGCGCGGGGAAATCAACCAGCTCACGATCAGCAACGAAAACGAAATATTGCATTTGACGATCAGCGTGGGCGTGGCGGTGGAAGACGACACCATGGCCGATGTTGGCGATCTGATCAAGAAAGCCGACCGCGCCGTCCTGCTGGCAAAAAGACAGGGACGCAACCGGACGGCTTCGATTGACGGAGCGGGGTGAACGCCCTCGCTCCGCGCTGCATTTTTCCTGGGGTATTGTCATCCGGCGTCACATGAACCCGGTGTCATTCTTTCCGCCTGGCGGTTCCGGCCCGTTGCTTCGTCACCCATGACAGCAACCAGCCGAAAAGAACGGCGGCGGTGATGGTGGAGATGACCGCCGCCTGCCAGAAACCGGCTGCGCCTTGCGGAACGGGAGCGTGGAACGCAAGCCAGTAACCCAGCCCCAGGCCCAGCCCCCAGAAACAGGCAAGGTGGATGAGCAGCAACACGAAGCTGATCTTGTAGGCGCGCAGCGCAAAGCAGGCGACAGTCTGCACGGCATCGAAGAATTGGTAGAGCGCAATATAGAAGGCGAGTCCGATAGCCATGTTCGCCACCATGGCGTCGGTGGTTGCCAGCCAGGCGACGGCGTCGCGCAGGCATAGCAGCGCGATGGCCATGAGCACGGAAAAAGCGCAGGCGATTTTTATTCCGGTCAGGGCAAAGCCGCGCGCCAGCGCCTCGTCTTTTGCGCCGACCGCCTGCGCGACCTGCGCCGCCGTGGCGATTGCCAGCGAGAGCGGCAACATATAGACAAGCGCGGAGAGATTGGCGGCAATGCGGTGCCCGCTCACTGTTTCCGCCCCGAGGCGGGCGATGAAGATCGCCATCAGGGTAAAGGCGCTGATTTCGACCATGAAGGAGAAACCAATCGGGATGCCGAGCCGGAGCAGTTCCTTCTGCGCCATCCAGCAGGGACGTTCCCAACGCGCGAAGATGTGGAACGGCGCGAAGCGCGGACTTTTCCGCAGCAGCCAGAAACTGAATCCCAGGCCGATCCAACTGACGATGACCTGCGAGAGCGCCGCCCCAGTCGCGCCTAGCGGCGGCAGCCCCGCGTGGCCGCCGACCAGGACGCTCGCCAGCAGGGCGTGGCAAAAGGTTTCCAGGAAGGCGATGAGCATGAGCGGGCGCGGCAGGCCCAAGGCGTTGGCGGCGGCGTGAAAGGCGCGGTAGCCAAGCATGGCGGGCAGGGAGAGGGCAAGCAGACGCATGTAATCCACGGTAATGGCCTCGACCTCCGCTTCGAGCCGCGCTGGAGCAATCAGCCAGCGGGGATCGACGAGCAGCGCGCCGCCGCAGAGGGTGAGCAGGACGGCGAGCCACAACCCTTGCCGTATGTCCGAACCGATCCGTTCCCGCTCTCCCGCGCCATAGTGTTGGCCGACGATGGGGGCGAGCGCCTGCAACACCCCGCCCAGACTCATCGCCAGCGTGGCGTAAAGCCCGGAGCCGACCGCGACGGCCGCCAGATGTTGCGTGGAATAGCGGCCGACGATCATCGTGTCGGCGGCCATCATGCCGATGGAAACCATCTGCGCCACCAATACCGGCCAGGCGTTGGTGAGTATGGGACGGGCGAGATGCCGGGGTATGGAGGACATCGTGATAAACAGGCTGGAAATCAAAGGCGGCCATGGTAGCTGGATTCCCGGCGCTTCAACAGTTCTGGATGGCGATGCCGGAGACGATGCAATAGCCGGATGGTGTGGCGGGCAAAATCATTGAACGAATGCGCGCGGGGGTGTCTACAAGGCAACAATACAAAGCGGCATGAACCGAAGAGGGAGCGCGTCGCCCAATATCCCTTTATCCAGTGAAGGGGATTGGGCGTCGTGTAAAAAGATTGGGGGGCCTTGCGGCCCCCTTTTTTTTGGAGGCTTCACGGATCAGGATCAATGCCCGCGTCCGGCAAGCCTTTTTGCGCTGCTTTGGGTAGACTTCCCGCTTTCCCCGCGCGGCGATCCGCCGCGTTTCGTCTTCCCCGGCTTTCAAGGATTTTTCGTGAAATACCTCTCCACTCGCGGTCATGGCGTCCAATCCGGATTCTGCGACATCCTCCTTGGCGGGCTGGCGCCGGATAGCGGCCTGTATCTGCCGGAATGCTATCCCCGCATTGGCCGCGCCGAACTCGACGCATGGCGAGGGCTGCCGTATGCCGGACTGGCCTGCGAGATACTGTCGCGCTTCATCGGTGACATCCCCTCCGGCGATCTGCGCGAAATCTGCGAGCGCACTTATACCCCCGAGGTTTACCGCCACGCCCGCGCGGGCGACGATCCCGCGCACATCACGCCGCTGCATTGGCTGGAGCCGGGGCGGCTCGGCCTGATCGCGCTCTCGAACGGCCCCACGCTCGCCTTCAAGGACATGGCGATGCAGCTCCTGGGCAATCTTTTCGAATACGCGCTGGAAAAGCGCGGCGAGACGATCAACATCCTCGGCGCGACGTCCGGCGATACCGGCTCGGCGGCGGAATACGCAATGCGCGGCAAGGCGCGGATCAAGGTGTTCATGCTCTCGCCGCACGGCAAGATGAGCGCCTTCCAGCGCGCGCAGATGTATTCGCTCACCGACGGCAATATCTTCAATATCGCCGTCACCGGCATGTTCGATGAGGCGCAGGACATCGTGAAGGCGATTTCCAGCGACGCGCCCTTCAAGGCGCGCCACCGGATCGGCGCGGTCAATTCGATCAACTGGGCGCGGATCGCGGCGCAAGTCGTCTATTACTTCAAGGGCTACCTCGCCGCCACCGCGGACAGCGGCGAGCAGGTCGCCTTCTGCGTGCCCTCGGGCAATTTCGGCAACATTTGCGCCGGGCACATCGCGCGCCGAATGGGATTGCCGATCGCAAGGCTGATTCTCGCCACCAACGAGAACGACGTGCTCGACGAGTTCTTCCGCACCGGCGTCTACCGCCCGCGCAAGGCCAGCGAAACACGTGTCACGTCCAGTCCGTCGATGGATATTTCCAAGGCGTCGAATTTCGAGCGGTTCGTGTACGACCTCGTGGATCGTGATCCGGCGAAGGTCGCCGGGTTGTGGGCGGAGATCGACGCCGGACGCGCTTTCGATCTGTCGCGCACGCCGTATTTCGCTCGCCTGCCGGCATTCGGTTTCGTCTCGGGCAGCAGTTCCCATGCCGACCGCCTGGCGACGATCCGGGATGCGCATGAACGTTACGGCGTGGCCATCGACCCCCATACCGCCGATGGCCTCAAGGTGGCCCGGCAACATATTTCCGGTCTGCCGGACGGCGTACCGCTGCTGGTGCTGGAAACCGCGCAGGCGGCGAAGTTCGCCGACACGATCCGCGAGGCGCTCGGGCGCGGGCCGGAAATCCCCGCCGGTCTGCAAGACCTGGAGGCGCTGCCGCAACGAGTGGATGTCATGGCCCCGGATGCCGGGACGGTCAAGGCTTATATCGCGCAGAGAACTTGAGCCGGGATGCGGGCGGGCGCGCCGGTAGCGCGAACGCTTGCAATAAAAATATTTACAGCCGCGACGAATGGCATTAGTATGCATACGTTTCAAAATTGAAGATACAAAGATTGGCGCTGATGCTGGATTTCCGCATTGGCAAGGGGGAAGCGGAACGCAATACCTCCATCGGGAGGCGGGTTCTGCTCAGTATGGACGCCGTGGCTCGCCACGTCGTGTGTTCGGGTGCCTCGAAACCCCGTCCCGCAGGAACGCGAGATCTGGAATCCAGGTTTGCAGTCTCTGGTTCTTCTGGAAAGGCGGGTACTCGGGGTGTTTAAGTATTTGTTGCCTCAGGAGACTGTAATGTGCTTTTTTGGCCTATCGTATTACGCCCCGGTGTGGGGGCCTCCCCCTGTCATTCATTTTCCCGTCTTTTGCCCGCCAATCATCTGGTGCCCGCCGCCGCCGCCGCCGATAGTGTTCTGGGCGCCCCCTCCCATCTGGTGCGCGCCTGTATTCGCCAAATCATTATATTGGGATGACGATCCGGTCGATTTCTACGAGCCTGACGAACCGGATGTGCCGGATGAACCCGACGAACCTGATGTGCCCAGCACGCAGAGCGTCAGCACCCAAAGCATTGACTTGGACACGGATATAACGGGCACCAACGGATACACCGCGGACTCCGATGGTTTTTGAACCATAACGTCCCCGATGTGGAAACGCCCCGCAATCGCGGGGCGTTCCGCGTTGACGAGGGCAAAAAAGCAGGACGCGGGGGCTTTCAGGCCCCTTCCGCGCGCGCCGCGCGCCTGCGGTCGATTTCCTTCAGATGACGCTTGCGCAAGCGGATGCTTTTCGGCGTGATTTCGACGAGTTCGTCGTCGGCGATGAATTCGACCGCCGACTCCAGCGTGAGCTGGATCGGCGGCGTCAGATTGATGGCCTCGTCCTTGCCCGAGGCGCGGATATTGGTAAGCTGCTTACCCTTGATCGGGTTGACGACGAGATCGTTATCGCGGCTGTGCACGCCGATGACCATGCCTTCGTAAAGCGGGTCGCCGGGGTTCACGAACATGCGGCCACGGTCTTGCAGGTTCCATAGCGCATAGGCCACGGCGACGCCGTCGTTTTGCGAGATCAGCACGCCGTTGCGCCGCTCCGCCATATTGCCCGCGAGCGGGCCGTAGTCGTCGAAGACGTGGCTGGCGAGGCCCGTGCCGCGCGTGAGGGTGAGGAATTCCCCTTGGAAACCGATCAGGCCGCGCGCCGGAATGCGATATTCCAGCCGCACGCGGCCCTTGCCATCGGACTGCATGTCCTGCAAGTCGCCGCGACGGCGGCCCAGTTCTTCCATGATCGCGCCCTGATGATCTTCTTCCACATCGACGGTGAGAAGTTCGTAAGGCTCGGCCCGAACGCCGTCGACCTCCTTATAGACCACGCGGGGACGGCCCACCGCGAGTTCAAAACCTTCGCGGCGCATGTTTTCGAGCAGGATGGTGAGATGCAGTTCGCCGCGGCCCGAGACCTCGAAAACGTCCGCGTCCTCGGTGAAACCCACCCGCAGGGCAACGTTCTTGAGCAGTTCTTTTTCCAGCCGTTCGCGGATTTGTCGACTGGTGACGTATTTGCCTTCGCGTCCGGCCAGGGGCGAGGTGTTGACCATGAAGTTCATCGTCAGCGTCGGTTCGTCGACGGCGATGGGCGGCAGACCTTCGGGCGCGTCCGGATCGCAGAGCGTCACGCCGATGTTCGATTGTTCGATGCCCGCGATCAGCACGATGTCGCCCGCCTCGGCACTCTCCGAGGGCAGGCGTTCGAGTCCCCGGAAGGTCAATATCTGACTGACCTTGCCCTTGCCCCGGTTTTCCGCGCCGTACATCGCCACGACTTCCTGGTTCTGGCGAATGCGCCCGCGCTTGATGCGCCCGATACCGAGCTGGCCCATGTAGGCGGAGTAATCGAGCGAACAGATCTGGAGTTGCAGGGGGCCGTTGACGTCGATTTCGGGCGGGGGGACATGCTTCAGGATGGCCTCGAACAGCGGACGCATGTCCTTGCGCTCGTCATTGAGCGTGTTGGCGGCGAAGCCGTTGAGAGCAGAAGCATAAATCACTGGAAAATCAAGCTGTTCCTCGGTAGCGCCGAGCTTGTCGAAAAGATCGAAAGTATGATTGACTACCCAGTCCGGACGCGCGCCGGGGCGGTCGATCTTGTTCACAACGACGATGGGCCGCAAACCCTGGGCGAGCGCCTTCCGGGTGACGAATCGGGTTTGCGGCATCGGGCCTTCCTGCGCGTCGACGAGCAGCAGCACGCTATCGACCATGGAGAGCACGCGCTCGACTTCGCCGCCGAAATCGGCATGCCCCGGCGTATCGACAATGTTGATGTGCGTGTCGCCGTACTGGATGGCGCAGTTTTTCGACAGGATGGTGATGCCGCGCTCTTTTTCGATGTCTCCCGAATCCATGACCCGCTCGGCGACCTGCTGGTTGTCGCGGAAAGTGCCGGACTGGCGGAGCAATTGGTCGACCAGTGTGGTCTTGCCGTGGTCGACGTGGGCAATGATGGCGATGTTGCGGATGGCGCGGGACATAAAAACCGGGAGGATGGAGACGAAAAGTTTTGCACTTTAGCGCATGTCAGGGCGGCGTGCTAGAATCTTTGGTTTTTCGCGCGCGAAAAGCGCCACACTGGCACAACCCGCGCGCCGCCCAGGCAAAAAGAGGAAAAACCTTGCTCGCAATTATCGGAGGCAGCGGACTCACACAACTGTCGTCGCTCGAAAACGTGCGCCGCGAGGTTGCGCGCACCCCCTACGGCGAGCCTTCCGGGGCGCTGACGTTCGGCAGCCTGCATGGGCGCGAAGTCATTTTCCTGGCGCGTCACGGTTATGGGCACACCATTCCGCCGCATCGAGTGAATTACCGTGCCAATCTGTGGGCGCTGAAAACGGCGGGCGCGGAATGCATCGTTTCGGTAGCCTCGGTCGGCGGTATCCGGCCCGATTGCACGCCCGGCGCGCTGGTTGTGCCCGACCAGATTCTCGACTACACATGGGGCCGCGCCAGCACTTTTTCCGATGGCATCGACGCGCTTGTGCGCCACGTCGATTTCACCCATCCCTACGACGAAAATATCCGCCGCCGCATCCTCAGTGCCGCGCGCGAGGTCGGGGAAGCCGTCATCGACGGCGGCGTTTACGCCACTACCCAAGGCCCCCGGCTGGAAACCTCCGCCGAAATCGACCGCTTCGAGCGCGACGGCGCCGATGTAATCGGCATGACCGGCATGCCCGAGGCCGTCCTTGCCCGCGAACTGGAACTGCCTTATGCCGCAATCAACGTCGTGGTCAACTACGCGGCCGGACGCGAAGCGAGCATGCAGGGCATCCACTTGGAAGGCATCGAGCAAGTCTTGCAGGAAGCCATGCTGCGGGTGCGCAAAGTGCTTGCCCGCCTGTGCCAGTCATGACGACTGACGCGTTTTCCCAGGACCATGGACACGACCAACCCGGAACGGCAATGAAAAAACTCGAAAACCACTTTGAACATTTCCTGTTTGCCAGCCGCTGGCTAATGGCCCCGATCTATCTCGGCCTGGTGCTGGCGATGCTGGTGCTGCTCATCAAGTTCGGGAAAGAGATCTACGGCATCTTCGCGGACATCGCCACCGCCTCCAGTGCTACGGTGATTACTGGCGTGCTGTCGCTGGTCGACGTCGCACTCATCATGAACCTTCTCATCATCATCACGTTCAGCGGCTACGAGAACTTCGTCTCCAAGATGGAAGACCTGCACGATCACGAAGACCGCCCGGACTGGATGGGGCATATCGGCTTTTCCGATCTCAAGATCAAGCTGATTGGCTCCATCGTGGCCATTTCGGGGATAGAACTGCTCAAGGCGTTCATGAGCGTCGACCTGCACACCGACCGGCATTTGTCCTGGATGGTCGGCATCCACATCACTTTCCTGTTCTCCGGGCTGTTCTATGCCCTGATGGATCGTCTGAGCAGCGGCAAGCACTGACGGCGCGGCATCCGGAGCGCGTCGATGCCGGAAAGCCCGTCAACTCGCGGCTGCGCCGGTAGCGGGCGGCGGCGGTGCGGGAAGGCCCAGGATGGCGCGGATGAAGTCCTCGGATTGATCCATGGCGAATTCATAGACGTACCAGTCGTTGCCGTTGCCTCCCCGCCTGAACACCACGTAGAACCCGATGAAACCCTGCTCCCTGTCAAGTTCGAGAAGGTAAGTTCTGACATCCACGAGGTCTGCCTTGACCTTCTTTTCGAGCGTATGCACCTTGCGCACGCGCAAACCCTGCATCTTTGCCTTGATGGAATCGTAAATCCGCTTGGCTCCCTCGCCGGGCGAGGAGAAGAAATGTCCGGCAAAGACGGTGATGAAACAATTGTCCTGCAATCCGGACAAAATACATTGAACATATCTCGCCTCGAACGCATCCTTGTCGCCAACGGGCACCGGCGGAGCATCTTCCGCCAGCGCGGCAGCGGAAAACACCAGCGCGGCGAGCGCGCACGAAGCATGCTTCGACAAAATCCTCATGAACATCCTTTTTCTTTCCTCTGGTCAATAAAAACGCGGCTGCCCCTCAGGGCGGGTCTTGAAACGGCGATGTACCCAATAATATTGCTCGGGCATGGTGCGCACTTCGGTTTCCAACCAGGCATTCATCCGGCGGGTATCGGCCTTGATGTCGGCGGCCGGGAAGTCTTCCCACGGCTCGCCGATTTCCAGCGCGTAGCCCGCGCTGCCCGGCAGCATGCGGGTCACGCAGGGCAGCACTCGCGCCCCGGCAATCCGCGCCAAGCGGGAAAGGCCGGTGATAGTGGCGGCCTCGACACCGAAAAAGGGCACGAAAACCGCGTCCTTGCCACCATAGTCCATGTCTGGCAAATAGTAGAAGGGCCGGCCAGCCTTCATGGCCTTCAGCACGCCGCGCATGCCATCCTGGCGCGAAAACAATAGCTGGTCGCCAAAACGCCGACGTGCGCGGTAAAGCAGGCGGTCGAGCACGGGGTTTCTTTTCTGCCGCGCGTAAACGCTGACGGAATCGAAAGACATCGCCACTCTCGCCCCCCCCGCGTCCAAACCAACGAAGTGCGGCGCGAACAGGATTACCGGCGTACCGGCCTCTTGCAGCGTGTGCAGGCGTTCTTCGCCCTCGAAATGGACGATGCGTTGCAAACGCGCGCGCGAAGCCCAGCAGAACAGGCCGCGTTCCAGCAGGCTGCGCCCCAGTGCCCGAAAGTGCCGACGCGCCAATTGCCGACGCGCCGCCTCGTCGAGTTCGGGAAAACACAGGGCAAGGTTGATCAGGGCCACCCGCCGCCGCGGTGTTGCGACGAACCAGGCGACATCACCCAGTTTTCGGCCAAGCGGCGCGAGGACCGAGAGCGGCAACCAATGCAGCAGCCAGAAAATACCCACTAGCAATCGCGTCATGCCATGGTCTCCGCGTCCGTTTCTTCATCTGCCCGTCCACTGTCATGCGCCCTGCGCGGCGCCTTGTAACGGTTGTATCCCCACAGGTATTGCTGCGGGCACTGCCGCACCAGACGTTCGATGTCCCGATTCATCGCGGCACAGCACGCGGCGAGATCGCCCTCGCAGGCGTGTTCCGGCAATGAATAGTGCACCGTGTAACCTTGGCCACGCGGCAGGCGCTCAACCCAGACATAGATCACCCGCACGCCGCGCACTTGCGCGAGTCGCGCCCCGAGTGTCATCGTCCAGGCCGGGCGTCCGAAAAAATTCGCCCATACCCCCTGCCCTGTAGCAGGAACCTGATCGGGCAATATGCCCACCATGCCGCGCGTGCGCAGGGTTTTAAGCAATTGCCTGACGCCGCCGAGATTAGCGGGCACAGTCGACAAGGGGCCGCGTACACGCCCGGCCCGCATCACGGGTTCGAGAGCGCGATAACGCGGCGGGCGGTAGAGCGCAACGAGTTGCCCGCCCCCGACGCTGGCGCAGTAATGCCCGGCCAGCTCGAAGCAGCCCAGATGCGGGGCCATGAACAGGATGCCCGCCCCATCGCGCCGGGCGGATTCGACGAGTTCCAGGCCGTGGACGGCCGCCACTTTTGCCAGCACGGTCTCCAACGGGCGCAGCCATATCCAGCACACTTCCAGCGCCTGCCGCCCAGCCTCGGCGATTGCCCGATGCAACAGGACGCGCGAGGGCGCGCCCATGGCCTGCGTCAGATTGGCGCGCAACCGGCGGCGGTACGAAGGCGAGCAGACATAGGCCAGCCAGCCGCCCCAACCGCCAAGGCGATGCAGCCATGCCAGAGGCAAACGGGCGAACAAGCGAAAGAGAAAATTCACGAACACAGGAATACAGGAGAAATTCCGCGCCGCCGGAAAACAAGATGCGAGAACCGGCGCGAACGCATTTGACCAAATGATACCGTAGCCTATAATTGTGCCCCAGCCGCCGAGTTAACTCGACAACTTGCAGGGCGGCTTCCGCTTCGGTCATGCGGTGTACAAATACTGCTAAAGCGTCGGCTGCTCGCCGAAATCCCCGGAGCTGGCCACGACGCCACAAACTTCGGGGATTTTCGTTTCAGGAGCCACAAATGCCAAAAGAGTTTCTTTTCACCTCGGAATCGGTTTCCGAAGGACACCCCGACAAAGTCGCCGACCAGATTTCCGACGGCGTGCTCGACGCCATCCTCGCCAGTGACCCGCACGGGCGCGTGGCGTGCGAAACGCTTGTTTCGACCGGATTGATCGTGATCTCGGGCGAAATCACCACCACAGCCCAGGTCAATTACCGTGAAGTGGCGCGGGATGTGGTGCGCCGCATCGGCTACGACGATTCCGACATCGGCTTCGACTACAAAAGCTGCGCGGTGCTGGCGGCAATCAACCGGCAATCGCCCGACATCGCCCAGGGTGTCAATGAAGGCGAAGGCATTGATCTCGATCAGGGCGCGGGCGACCAGGGCCTGATGTTCGGCTATGCCGCCACCGAGACGCCGAGCCTGTTGCCGCTACCCATCTACTATGCCCATAGAATCATGCAACGTCAGGCCGAGCTAAGGAAGGACGGACGCCTGCCCTGGCTGCGCCCGGACGCCAAGAGCCAGGTCACGGTGAAATACATCGACGGCAGGCCGACGGCCATCGACACGGTGGTGGTCTCGACGCAGCACGCCGCCGAGATCGGCCACGAACAAATCCGGGAAGCCGTCATCGAAGAAATCGTCAAGCCCGTGCTGCCCGAGGAACTCCTCAAGGGCAAAGTGAAATATTTCATCAACCCCACCGGGCGCTTCGTCGTCGGCGGCCCGCACGGTGACTGCGGCCTCACCGGACGCAAGATCATCGTCGACACTTATGGCGGCGCGGCTCACCACGGCGGCGGCGCATTCTCGGGAAAAGACCCGTCCAAAGTCGACCGCTCCGCCGCCTATGCCGGACGCTACGTCGCCAAGAACGTCGTCGCGGCGGGGCTGGCCGAACGCTGCGAAGTGCAGATAGCCTACGCCATAGGCATTGCCCGGCCCGTCAGCCTGATGGTCGACACCTTCGGCACCGGCAAGATCGACGATGCCCGGATCATCGAGCTGATCCACAGGCATTTCGACCTGCGCCCGAAAGCCATCATCCAGACTCTCGACCTGCTGCGCCCGATCTATTCCAGGACGGCTACTTACGGCCATTTTGGCCGTGACGAGCCGGAATTCACCTGGGAGCAGACCGACAAAGCCGCCGCGCTGGCCGCCGATGCGGGAATCTGACGACCACATGCGCATGTTGATTCGCTTCTCGACATCGCGCGGCATCCCTGCCTGGAGATGCCGCGCGATGCCCGGAATCCCTCCCGCAACATCTCATCAACCGCGCCGCGAAGCGCTCACTCTTCCTCCCCATGCTCAATAACGCCCTATTTTTCACCCTCGGACTGGCCGCGCTCATCGCGGGCGCGGAACTGCTCGTGCGCGGCGCATCGAAACTGGCCGCCGCGTTCGGCATCTCGCCACTGGTCATCGGCCTGACCGTCGTCGCATTCGGCACCAGCGCGCCGGAACTGGCGGTTTCCGTCGGCGCGGCGCTCGGTGACGCGCCCGACATTGCCCTCGGCAACGTCATCGGCAGCAACATCGCCAACGTGTTGCTCATTCTCGGCCTGTCGGCGCTGATAATCCCGCTCGCGGTGCAAAGCCAGATCATCCGCCAGGAAATCCCGATCATGATCGGCGCGTCGTTGCTCCTGCTCACGTTCGCGCTCGACGGCAGCCTTGACCGCTTCGAGGGGCTGGCGCTGTTCACGGCGCTTGTCGCCTACACCTTTTTCCTCGTTCGCCAATCGCGCGCCGCCACCCAGGCGGAGCAGGCGGAACTCGCCAGCGACATCCCGGACGCGCCCTGGGCCAGCGGCAGGCCTGTGCAAATCGCCCTGATCGCGGGCGGACTCGCCCTGCTGATGCTGGGCGCGGACTGGCTGGTGGACGCGGCGGTCAACGTTGCCCGTTCGCTCGGCGTGAGCGACCTGACCATCGGCCTGACCGTCGTCGCCGTCGGCACTTCGCTGCCGGAACTCGCCACCTCGGCGGTCGCCGCCCTGCGGGGCGAGCGCGACATCGCCGTGGGCAACATCATCGGCAGCAACATCTTCAACATCTGCGCGGTACTGGGCATCACCGGCCTCATCGCGCCCAACGGCATACCGGTCTCCGATATCGCGCGCGCCGCCGATCTGTGGATCATGGCGGCGGCGGCTCTCGTCTGCCTGCCGGTCATCCTTACTGGGCGTGAAATCTCCCGATGGGAAGGCGGACTGTTCCTCGCCTATTACGCCGCCTATACCGTATGGCTGATCCTTACCGCGCGGCAATCGGCGCAAACCCCCGTCTTCGCCAACATCATCCTGGGCTACGCGCTTCCCGCCACGATCATTTTTCTTGTGGTCGATACGGTTCGCCACGGCGAAAAGGAAAAACCTTCGCCGCCGGGATCGTGACCCTCACCGCCAGAATGACCGGAACAGCCCGGGCCTGCCTCCTGTTGCGTACATGCCTCCACAGGTATCGCCGCCGGACCGCGTTGCCGCTCGCGGGCATCGCATGTCTCACCCTGTGGGCAAGCTGGCCCGCTTTTTTTGCGCCGCCGCCGCGTTTTGCCCCGTCGCCGCTTCCCGTCAGCCAACCTGGAAAAACGCCCCGGCTGGAAAGCGCCCTCGTCAACCAGCCCGACCCTTTGCGCGTCCATGCCGCCGCCATTACCGCCCTGCCAAATGGACAGCTTTTTGCCGTTTGGTTTGGCGGCCAGCGCGAAGGCGGCACGGATGTCAAAATCTATGCCGCCGATTACAAGGATGGCGCTTGGTCGCCGCAGCGCGTGCTGGCGACGCCGGCCCAGACCATGGCGGAGACTGGCAGATTCGTACGCAAGCTTGGAAATCCCGTGGCTTTCGTCACGCCGCAAGGCGAACTGTGGGTCGTTTATGTCAGCGTCGCGCTGGGCGGCTGGGCGGCCAGTCAGTTGAATCTCATCGTTTCGCCTGATTTGGGCAAAAGCTGGCAACCCGCCCGGCGGCTCATTACCGAACCTTTCCTCAATATTTCGACCCTAGTCAAGGGGCCTCCGGTGTTTTTCGAGAACGGCGACATCGGCCTTCCCGTCTATTACGAAATGGCGGGCAAATCAGGCGAACTGCTCACATTGTCGCCGGCGGGCGAAGTGCGGCGCGTCACGCGCATGGATCACGGCTTGCGTTCGTTGCAGCCCATCGTGCTGGTGGAAACACCGGCCCGCGCCGTCTCCCTGCTGCGCGATGGCGACGATCTGCCGCCGCACCGCGTCTGGCGCACGGAAACAACGGATGCCGGACAACATTGGTCTCCCCTGACGCAAACCGACCTGCCGAATCCGAACTCGGCGCTTTCCGCCCTGCGGCTGAAAGACGGCGGCTTGCTGGCGGTCGCCAACGACGTGGAAAACGAACGGTTTCGCCTCTCGCTTCTGCTGAGCACCGATGACGGACAGCATTGGCGCGTTATTCACCGTTTTGAAGACAAGGAATCCTTTTTGCGAAACCCGCCGGACAGAAACACGTTTCGCGCGCGCCTGTCGGAAGATTTACAGGATATTGGCCGAATGCCAGACCCGGAAACCGTCGCCCGAAATGCCGAAAACAATCTTTGCGGGACGCATTGCAGTTGGCAATATGACTACCCCTATCTGATCCGAGCCGCCGACGGCGACTTCCATCTGGTTTACACCTGGAATCGCAGTTTCATTCGCCACCTGCGTTTCAACGAAGCATGGCTGGAAAAAATACTGTGATACCCGTGCTCCTCGCTTCCCTTGGCTACGGTCTGGCAATAACGCTCTTTTTCTCGCTGGGCGCGCCCTGGCTGCGCGGTCATCTCAAACGCATGACGATGGCGCTGGCGGCGGTATGCGCGCTCCTGCATCTGCCCGTCCCCGGCGTTTCACTTTTGGCGGTATTGCGCGGAGCCTTGGGAGATCTTTCCATCGTCACCCTCGTATTCCTGACCATCCTCTTTTTCCAGGGGCCACGGTCACTGGTGCCCTACCCCCGCAGCTTCGCCCTCATGGGCCTTGCCTTTTTCCTCCTCAGCTTTGGCTTGTCGCCTCTCCATCTCTACGCATGGGGGTACGCCCCCGCCGTCTTGCCCTGTTTGACGGGAGGGCTGGCGTTTCTTCTCTGGCTTCGCGGCAGGCGCGCCTTCTCGCTCGCCCTTCTCGCCGCGCTGGTCGGCTGGCGGTTGCACTGGCTGGATTCCGGCAATCTGTGGGATTACCTACTGGATGCGCCGCTGGTCATGGTCGCGCTTGGCCGCGCCGTATTTTTGTGCATTGCCAGAAAACCGCTTCAGGCGCGGTAAAATGGCCGCGAAACCCTGATTGAATCAATTGTCAAGAGCAATCCACAAGCCGCGTGGGATTGCCGCCACGGAGATTTTCATGCTTTTCCCGCGTTTACGTTATCTGCTGTCCGGCGTGGCCGTGCTGTTCATACTGTTCGCCGGGTTGCGTCTGGGATTTCTGTTTGGCGCGTCCGAAGTCTCTTTTTCCCCTTCCGGAAACAACAATGTACTTCTGAGAACGTTGGGAGTCGGCTTCAGGTTTGATTTGCGCCTGGCAATCCTGTTGATGCTGCCGCCCGCGCTTCTGTTGATCTCGCCGCGCTGGAACGCGAAAAACACGCGGGGATGGCGATGGGCCATGCGTGTGTGGCTGGGAATGGCTCTGATGACGGTAGGATTGGCATATATCATTGATTTCTGCTATTACGCCTGGACGGGATTGCGGGTCAACGCCAGCGCATTCAGGTTTCTCAGCAACCCCGATATTTCAGCGCAACTGGTGTGGGAGCATTACCCGGTAATCCGTCTTGTCCTGTTGTGGTTGTTTGCTTCGGCGGCACTTTCTTGGGGCTTTGTCTGCTTGGAGCGCCGGACGCTCGAACACCCGGCCCGGCCATTGCGGAGATGGATCACCGCAATACTCGTGGGGCTGGTCAGCGTAGGAGGCGTGCTGGGGTTCCTGGGGCGCGCGGACAACATCAACCTGAAAAACCCCGTGCCCCTGCGCTGGAGCGACGCCTTCTTCTCCGGCAGTACGCAAATGGGCGCGCTGGGGCTGAATCCGGTGCTTTTTATCTGGGATACCTGGTTTACCCCCCCGTCCAACCACTACGACCTTGCCTATGTGCGAGCACATGCAGAGGAAATTGCCGCCTATCTGGACGCGCCGGTTCCGACCGCGACGGGCAAGGCACTGCTCCGGTTCGAGCGGCACATCCCACCGCAGCCACATCGCCTCGAATTCACCACGCCGCCCAATATCATCTTCATTCACCTGGAATCACTGGGCGGCAGCGTGACCGGGCTGCATGGCAACCCCCTGGACCCCACGCCGAACCTCGACCGGATCGCGCGGGAAAGCTGGGATTTGCGCAATTTTTACGTGCCCGTCACGGGGACGGCGAAAACAGTATGGGCGAGTTTTACCGGCACTCCCGACGTGTCGCGCACAAAAAGTGCCACCCGCAATCCCTTCCTCCTGCCGCAGCGAAGCCTTTTGAACGCTTTCAGCGGTTACGACAAACACTATGCTGTCGGCGGCAACGCGGGTTGGGCAAACATGAACGCGCTGCTCAAGAGCAGCGTTCCCGATATTCAGTTGCACGAGGAGGGCGAGTGGAAATCGCCCAACATCGACGTATGGGGCATCTCCGACCTTGCGCTGTTCAAGGAGATGGACGCCCTTTTGCGGCAGCAGCCCAAGGATCGTCCCTTCATCGCCTTCATCCAGACCGCAGACAATCATCCGCCTTTCACGATCCCCAAGGATAACGACGGGTTTGAACTCAAGACCCTACCGGACGATGTGTTGCGCCGCTCAGGATTCCGCAGCAAGGCCCAGTACAACGCCGTGCGCTTTCTCGATCATTGCCTCGGGCGATTCATCGAAATGGCGAAAGAAAGCGGCTATTACGACAATACCATTTTCGTGCTCTATGGCGACCATAACGGGCGCGTCGCGGAATTGCCCTTCAAACCCAAGGCGTATGCCGACCTCAACCTAGAGAGTCTGCATGTTCCCGGCATCATCCATGCGCCGCGCCTGATTCCCGCGCGTGTGACCGAAGAAGCTACCAGCCTTGTCGATTTCCTGCCCACATTGGCGGGCCTTCTGGGACTGGACTACCACACGGCCACGATGGGGCGCGACATCCAGCTTCCAGCTCCGGAAGGGGAGCGCGCCGTCCCCTTGCTCCTGCGCGAAGGTACGTTCCCGCTGCTGGGCGTCGTGACGAGTCGCTATCTTCTCAGCATGAACGCCGACGGCTCGAATGCCGGGCTGTACGCCGTCGATGCCGACGACGTGAAAAATCTTGCCGCCGAAAACCCTCAGGAATTCGCCCGCCTTTCCACCCTCGCGCGCAACCTGCACGAAGCCGCGAGACTCATGTTGTACAGCAATAAAATCGAAAGGGGGGAGCATTCAGAATAGCCCCGGCAGTACAGAATTCGCTGATTGCCGGGAAATCGTCGAATTTCCCCGGTAAACGAAATCCGCACAGGAAAACATTCTCCACCAGGGTACGGCAGAACATTGGCCGCCGGAAATTCGCCGCCGATTTGACAGTCGATGCCGTTTGACTCACCAGGGAGCAATCCGTCATAATCCCGCTTTCGCTGAATGGAGAACGGAATGACGCTCGCACTTGTCCGCACTCGCGCCCTCGATGGCCTTGCCGCGCCCGAAGTCACGGTCGAAGTTCATCTCGCCAACGGATTGCCGTCTTTTACACTCGTCGGCCTGCCCGACACCGAAGTGCGCGAAGCGCGCGACCGGGTCAGGGCGGCCCTGGTGACGTCGCAATTCAAGTTTCCACAGCGCCGCATCACCGTCAACCTCGCGCCCGCCGATCTCCCCAAAGAAGGCGGGCGCTTCGATCTGCCGATTGCGCTTGGCATCCTCGCCGCCTCGGGGCAGATCGCGTCGCGCTCGCTCGAAGGTCATGAATTTTGCGGCGAACTGTCGCTCGATGGCAGCCTGCGCGGCATCCGGGGGCCGCTTGCCGCCGCGCTCGCTTCCGGAAAAGCGCGGCGGGCACTGGCCTTGCCGCGCGTCAACGCCGACGAAGCGGCGCTTGCGCGGGGTGTGACGGTATTACCGGCAAATTCGCTGCTGGCGCTTTGCGCGCATCTTGCCGGGCACGATCCGATTCTGCCGCACGTTGCCCCCGCGCGGGCGCTTGCCCCCAACGTGCCGGATCTCGCCGACGTGCGCGGCCAGTTACAGGCGCGGCGTGCGCTCGAAGTCGCGGCGGCGGGCGGGCACTCGATCCTTTTTTTCGGCCCGCCGGGCACGGGAAAATCCATGCTGGCGCAACGCCTGCCGGGTCTGCTGCCGCCGCTCGACGAAAACGAGGCGCTGGAAAGCGCGGCGGTGCTCTCGCTCGGCGGCGCGTTCGACGCCGCGCGTTGGGGACTGCGGCCATTTCGTGCGCCGCACCATTCCGCCTCGGCGGCGGCCCTGATCGGCGGCGGTTCCGTGCCAAGGCCGGGGGAAGTCTCGCTTGCCCATCATGGCGTACTTTTTCTCGACGAACTGCCCGAATTTGATCGACGGGTACTCGAATCACTGCGCGAGCCGCTGGAAACCGGCATGGTCAGCGTGGCGCGCGCACAACGGCGGGCCGAATTCCCGGCGCGTTTTCAGCTCGTGGCGGCGATGAACCCATGCCCCTGCGGCTACGCCGGACATCCATCAAGGGCATGCACCTGCTCGCCGGGCCAGATTGCTCGCTATCGCGCCAGATTGTCGGGGCCGCTGCTTGACCGGATCGACCTCATGATCGAAGTCCCCGCCGTGCCTTTCGCCGACCTGGCAACGAGCACCGCGAGCGAATCGAGCGCCGAAGTTCGCGCCAGGGTAGTGCGCGCCCATGAGCGGCAGATGTCCCGGCAAGGCGTTGCCAACGCCCGGCTGGAAGCGGGGCGGGTCGAGTCACTGTGCGCGCCGGACGCGGCGGGTGCGGCACTGCTCGCCACCGCGATGGAGCGCCTGAAACTATCGGCGCGCGCCTACCATCGCGTGCTCAGAGTGGCGCGCACGCTGGCCGACCTGGGCGGCGCCGAACGCCCCGGCACGGTACAGATGGCCGAGGCAATCCAGTACTGGCGCGGGTTCTGAGTTTTGACGGATGTCAGCATTTGAGGCAAAAATGTGCTAAAGCCGTCCGCCATCGGCGGACCAAGTGCTGCCGGTAACAAAGCTGCTCGCCCCTTCCGCCAAGGTGACATAGAGCGGAGCCATTTCCACCGGATGCCCCATGCGTCCCAGGGGCGTCGAAACGTTGAGACCTTCGACGTTGTTGGCGGGCGCTTCGAAATAGATCTGCATCGGCGTCCAGATTGGGCCGGGCGCGACGCCGTTTACCCGGATGCCGCGTTTGGCGACCTGCTTGGCGAGGGCGCTGGTAAACGCCACGATGGCGGCCTTCGTGGCGCTGTAGCCAAGGAATTCCTTGCTGGG